>CAZVFJ010000492.1:0-1505 GCA_964625825.1 uncultured Leptospirales bacterium | reverse complement strand
AATATCTGGAGAGAGTCTATCATTTCCGAAAGCTGGGTTATGCTTCCGCTTAATGAGTTTACGGAATTGCTCTGTGAAATGATTGTCTATTCTATGCTTGATGTGCTGGATGATATCTCTTCGATAGATGCGACGAGTTCCTCGATAGTGGCTGCTTCTGTCTGTATATTCGTAAAAATTCCTGAGATGGCCTGGTCTGTGTTGTTGATTGAAGCCGTGAGGCCATTGTGCGACTGTTTGATAGCCTCCATGAGCATTGTAATCCGGTTATTTTTTTCAGTGCTTTTAACCACTTCATCATTACTTATCTGGAGAGCGGTGTGCAGACTACGCATCGCTATATACGCAAGCAGGTATACAAGGATAAGAGAGATGAACGTGGTGATTGTGCCGCTGAAGATGATATCGTTGAAAATGGATGAGGCCCCTCCGGCACGACAAAAGCGAATCATGTTCAGGATGAACATGGTAAGAGATGCTATCAGGGTTGATATATGCATAGCAGCCGGAGTATAAATTACTGCCAGCATTATTGTCGGATAACAGAAGAAAACCCCGGTAACAAGGAATAACTGCGGTGTTTTGGCCATGCCTGATAAAAAGATAATTGTCATCTGCATCACTACGACCAGCCCCGCAGATAAACGGGCGTGACCTTTTATAATCAGAAATATTGATAAGGCGGCAGTAATACATGATGTCCCGCTTGTTATAAAAGCTTTCAGGAGACCGTACTTTCCTGATTCAAGAAAAAACCTCAGAAGCATCCCTGTGAAAAATATCATCATCATCATAAATAAAAATTTTGTAGTGGTGCGGGTAAATAGATCGGCATCTTCATAGCGCGAAAAGATTTTCTTCCAGAGTGAATTGGTATCTGCCATAAGTTAACAGCTTCTTCTAATATTATATATATATTTTTTTATATTTATTTGTGATCTCTCTGATTTATAAAGTAAATTTTTATTTACAATGTAGTTTTTTCGTATAATTAAACTCTAAACCATCCGGGAGACGGTTATTTTTACCTGAGCCGGTATAATTCAGAAAAAGTCTGGAGATTGTCGCAGTTCATTTAAAGGATTAACAATAATTAAATATTGTACAATAAAGCGTATTAATTTCCAGGCATCATCTTATATTTTTTGTTCTCCATATCAGGCTCCGGGAAAATTTTTTAGCAGGTTCTGTTTCTGTAGAGTAGAAAAATTGCCTGTTTAACAGACAGGAAGTTTTTTTGACATGGATTAGCTGTGCGAATATATTGATCTGTATATGAAGAGAGGTTTTTTTGAAAAATAAAGTCAAAGCCGCCAGTTTTTATTAATTTTATATCTCCTGATATAATCAGAGATTATTTTTATTTTAAATAAGAATGGACCGGTGATCATTTTTTTTTATCATTTGATTTTGAAAAAAATAAAATTTTAAAGGAGGTGGTATGAAATTTTATTGACATGACTTGTAGTAAAGAAGTAATGTCCATTTCGTTGCTGAGAGAGACA
>CAZVFJ010000491.1:0-1516 GCA_964625825.1 uncultured Leptospirales bacterium | reverse complement strand
GGCATAGCTCGTCGTGACGCCTTGCCACTTGAGGTGGACGAGTTCCTTGGCGGTGAAATCGTACCCGGCACGTTTCATGCTGACAGCATAGTCCGCCGATACGCCCTGGCTCTTCATGTCGATCAACTCGCTGAGCGTGAGGCTGTAGCCCGCGTCGCGAAGGGCGGCCATGTAGTCGGGCGTCAGGCCGGCATGGATCGCCCGCAACGCGTCGTCGGCCGTCAGGGTCACGACGGCGTTCCGGAACTGTCGCAGATCCTCGATGCGAACATCGTCCACGACGAAGGCCATCCAGTGCTCGGGCGTCAGCTCCCCGCTGACGAGCGACGCCGCCTCGGCGGCGTAGGCCGGATCGAGTTCCAGGCGGAATGGGCCTTTCCACGGCTTCCCGTCGGGGTCGGCGTCGAACCGCAGCACGCCGGCGCCGCGCGCCAGCGAGAAGCTGTTGGGCTTGTCGGGAGCCGCCGAGCGCCGTGGCAGCGTGCCGTCGAAGCTGTCGGCGGTCACGGTGCGACTGAGAACCCGCTCGGGTCGTTCGCCGGCGGCGGGCGAGACCGTCTGAATCGTCACAGAGTCGTCGCCCCAGAGCTTGTCCCACTTGCCCCGGGCCGCCCACGAGCCGCTGATGGGGCCGCCGTCGGCCGCCCTGGTCAGACCGGTCAACTCCAGGCGACAGGCGCCCGGCGAACCGCCGACGACCACCGACTTGTGATTCTGGACCGAGACGGAGCATCCGCCGACCCACGCCAGGGTGGCGCCCAGAACGAGCGCCGCCCACCGCTTGCCGCACCATCTTCCCGCCATGTCAGAGGCCTCCTTTGCGTTACAGGTCACTCGACGTGTTCCACCAGAACCGCACCATGCCCGCATTCGACGGCCTACGATCAGGATGTATTCGAGGAAATGCATTCTTCCGGCCGCACCCGCGAACCATTATCCTCGCCGGCCCAGGGCTGTCAAGCGGCTTGCGACCCTCGCCGCCCGGCTGCTGCCATGGTGCGTTTCGTCATTCCTTTCCCGCGGCGCTTGAAGGCGGGCGGTTGCGGCTATACAATGCCTTGACGGGCGCCGCAGCAGGGGGCGACCCGACCGAGAGGCCATTGTCAGGACATACGGGCTATGTGGGACTACAGCAAGAAGGTCAAGGAGCATTTCCTTCACCCGCGGAACGTCGGCGAGATCGCCAATCCCGACGCCGTGGCCGAGGTGGGCAACATCACCTGCGGCGACGCGCTGAAGCTCATGCTCAAACTCGACGACAACGAGCGGATCGTGGACGCGAAGTTCCAGACGTTCGGCTGCGCGTCGGCCATTGCCAGTTCCAGCGCCCTGACCGAGATGGTCAAGGGCATGACGCTGGACGAGGCCGCGCGGCTCACGAACGACGACATCGCCGAGTTCCTGGAAGGGCTGCCCGAGGCGAAGATGCATTGCAGCGTCATGGGCATGGAAGCCCTCCAGAAGGCCATCGCGGCCTACCGCGGCCAGGAGTTCACTCCCGAGGAAGAGGGCAAAG
>CAZVFJ010000490.1:0-1516 GCA_964625825.1 uncultured Leptospirales bacterium | reverse complement strand
GTCGGTTCTGAAAGATATATACGGATTTATCATGTAATCAAAAAACCATCCTGTTGCAGATGCATAAGACCAGGATGCATTATTTTGAACTGCTACAGACGCCGAATCAATGGCGAGGTATGATGATGCCCAGGACATAGTAATATTCGGCCCGAGCATTCTTCTTTTTGCAGCAAAAAGGTCATCTCCGGCTGAAGAGATAAGCAGGATAAGAAGCAGAATTAATGGAATCCTGAGTTTCATCACTCACCGGTTTCCGGGTATTTTCAGTATTTTTTCCTCTCCCTGTCATGGTTCAGCCGGTTCATAATATAAAGTGAAAAATATGCCCCAATAAAACCTGCAATTATATTTACACCGGCACCACGGGAGAGAAAATCAAGGAGAATCACGAAAATATCATAAAAAATTCTATCAAGAACAAGCCCCCCGATTAATGCTCCAATCACACCGACAACAAGTCCGCCAATGTATCCTCCAAAAAGATCCCGTCTCTTCATATTATAAAAAATAAAGGCTACAAGTGCCCCGAGACTGATATATATAAGTATCGCTTTTACAACTATTAAAAAACTTCTTAATCCTTCCGCCATTATTATTGCTCCTTTTGCAGAAAATATGTTTATATAACAATATATTTTTTTCTATTAATTATCAGAAAAATTATTGTCTGATGAGAATCCTTTTAAAACCAGGTTTAAGTTATGTAAAGAATAATTCTCCCTTTCCCTCTCTTAATACTTCAAATGTATCTCCAGACAAATCCACAACTGTAGACGGTTCAGCAGGTTTAGGGCCAGCATCAATAACAAGATCAACCTCATTCCTGTAGACCTTTTCAAGTTCCCTGGGATCAATAAGATATTCTCCGGAGAGGTTAAAAACGCTCGTTGCAAGTATTGGCCTTCCCAGAGCCCTTACAATATCCAGGGCGATATTATGATCCGGAATTCGCACGCCTATTGTTTTCTGATTCGTAACAACAATACTCGGCACGAGTTTAGACGCCTTAAAAATAAAGGTATAAGGTCCCGGGAACGATTTCTTCATGATTTTGAATGCATCATCAGATACATTTCTCACATATTCCGAAATTTCAGATATATCTGTAAAAATAAAGCTAAGTGGTTTCTTTTTATCCATTTTTTTTAGTCTGTATATCCTCTCAATGGCCCGTTTGTCTTTTATATCACACCCGTAAGCATATACAGTATCTGTGGGGAAAATAATAATACCACCTCCCTCAAGAACCTCCTTAGTCTTGTTGATCAGTCTCGCCTGAGGATTCTTTTCATTAATTACAAAAATCATCTTTTTCTTCCCGTTTTACGCACTCAGTAGACTTCTTATTTATAATGTTCATCAACTTTACGCAATAATAATTTATTACTCATATAATAAACATTCTATTTACAGATTTTTATACAAACTGCTGATATAAAAAAGATAAAATTAAATTTTATTATTTTCCAATAAACCCTTATAAATAAGAAAGGCTTTTGCGGACAGCGCGTTC
>CAZVFJ010000489.1:0-1521 GCA_964625825.1 uncultured Leptospirales bacterium | reverse complement strand
TGTAATTCAAAGGAAGCTTGCTCTCCTTGATGACCAGGTACAGAAGCTGCGGAGGCATACTCAGAATTTGTCGTTTGCTGAATTTGAAAATGACTGGGTAATCCGCTCAATGACAGAGCGGGCCCTTCAGGTCTGCGCTGAAATAATGATAGATATTGCGGAACGTATTATCGCAATTGAGAATGCCGGCCCTGCCGCCGGGGCCGGTGAAGCTATAGATAAACTTCAGATTCTGGGTGTCATTTCTTCTGCCGAACCATACAGGTCAATGGTCAGGTTAAGAAATCTCATTGTTCATGAGTATGAGCAGATTGATCCTGAAATTCTTTATTCGATAATCACCACAAGACTGGATGACTTCCTGAAATTCAGGGATGAGTTAGACAGGGCAGTTTAAATCTCCTTCATAGTTATAGATAGAAAAGTAAGCGATATTTTTACATTTTATTATAAAAAAGAGGCGAGTTTTTTTCAACTTCCGTTCTTTAACCGATTAAAACGGCCTGTAATTATTGAATAATACTCCTCTTTAAGATTCTCCGGAAGGAAACTTTTATCTGCCAGAGTTTGCATCCTGTCTGCTGCTTCTATAATCTCTTCGAAAATATTGCTGAACTGCTTCTCTGTGAGCCCCGCGTTTTTTGAAAAAAGATAGAAGTCATTTTTGCCAATCTTTCTTTTTTTCCCGTTCAGAGTGAGGGCCATCTCGTCAGGATCATCTTTCTCTGAAATAACCAGCCTGGTTGACAGGAGGTCATAAGAGGGGGCCAGTGTTATGAAACCCTCTTTCTCAATTAGAGAAAAATTTTTTAGATGCATATCTCCGTTCCCTGTAACAAAAGAGAAGAGCAGCACTTTCAGAAGTTCAGTTATGTCAAAGAGGGGATTGTCTGAATATTTTTTAAGAGCGCCGGCTATCTGTTCGTACGATCCGCTATATTTATGTTCTGTGAGCCTCCCTGTGATCTGGCACAAATCCTCCATTCGGATCTTTTTCCCGTCCTCTGTGTGGTCTATTCTCTCAGTTATATAGCAGAGTTCTCCGGTCTTAAGAGGTATAAGTGAATTCGGAACAGTTTTGATCCCCGCAGCTTCAGCTAATTTCATGGTGAGGCTTTCATTTTCAGGGAGGTGAGGGTAGTGCCCCACAGGAGGTTTCAGTATATATCTCCCCCATAGGCCCACTATTGTCAAACGGTTACGGCCGCTGCCGGTTTCAAGATGTATAGATATCTTGGGCTGTACTCCGGGGATTGTTATCCGGCTCTTTATAATATTTTCAGCAAGTTTACTAAGCTCCTCCATGTCGTATGGTAATTCAGGCTGAACATTCAGATGGAAAAATTTCTTTACGCATTTGCCGTGAAAAAGATTATCCCCCCCGGATAAAGGGCTGTAACAGTGGAGGCATATGGAGCTATTCATTTTCAGCTTCCGTAACCTGATTTACTGATACCGCGCCTATACAGTCTGAACAGCATGCGAGGAGAAGCCCCATCCTGTCACGGGGATTGAGTTTCC
>CAZVFJ010000488.1:0-1528 GCA_964625825.1 uncultured Leptospirales bacterium | reverse complement strand
ATCTGACCATTGAATTAGTAGAAGAAATAAAAGAAAAACTTGATGCATTAACTGATGATGTGTCTGGTGTTATCCTGAAAAGACGACATGTCTTCTTCAATAAATGGGTAAAGCATGGCGTTTATCCGGTTAAGCTTCTGCGGATCTTCAGATACAACCATGGACGCTGTGAACAACGATTCATGGATGAACATATTACACTTAACCAAGGGAATACAGTTGAATTCCAGAACGATTTTATTGACCATAACCTTAATGATATAGGCTGGTGGACTCAAAAACATAATGGCTACGCAACGAGGGAAGCAATTGATCTGCTGGATGTGGAGTTTAACCTGCTCTCAGACGTTCATGACAAGACCAATACTAAAATTGGAGGCCAGGCCGCAACTAAACGTTCGGTCAAAAACAGATATGCGAGAATGCCCCTTTTCTTTCGCTCATTTGCCTACTTTTTCTATCGCTACTTCATTCGTCTGGGATTCCTTGACGGAGAAGCTGGATTTCTCTGGCACTTCCTCCAGGGCTGGTGGTACCGGACACTGGTTGATGCCCGCATCTGGGAAGTGAAGAAGGCTTGCGGCAACGACAGGGAAAAAATCAAAACTTATATAAGGGAAAATTTTCATTACGAGATTTGATAGTGAAAATCTCAATTATAACTTCTACCTACAACAGTGTCTCAACAATTGCAGACTGCATCGCTTCAGTTTGCAACCAGTCTTACCTTAATATTGAACATATTATAATTGACGGAGCATCACAGGATGCCACTCTGGAGGTTATAAGCTCTCTAGCTAACAGGGTTACCAGGATAGTATCAGAAAAGGATACAGGTATTTACAGCGCTCTGAACAAAGGGATAGAACTTGCTGAAGGTGACATAATCGGCTTGCTGCACTCTGATGATGTTTTTTCTTCCGATACTGTCATCGAACAGGTCTGTGACAAGTTTCTTGAAAAAGATGCAGATATAGTCTATGGAGATCTTACATATGTCAGCCGGGAAAACATTGAAAAACCCATAAGGAACTGGAAGAGCCGGCCTTTTGATTTATCTCTTCTTTCAAAAGGATGGATGCCTGCTCACCCAACTATGTTCATCAAAAAGGAGGTTTATAAAAAATTTGGTCTGTTTGACCTAAGCTACCGGATATCCTCGGACTACGATCTCATGCTTCGCTTCCTCAAACAAAAAGATCTGAAAATTGAATACCTCCCGGTCCTGATAACAATAATGAGAACCGGAGGTGAAAGCAACAGAAGCCTTAGTAATATAATCCGGAAATCATCCGAAGACTACCGTATAATTAAAAAACACGGACTTCCAAATCCTTTGTTCGTGCTGGCTGCTAAGAACCTGGGGAAAATCGGGCAGTTCTTTAAAAAGGTGTGAGCCTTTAGGCGTGAGGCAGGGAGCTGGGGGCAGAGGGCAGGGAGCAAGAAAAGGCATGAGCCCTCTATGAGTGATAGTGCCCGGATGATTGTAAGAGTATAGATGATAGAGGGCTAATAAGTTTAAAGTCAA
>CAZVFJ010000487.1:0-1549 GCA_964625825.1 uncultured Leptospirales bacterium | reverse complement strand
AACTTCTTTTTTTCAGGAAGTTTAATAATAACTTCCAGTTCTCTATTTTCAAATTCAGGCGGAATAGGGATTACATGTTTTAATTTATCTGATTTAACAAGGATTGTATATCTATTCATTGATCACCTCTTACCCGCATAAATATAACATTATCCACACATCTATATTGAGTCAAGTATCTTTACGGATTGTTAATTCATATACGATCCTGGAAGGAGATTTTTAAAACTTTTTTGTTGGAGGAAGGTGTTTCCCGGGATTTTTCCCGGTGAAGATATTTTTATTATTTCTTTACTTTCTGTTGCAAGGGGTGGGACCGCCCACCCCTTCGCGAAAGTGGAACGCTTTTTTGACATCCTGTCAGCGTTCCACACTAAGGCCGTCCTGGCCTGTCGCCCGGCGGCTCTTCAGGCGGCAGAGTGCCTTACTCCTCAGGTGCCGGAGCGGCTTCTTTGTGCAGCCAGAACTTTTTGCGTGATAATATTATTTGTAACAGATATATTCCGAGGTCTTGCTTTACCAATACTCTTGCAGGCTCAAAGAGACATCCTTGTCTCTTTCGCCAGTCGCTTACGTCCTGTAAGCTCCGGGGTTCAGTGGATTTATTCTATCCTGAATTTTTGCATCATAAAATAGAATTTGACAAACCGGTTCTTCCGCTATGATGATATAAAATCATGGCGAGAAATAACTGGACACGGGAACAACTGATACCTGCGTTTAACCTTTACTGCAAGTTACCTTCCGGCAGGTTGCATCAGCGTAATCAGCAGATTATATAAGCATTGCAAAAATACATCAAGCAGCATATTTTATAATTTCTATTTCAGCTCCTTTTTTAACTGCTTCGTTTGCAATTCTGAATACTTTTTTTGTCATTTCAGAAGAGAGATAGTATTCACCACAATTACTGCAAACCTGTGCAGGGACATCTTTTATAATAATGGTTGAGCCACCTCTTGTCAGTACTACTGTGGCAAAACCTTCTGATGTTTCTGAATGCTTACAAATTACACAGTTCATCTTTTTCTCCTGATCTTGAATGTTTCATCCCATATTTTAATATCCGGATAATAAGCAGTTATCAGATATATTGTTTCATGCTCTTTGTCGAATGAAGCAACTACATGAATAGCTTTTTTATCAATATAATTTAACAATAAAAAACTTGGATATGGTTTATCATCCGGATATTCTTCTATTAATTCTCCCGTCTTTATTGAGAGTTCAATATCGTCAGGTTCTATTCCCCGTTCAAAAATTTTCTGTATGCAATGCCCGGTATATATTATTTTTTTATAATTCATCATAAATCCGACATATTTTTTTTAAATCTTTTTCCAGTGTCAAGTTTATTCAGTTTAATCACTTTCACTCTCTCCGTCAAGTATCTTTGTGGATACTGATTTATATACGTTTTCCAGTGAGATCATTCGTAACAAGGGGTTGCAACCCCTTGTTGCGAATGGAGTTGGTTGTTTCCCGGTATTTTTTCCGGTGAAGATATTTTTATTATTTCTTTACTTTCTGTTGCAAGGGGTGGGACCGC
>CAZVFJ010000486.1:0-1551 GCA_964625825.1 uncultured Leptospirales bacterium | reverse complement strand
GAAGATATTCACCTGAAAATACAAACAATGACAGGTTTTCCTGGTAGAAAAATATATAATTCCCGAATAAGTAGAAATAAAGGAAGGAACAAACAAATAGGGTAATTAATAATAAAAATATATTTAATTCTCCGTCAATAGATTGATAAAGAACTTTTTTCTGTCTGGTTTCATTTTTCTCTGTACCTCTTCTGTCCATTTAATTATATCTGTTTCTTTTGGAAGGCATCAAAAAGATTAGATCATTTACCATTGTCAACCCATTTTGCCTTAACAGCTGACTTCTTTGCCACTTTTTCAAAATCGCGGGGGCGAAAATCAATTTTGTCATACATGAGCTCAGGCTTGTTATATGTTTTTAGCAACCGTGTGTAAAGTGTTGGATCTCTCTGGGGTAATACAAATGGTTTTCCGATGCTGTCAGGTGAGCCAAAATAGGCAAAATATGGTCTGGCAGTCAACCCGTCTCCTCTTTTACTGCTGAAGACCAGCCACTTGCCATTAGATGACCAGGAATGATAGCTCTCAGACTCACAGCTGTTCAGTCTCATTCGACTAGTCTTTCCATCCTTCAGGCTAAGCAGATATAAATCCGCCTCTTTATGCCATATAGAGAAATTGCCATAATCATGAAGGGTGAAAACCAGAAATTGACCGTCGGGAGAAATCCTGGGAAAAGAGACACTTTTATTTATTTCCCGGGCATTGAAGACAACTTCCGTTTTACCGAAAGACATTGATGTTTCATTGAAAGCTTTTCTGACAAGATCATACCTGATATTTTTAAAGTTTGAACCTTCGACAAACTGGTCTGCTCTGCAGAAGTAAAGGAATTTTCCATCGGGTGACCACTCTGGAAAGGTTTCCATATAATTTCCAGAATCGTTATCCCTGATAGATAATATTTCATTTTTCCCGATATTATATAAAATAAGCGTAGCAGTCAGATCAGTAACCTCAATATTATTATGAGCTGACTCATGAAAACTCTGGATAATATTATTTGAAGAGAAAGCTATATATTTTCCAGACGGATGCCAGGCTGGATAAACTGCACCGGAAGTCAACTCTTTAGTTTTCAGATCTGTTTTGGTAATATTTTTACCATCATAAAAATAGGTACCACCTACTGTTCCTCGAACATGAATCAGGAAGTTATCGGGATTGTTAAGGTTTAATGAATGACAATTTACGCAATTGTACTTAAGTAATTGATTTTCAATCAAAGATGTTTCTTTGAAGTTCTCGACATTCCTTTGTATGATTTTTATCTGTAAATAGGTTTCATATCCAGGGTAGAGCAACCGATAACACAGATATGGGTCAATTGGTTCCTTAGCTACATACAGGTAGATGGGATTAAACTTTATCAGACTTTTTGCATTGCTTTCCGAAAATATCTCAATCTTTATTTTGTCATCCTGATAGTGTTTAACTAATTTTCCCCAGGATCTTTTAGGAAAACGAACCTTACCATCCCTTGTTGTAATTGACAATTGTTTACCTTCAGCAGAAGTAACCTTAACTTTAAAAAGATCGCCATCTTCTTTA
>CAZVFJ010000485.1:0-1552 GCA_964625825.1 uncultured Leptospirales bacterium | reverse complement strand
ATCAGTTACTGGAATAAATAGAAACTTAGTATTTTAGGGGCGTCCCCATGAGCCAAAAATTATTCCCCTTAAAAAGAAATTAAAACATCAAAATACATGGCGAAGGTTTTCACAGCAAGAAAATATGAGGAGGGTAGCGACATGAGAAAAAGCAATAGTACAAAAATAAACAGATTTATTCGTTTGATATCCACAACAGATTTACGGACATCGATAAAAAAGGCAGCTTTGTGCTGCATAACAGTATTCATTTTTATAAACGTGATGACATTTACAGGAGGTTGTTTTGCCATGCGAGAATCAGAAGATACCATAAGTAATTTAAGTTTTTCCCATGATGGGAAGAAGGTTGTATTTGACCGCTGCAAAAACGACGGCTGCCAGATACAGATCTATGATCTGGAAACAGGGGAACTCGCCGCTTACCAATCTCCAAAAAATGAGCGCTGGACGATGGGCAAATACTCCTATGACGGCAAGAGAATTGCTTTTTCCGTTATTCCCGTTAAATTTACCGGTGGGCTTGATTTGGGTGAGATGCAGATAGCCATCTTGGATTCCGACGGCAAGAACTTAAAAAAAATCACCACCGGCCTCGGCGCAAAGCTATATCCCGCCTTTTCACATAACGGAAAGAAAATTCTCTATGCCTGTGCGGCGCGCATACGCGAGAGTGGCAGAACACCCGCCGCGAACTATGATGCTTGGGAAGTTGATCTGGCAACGGGCAAGCAAACGCGACTGACATTTTTTGAATATTTCTACATGGGGAACCTGACCTATTTCCCTGATGATGAAAGATTCATTTATTTCGGGGAACTTCCAAGTGTGTTTGATGGCATAAGATCGTTCTCCGATGCAGATAAATTCAAAGAGAAGATGATCGAGTTGGGTCGCAAGGGCATGAATATCATTGGTGTTGTCGTAATGAAAGGCAAAGAGATGATCCCGCGCCCCTATCATTTTCCTCCGAAAACTTTTGCCAAAAAACCCCTTTTGAGCAAAGACGGCTCCACGCTGATCTATGAAAAGTCTGAATCGGGGAAATTTTATCTCTATTCCACAGATGGCAATCACCGGCTTGTAGGGAGTGGTGGTTCTGTAAATGCCGCAGCTATTTCACCGGATGGAGAATTGCTTGGGATAATCTCTACTAGCTTACATATATTTACAGTTCGGGATGGCAAACAAAAGCAAATTCTATATTTACCTTCTGCACCGAAAACAATTGAAAATTGGCCAAAGGATTTGAAGTATGAAGCAGAACGTTTGCATGTTGAATTTAAAATGATACCAGAGAAACCGTCTCGTATTGTTAACTAATAATATGACAAAAATACTTTTGTCAAATTTAATTAGGCTAAAAACATAGATGATGTTTCAAACATAAAATAATTAATTCCGATAAAAGGAGTTTAAGAATATGTCAATATCCCCATATTTTCGTGATGGAATAGAATACAAAATCGGCACCATCGGCAGGGAACCCTTTCCCATCGGAATTCAGGGGACATAACACTTAATTCATCCTTTCTTGGGGCCTGGCTTTGCC
>CAZVFJ010000484.1:0-1557 GCA_964625825.1 uncultured Leptospirales bacterium | reverse complement strand
TAGAAATAACCCCATCCCCTGTAGCCCCTGTAGAACATCCCGCCTCCGTTGCTTACAAGGGAGAGATAAACGGCTGTTATATCATTACCTAGAAGTCTTGTATCCCCTGAATAGTATGCGGCGCGTTTAAGGTATGTATGGGCATATGAATCGATGAAGAGTGGGAGGCCTCCGGCTGCTGCCATATACCATCCGAAATAATACATTGCCCTGTCATCTCTTGATATATCCTCTCTGTTATCTCTCAGACGCGAAGGTGAGTTGTATAGCCCGCGTGCTTCCATATAAAGGTATGGAGAGGTATTTACCATCCAGAGTCCAAGCCCGGCCCAATCGTCATTCATATAGTATCCGAGAAAGGGTGATGCCACAGGCATTGTCGCACTGGCAAATGGTGTAAGAGCGGCAATGTATAGTGTATCCTTAAATGGTTTATCGTGGAAAACGATCTCTTTTTTTCTGTTGTCGTAATATTTTTTTATTAAGGCAGACTGATCTTTATACTGGAGTATGATGAATGAATCATCGGGTAAAGGTTTATCTGAAGGTTCCTTAATTCGGCTATCTGTTAGTACTATCTCTCCAAGGCATATTATATTGCCGCTGCTGTTCTTACGGTAGAGGGTAAATTTTCCGTTAAGCGTAAGTGTAGTTGATGCAATATATGAATTTCCTGATTGTTTTATTGCAATATCGTGTTTAAAAGATGCAAAGGTGCGGGAAATGAAAAGGGCGGCATGTTCTTCACAAATAAGGCTTAGTTCCCTTGCGCCGGAAGGAATATCCATTGGAATTTTTACTTTGCAGGAATATACGAGCTGGCTGTTCATAACTCTGTTTATTCCATATGATCTGAGAGTTATGTTCAGGTAATTATCTCTGTCCTCTACATCTCCATTAATTATCAGGTTTATATCTGCGTTTTTTGCGAACGAAGTTATACATTTTTCATCAAAGCAGCTGAATTTTGAGAGCTCTCTGTTAATGATTCCCGGGTCAATTGTATCGAAAGATGAGTTTTGTTTTATAATGGCAATTGTGTGTTTTTCAATAAGGGATGCAATTGTCATAGCTCTGGCCGTGTTCCATGAGATCGATGTAACACCGGCAACAGGTTTTGCGGAGAGATTAATCCACGGGATAAGAAGAAATGTTATAATAATAAAAAATTTTTTCATATATCAGAACCGGCAACAGCCTGAACTTTAACAGTGCCGGATCAGCTGTGTCAAATAAAAAAGGATCAGTATGTCCTGAATATAGCAGCGAGTTTACCAAGAATGGTAAATTCTTTCCCTTCAATCGGTTTATAAGCTGAATTTTTCGGGAGAAGCCTGACCGATTCAGAAGTCTTTTGCAGAACTTTTAACGTAGCCTCATCTTCAAGGAGGGCCGCGACAATTTCTCCGTTATTAGCTGTATTCTGTTTTTTAATGATGGCTATATCTTTATCAAAAATTCCACCATCAATCATAGAATCACCAGATACATTGAGTGCGAAGAATTCACCTGAACCGAACATCTCTTCAGGGAAAGAGAGGTAGTCTTCAATATTCT
>CAZVFJ010000483.1:0-1572 GCA_964625825.1 uncultured Leptospirales bacterium | reverse complement strand
GTGGTAGGCCACCGTGGCCGTCGGGTCCTTCAGTTGATGGCCGGTTTACCGGGCAAGATTCACCTTGGCGGTTTTTCAGGTATGCCGAAATACTGCTCAATTATGCCGAAGCATGCATTGAATTGGGCGAAGATGGAGAAGCACGTACTTATATCAATATGATCAGAAAAAGAGCCGGCATGCCCGACATCACAGAATCAGGGGATGCATTGCGCGATCGTTACCGCCACGAAAGGCGGATTGAACTTGCATTTGAGGATAACCGGTTTTACGATGTTCGCCGCTGGGCGATAGGACCTGAAGCATATAATATTGATGCGACTGGTGTAGATGTTAGATATGAGCTTACCGAGGATAAAACTACAGCCACAATTCCTACTATTAAACCAATTGTAATTCAGGAAAGAAGCTGGCTTGATAAGGCATATTTTTTCCCTATAATGAGGGATGAGATGAACAAGAATGAACTATTAATTCAAAATCCCGGTTATTAGTTTTTTATAAGTTATTAAAGATAAGACTTTTGGATCACTTTTTCGAAAGTCTTATCGTTCTCCTTTCAACACTGTTTAAGTGTTAACGTAAAGGAACAAATAAACACAGATTAAATATAAAAATTCATTCTTGTCCTGTAAATGATTTTTAGGGTAAAGAGATTATACCTGAATTAGCCGGGAAACATAGGATGCAAAAGGAACTTGGTTCTTTTCATTTTAGTATTTTTCTTGTTTCCCATGAAAAGCATTTATATGTGACTATATTAAATCGATAACTAAATATTTAAATGATTATGGAAAAAATAAATAAATTAATTGTTAGTTTAAAACAAATGAAAATAAAGACAATATATATTGGATTATTTATAGGGTTTTTCACTATTCTCATGGTTTTTTCTGGATGCGAAAGAAAGGCAACATTCTGCCGTAAGATTAATGACGACTGGATTTATTATAGCAAGGATACAGTTATTGGAGACTCAATAATTTATCATCCGGTTCGCCTTGATGCAAAAGGGGCTATTCTTCCCTGGTATTCATCAGATCTGGGGCAGTCCTACGATACTATAGTTAAATTGGTATGGGATTTTTGGGACAAGATGGAGCTTGATTCCAACGGGATAAAATATTATATGAACCACCAGGTTTGGCGTCCGAATCATGATATGCGAGGGCTTGGTGGCGACCAGTTTAACATGGCCTTATCATCATGGGACTTGCTCTATAATTATACCGGGAAGCATGAAATCATCGAAAATATGTGTTATATCGCAGATTATTATATTGCCCACTCAATGAGTGACAGTTCCTGTTCCTGGGCAAATATTCCATACCCGTACAATTGTGATATTCATTCAGGAGAGTATAACGGAGATATGATAATAGGCAAAGGTTACACACAGCCCGACAAAGCCGGCTCGTTTGGTTGGGAACTGGTAAAGTTATATAAGAAAACAGGAAAGCAAAAGTACCTCGATACAGCTGTCAAGATTGCTAATACATTAGCTGAAAAAGTCCAAACAGGAGATGACGACTGTTCTCCATGGCCTTTCAAAGTTCAAGCAGAAACCGGACA
>CAZVFJ010000482.1:0-1574 GCA_964625825.1 uncultured Leptospirales bacterium | reverse complement strand
TCCGCGGCAGAGAAACTGCCGCGGATTTATATAGGCATAGATACTCTGTTAATTCTCACCGGGTTACACTGGAAAATAAAGCACTCAAGTCATTTTTTTAATAAGAACAGATTGTTTTCGGTTAAAAATAGACAATTTAATATCTGCATAGTAAGGTTTTGTAAAAATCTTATTAATAATCGTTATTATTATTAAAAATGCTTGAAATTAATTTGTATATTTTATAAATGACTTAGAAATATATAGAATAACTGAAAACTACAACACATCTTTATTACAGGAGATGACATGACAGAGTCTGAATTAAAACTGGAGGCTTTTTTTAAAATTTCATACGGGCTGTATATTGTAAGCGCAGGGAACATTGAAAAAAAAAGCGGTTACATTTCAAATACTGTTTTTCAGGTAACAGCTGAACCTGCACAATTTGCAATCTGTTGCAGTAAAAATAATTACACAGCTTCCCTCATAAATGAAAACATGGCTTTTTCAATTTCAGTTCTTAAAAGAAATACAGACCAGTCACTGATCTCAACCTTTGGTTACAAGAGCGGTAAGGATATTAACAAATTTGAAGGGGTTGGATTTATAACAGGATCAACAGGAGCACCTATAGTGACCGATGATACACTTGCATGGTTTGAGTGCAAAGTGGTACAATCAATTGATGTAGGTACACACCTTCTTTTTACAGCTGAAATTGTAAATAATGAGCTTCTGGAGGATGGTGAGCCTTTAACCTATTCATACTACAGGGAGGAACGAAAAGGAAAAGCTCCCCAAAACGCCCCTACTTATATAAATCCTGATAAAAATCAGGGGAAAAAAGGTGAATCTGAAAAATATAAATGCCTTATATGCGGATATATATACGATCCTGTTGAGGGTGACTCTGAAGGGAAAATACCGGCAGGAACAGAATTTAAAGATCTCCCTGATTCATGGCAATGCCCGGTATGCGGTACCGATAAGGGGAACTTTGAGCGTCTTTAATTAAAATTATTAAAAAATAAATTATAAAAAAGGAGAATAATAATGGCATTAATAAAAGGAACAAAAACAGAACAGAACCTTTTAAAAGCATTTGCCGGTGAATCACAGGCAAGAATGAGGTATAACTATTTTGCAAGCGCTGCTAAAAAAGAGGGGCTTGAGCAGATAGCAGCAATGTTTGAAGAAACAGCTCTTAATGAAAAAGAACATGCTAAACTTTTTTTTAAATATCTTGAAGGGGGGATGGTTGAAATCACTGCATCCTACCCGGCAGGTGTCATAGGAACAACTCTTGAAAACCTTAAAGCAGCGGCTGACGGAGAGAACGAGGAGTGGGGAGAACTCTACCCTGAATTTGCCAAAATAGCCGAAGAGGAAGGTTTTAAAGAAATTGCATTAACTTTTAAATTGATTGCAACTGTTGAAAAAGCTCACGAAGCAAGATACAGAAAGCTTTATGACAACCTCGAGAATGGAAAGGTTTTCGAGAAAGATGGAAAGCAGATCTGGAAATGCAGAAACTGCGGATATATTCATGAAGGGGAAAAAGCTCCTCAGCAATGTCCGGCATGCAAACATCC
>CAZVFJ010000481.1:0-1601 GCA_964625825.1 uncultured Leptospirales bacterium | reverse complement strand
GATAACTCTGATATCTACTGGAATTTCTTTATAATCTCCAACCCGGGTTATTTTTCGTTCCTGCAGAACTCTTAATAAAGAGGCTTGGGAATCAAGCGGCATATCACCGATCTCGTCAAGAAAAAGTGTCCCCCCGGCAGCTGCTTCAAACTTTCCTGGTGATCCACCTCTTTTAGCACCTGAGAATGCCCCGTCCACATAGCCGAACAATTCGCTGCTGACCAAACTCTGAGGAATAGCTCCGCAGTTAACAGCAATAAAAGGCCCTTCACGGCGAGGACTTTCGTTATGAATAGCCTGGGCGAAAATATCTTTACCAGTGCCGCTTTCTCCCTGCAGAAGAATGTTGCTCATATTATCAGCGGCAATACGGGCAATTTTTACGCTGTCCAGTATTTTATCACTTTTTCCCATAATATTATTGAAACCTAATTTACCAGTATAGGACATGTTTTCATTTGCAAATGAGGGGGAACACTTATGCATAAAAAACAGTGCATTGTTAATATCATTTTCATTATTTCTGATTATTTGGGTGCTAATTTCACAATGGTATTTTTTATGCAGTTCTTTTGTTATCTCTTTAATGTTAGAAAAAGGGTCATCGAGATCAAGTTTTTTTATTTTATCAGAAGGTAATAGACTATAAATATGAAAGTCAATCATTTCCGCTTCGTTTTTGCCGAGAATATCTTGTGCAGCAGAATTTATGCATTCAATGATGCCTTTATTACTGAGAACTAAAACACCATCCGTCATATTTTCAATAAGACAGTATAGAGACTGGCATACGGTAAAATACTTGCAATTTAATTGATCGATTCTAAGAGAATCCATTATTTTATCGACTGCTTTGGAAAGGGCTGACAACACATGACTGTGATCTTCATTTACAGGACCGATTAAACATAAAGCACCGATCAAATCATCTTCATCATCAAAAATTGGCACAGCAGTTGTTGTAGATCCCTTCAAGCCATAACAATAATGTTCTGCACCAATGATTTGCACAGTTTTTCTTGTTGCCAGCGCAGTACCCGCTGCATTGGTTCCAAGGTTTTCTTCGCTCCAATTGAAAATGACTTTTCTGCTTAGGGGAAAGGATTCCAGCAGACATGCATCATTGTCTATTAAAAAAAGATGAAATCCGGAACCTTTTATGATATTAAAGGTTTGGGTGATTACAGATTGGCATATGGAAATGAAAGAAGAGTAATGGTTTTTATTTTCTTTAGCTGCTGTTTTATAAGAAACATAAGGAATAGTCTGATAAGGATCAACTTCTGCATAATAAGACCTTTGCCATGAGTCAAATATAAATTTATCAAGCCCGCTTTCAGCGACGAAACCGGAGTCCAAAAATTTTTTGATTTTAAATAGCATTTCTTGTTTTGATATAGCAACATAATTCACGGAAAAAGCACCTACTTTCTGTCGAAAGCTCCTATAAAAAATATAAAAACTAATGGTTTAACGGCAAGCAGGGCATAAATATATTCAATTTCAACAATTATACATGAGAATAATAATGAATATATTAATATTATAACTCAAATTTCGCACCCAGAAAATCCTAAGCAAATAGCAATAAATCAGAGGTT
>CAZVFJ010000480.1:0-1605 GCA_964625825.1 uncultured Leptospirales bacterium | reverse complement strand
TCCGCCGCCACGGCCAGATCCGATGCAGCTACAATGCCTATTCCATTGGCTACGGCAATATTGTGAACAGATGCGATTACCGGTTTCTTCATTTTGGAAATGGTTACGGCCCATTTATCCATTAGTTTGACCCATTCACTAAATTCAAGGGCCGATTTTCCTTCCATATCACTCACATCAATACCGGCACAGAAGCCTTTGCCGGCACCTTTGATGATAACGACACGAATCTCATCATCCTCATCCATTTCCTTGAGGGATTCATTCAATTTGCTGGCCAGATCAACATTAAAAGTATTAAGGTGGTCAGGACGGTTGAGGGTAATGATTCCTATATGCTCCTGTTTCATCGTTAAAATTGTAGCGTTGCTCATAATATCCTCCTTTTGGGTGTCAATAATATAAAAACCAGAAGAATAAGTAATTTAATTATTTTTTATTAAAACGTTCATAGATGCTTTTGCTTCTGTTTTTGACAATCACTTCTTTCATATTAACAAGATTATCAACCAAAGGTGACAGAGAAGCATAAGGGATGCCGATCAAGTTCTCGGTAATATCCAAATCAGTTGCTTCACGGCATCCGGTACAGCCAAGGGATGCGTTTATTCTTCCGTCAGTAAAAGGTACAACCGTACAATCTACGCAAGTGGCCTGGACTACGGAGGTGGAAAACTGCAAGCGATCGCCAGTGGTATAAATGAAAGCCAAAGCAAGCCACATCAGATTCTCCGGAGGGGCCTCAACCAAAATAATATCAGGTTTAAATTCAGCCAATGTCAAGGGTGATAACAGTATAAATTGATAATCTCCCAAAGCAAGTCTGGGCATATCATGCATCATTCTTTTGGCAGCATTCTGGGTACCAAAAGTACCCACATTAAAATGAGCCTCACCAGAAGCCAGTTTGGGATGGAGGGGTTTAAGGCCGAATGCGGCTGCGGCAGCTGCACAGGATATATTATCAGCGCTTAGGATGACTTTTTCTCCTTTTGTTGCCCGCATTACTGCCTGGCAATAACGGGACTTGGTATTCATATCATAGTCGCTTGGATTTATATTGCTCAGCTCATCTTTGTTACTTATAAATTTTACAGCTACAGGTTCCCTGCGAATGCCGGCAATATTTTTTAGTGTTTCTGCAAATAATTTTTTTTGTTGCATAAAGAATCTCCTAATTGTTATAAATGTTATTCATCGCGGCGGTAAATAAATCCGGGTAGGTATAAAATAGAATAGATTAAGCTTTTTTGATTAATTATTTCATAAGCGTATTATAAAACAATTAGACAACGAGCATATGTTCATTACCAAATTAAATATAGTATTTTGGGCATTGTTAAGTCAATAGGAGATAAAAATGATTGCATTCTTCTTGAACCCTTTATTGGTGAAGTTAAAACGGGCGATCTTAGTGGTGTATATTGCTGCGACATCTTTTATAACAAAACCAACTACGAACTAGCTTACACCATAATTAAGGAAAATGGTGAAACCATAGTTGTTATACTCGCAGGTACCCGCGAGAACTTCTATGAAGAACTGAAACAATACATTAAATAAGAGTAATCAAGTGCGGTTTCCAGTTCCGGACAGGAGGTTTCC
>CAZVFJ010000479.1:0-1626 GCA_964625825.1 uncultured Leptospirales bacterium | reverse complement strand
CTCGTGGTCATTTGGATGTTTGTTCTCTTCTTTCATATTTTTGATATACTTTTCCATTCTCAGGTATATATATGTTTCCCATATAAGAGAGATTAGGTAGAATATAATAAAAAGCGTTGCGAAGTTTCTTATACTTGGCTGGTGAATAAGCCAATACAAAAAAATAATAGCAAATGAAGTAAATATTTTGATAACCCTCATTATCATATAAAGATTCACTAAATGAGCAGGGTTTTCCAGGGGAGTTCGCCTAAAACGCAATATGAAAATCACCCCCATAAGGTAAAAAAATAATGGAATGACGAAATAGCCTTTAACCATCATTTCAGGAAAGAATAGTTTAAGTACAATCCACATTCCTACACCTGCTGTAAGAATCATGATTGTATGAAATATAAAAAAATATTTCGTTAATCTATTCATTCTATTTTATTTTTTTCTTTATAGGGTCGATACAAACAGTAATATTATTATTGCTTACCTCCACAAAGCCGTCAGTTATTTCCATCTCTTTAATATGGCCTTCAGTTGTGAATATAAGCATACCTTTTGTCAATAATGATATAAGTGGAGCATGATTGTTTAATATCTGGAACGGACCCATATAACCGGGTAAAGTAACGGAATCCACTTCACCTTTGAAATAACTCTTTTCAGGACTTATGATTTCCAGTTTCATAACAAATCAACTCTTTATAAATTATCCTTTAATACTTTGCTCAATCAGCTGGTTTCCCTTTTCAATTGCCTCTTCAATTGTACCTACATTCATAAATGCTGCTTCAGGGTATTTATCCGTTTCACCGTCTAAAATCATCTGAAAACCTTTGATTGTATCTTTAATCGGCACCATCACACCCGGCTGTCCTGTATATTGCTCTGCCATAAAAAAGGGTTGTGAAAGAAAACGCTGTACTTTACGAGCACGGTTTACTGTCAGCCTGTCTTCATCAGATAGTTCTTCCATCCCAAGTATAGAAATTATATCCTGTAATTCCTTGTAACGCTGCAATATCTGTTTTACGCGCATTGCCGTATTATAATGATCTTCACCAACAATTGATGGTTCCAGAATGCGAGATGATGATTCAAGGGGATCAACTGCCGGATATATTCCCAATGATGCTATCTTTCTGCTAAGTACGGTTGATGCGTCCAAGTAACTGAATGTTGTTGCAGGGGCCGGGTCTGTAAGGTCATCTGCCGGTACGTAAACCGCCTGTACAGATGTTATAGAACCATATTTTGTAGAAGCAATTCTTTCCTGAAGTGTACCCATCTCTGATGCCAGTGTAGGCTGATAACCTACAGCTGATGGCATTCGTCCTAAAAGTGCGGATACCTCTGAACCGGCCTGAACAAAACGGAAAATGTTATCGATAAATAGTAGAGTGTCACTGCCTTCTCCTCCGTTGTCGCGAAATGACTCTGCAACTGCGAGGCCGGTTAGTGCAATGGATGCTCGCGCACCGGGAGGTTCATTCATCTGACCGAAAACAAGCGTTGTCTGAGATTCTTTGAGCTTTTCGTAATCTATCTTACTTAAATCCCATTTGCCTTCATCCATGCCTTTCTTAAACTCCTTGCCATATTTAATTACTCCGGATTCTATCATCTCACGTAAAA
>CAZVFJ010000478.1:978-1633 GCA_964625825.1 uncultured Leptospirales bacterium | reverse complement strand
CTTACGGTCAAAAATATGGCCAGGACGAACCCTGCTATTACCTTTCCTCTTGCTGAAAATAACCACCGCATAAATCTCTGGGGGACCTGGCTGGATGATGAAATAATCAAATCCTGCAGCACCGGAAGCCATCCCAAATTAAAAAAGAAATTACCGGATTGCACTATTCTTTTAGAAGATGTCCCGGATAGTGTGAAAGATTAATACATTTTAATATTTATGAAGGTGTTATGTATAGAGATTCAGTTTCACAGTAATTACTCCCATAACGCATAATGGCTAAGCAGCCCGACGTCGCCGGGGATACATTAAGTTTCTGACACAAGAAGTTGGCGATGTGCTTATAGTGAACGGGCTGCGACAATTATGCGATGTGCGAGGGTGTGAAACAGGTTCAGGCACTTCGGCAAGTGCTCAGTGACCGTGGGGAGTGTTCAGGGCACTCCCTTCTTATTTATTTTTCCATACCAGTTTCAATTTTTTATGCGATGCCGCGCAGTCAGACAAATAGAGATTTATCAGATTCTGATAAGTAATGCCAGTTTCTTTAGCAAGTTCCTTAAAATATTTTATGGTATCATCATTAATTTTTATGGTGATCTGTTTTTTCAAATATTTTGCGTATGGATTTTTAACACTTTTCATTTTTGAAAAA
>CAZVFJ010000478.1:0-968 GCA_964625825.1 uncultured Leptospirales bacterium | reverse complement strand
TTTCATAATTATTCACCTTCGTAGTATTTAGATTCATTTTTTGTGGCTTTTCTCGCGGAAATTATTCTGATAATTTTATTTTTCCCGATAGTGCAATGGCACACAATCAGTATCCGTAATTTTTCACTCATCCCAAGTAAAATAAATCGTTCTTCATTATCTGAATGTTCTTCATCAAAAAACAGTATAGCTGATTCATCATAGAATACACTTTTTGCTTCATCAAAAGAGACTCCGTGTTTCTTTATGTTTGACCGGTATTTTTGTACATCCCATTCAAATGATATTGATTTCATAATTATATTATAATTATAATGAAAAATATTTCAAGCATTAATGCTTTATTCTATAGGAAAATTTTACGAAATAGTTAAGATGAGCGCATATTTCAGTCTATATTTATCTGGTCATAGGCGCGATATCTATAGGTCATCAATGGATTCCTCACGACAGCTGTAATTTTTATAGTTTTTACCGTACACCCCGCGTCAGGGATGGAGGCGTTACCCCGCAGCGCAACGGGGAAAGTATAAGGCAGGACAAAGTCTGTTAGAAATAAAGAAACTGCTGTATGGTATAAGTGCGAGGAGTTTAAGCCGAGAGCCCGGCCATGCGATGGTAAAGAATCTGTTTATTAAATAATGAATACAGGTAAACATCGTAGAGGCGGGTTTTAACCCGCCTGGTTAATGTGCAAGTGAGCATGGGACGCCCCGAAGAATATAATTTCTACGACAACAACTACGATATATCCTCCATAATAGGGGCCCTTAAGAACCACACCCTGCAGAGGAGAAACGAGTGCTATGAAAAACTGATGAACTATGTGAAGAAGACAACATCAGAGGGCACACACGACTATACAATAATATTGCGTGATTTAGAGTCCACATATCATTCACTTCAGCAGACAGCGGTAAATTTTAACACGGAGAATGAATACAGGCAGAGGGGGTTTGCCGGTTACG
>CAZVFJ010000477.1:0-1641 GCA_964625825.1 uncultured Leptospirales bacterium | reverse complement strand
TTTAACCTGCACTTCCCGAATATGCAGTTGAAGCAATCGGATATAGAAACGCCATCCCCCTAATCCCGTCTTTTCATCCCCCTCATCTCCCCAATTAAAACTTGACGCTTCATACAATACATATTATTTATAGAAGTCATGAAACTCCCTGAAGATATAAAAAGACTAATAAACAGGGAATCTGTTTAAATGGAGTAATAGTGTGAAAGCATTTAAAACAAAGGTTAAACTTAAAGAGCTTAAAACAATAATTAATATACCTGATGACATAAGTTCTCCGGAAGTTGAGATTATTATTTTATCAGATTCTCATAATAGAAAAACAATGCCGCTTAAAAGGAAAAGGAAGGAACTTGGCGGTGTGTTAAATAAATATGCCAATGCGAATTTAATAGATTCTGAAAAAGATATTGCCTGGACTAAAATTATTGAGGAAAAGCATGGTATATTGTGACGCAAACATAGTTCTACGATATCTGTTAAAGGATAATGAAGAACAATATATAATAGCCCGGAATATTATTGAGACAGAAGAGATATTTTTACTTAACGAGGTTACAGCGGAGATAGTATATGTATTGCTTAAAACATATTCTATTGAAAAGAAAAAAATCTGTACAACTTTAAGAAGCCTTTTTTCATACCCGAATATTAATTTTTATTCAAAAGATGTAATACTGAATGCACTGGATATCTTTTCAAAAAAAGCAATAGATTATGTGGATTGTATTCTATGTGCATACAACCTTATCGAAAAACAGAGAATTGTATCATTTGATAAAAAAGTTATTTCATATGTCAGTAAAGCAGAAAAGTTAAAATAAATAATATTCTCATCCAGGCCAGGGGGATTAAAGACCCCTTAACGTCTGCCGGTCAGTTCAGCTCCGCTCACTGGCCATGAAGCTGAATGGGGATGAGGGGGATGTCTTTTTTAGTCAGGGTATTTTGTTTAGCAATGTCAGACTTTCATTCATTGGTCATCAGTTATTTTTATCTTATACTATCCTCTGATCTTTTAGAATTGAACCTCCCGAATATGCAGTTACAGCAATCAGATATTGAAACGCTATCCCCCTCATCTCTCTTTTGCCTTTCATCCCCCTCATCTCCTAATAATAACTTGACGCTTTGTGTAATACATATTATTTATAGAAATCATGAAACTGCCTGAAGATATAAAAACAGGAATAATTAAAGCGTTAGAACCGTTAGATCCCTACAGGGTAATTTTATTCGGAAGTTACGCTTACGGCAATCCCACTGAGGAGAGCGATATTGATTTATACATTGTGACAAAGGATGATTTTATTCCTCAGAACTGGCGGGATAAACGTGATATGGTAAGAAAGGTTTCAAAACAGATTCATTCATTGCGTGAGATTTATTCAATAGATCTTCTTGTGCATACAAAAGCAATGCATGAAAAATTTATTGAAACCGGAAGCTGTTTTTCAAAGGAAATAACAGAATCAGGTGAACCTTTGATATGAAAAAGGGAAACCTTCTCCGGAAGAAGCACGCAGCTATTACCTGATTGCAGATAGTCTATACAACAGAGTTAAATTAATAATAAATCGAGATAATTTATTGGAAAAGTGACAATAGTGGATGTTGATAAAAATTACATAGATTTTGTAA
>CAZVFJ010000476.1:0-1642 GCA_964625825.1 uncultured Leptospirales bacterium | reverse complement strand
ATCCATGAAGCCGCGCTCTTAAGGCGGGGCAGTCTCGCTTCCAGCCAGCCGCGGTCGGCGGTTAGACAATAGCGGTACATCATCGAAAATATCAGCTTGCCGGTGCAGGCATGAGTCCCCTCATGCGCGCAATGTCATCAACTTAATATGTAAAATAATTACATTACACGGATTTATGACTCATAGAGAACTTAAGAGAAGGATATTTCGGCTTCCTGTCAAAGGATCTTTCAGAACGACACGGAATAGTGTTTTTAGTGAGTCGATTTATAATTTTTTTAAAGATTTTACCGCGCTTTCTGGGTGAATTAATTGTATATAGATTTATGAATTCTTTTCTCAATTCATAAATCGCCATTCGCGCATTAACCTTATGTTCATGTTTACGCTTTTGTTTTTTGCCGCTGCGTTTGAGTTCATTATTGGCATCAAGTAAACCGAAACCGACCATGTTTGTCATAAACATAGTGGCATAAAAGTCTTGAAGCAAAACCAATTCCGAAGTGCCCGTGAAGTTTTCAATTTCCAATTTTCCTTTGATCTCATTGTATTTAGTTTCGACATTCCAACGTAAATGATATAATTCCTTGAAATCACTCACAGAAAAAACCGGATCAAATACATTGGTAATTAATGTTTCTGTAGAACCGTTATTTAATTCAATATTAATAATCCGAAGATCTGTTTTTTGACCTTTATAAATATCAGTTACAATGGAATCCGGACTTTCTACACCTCTGATTATTGAAATAAAGTTTTCTCTTTCAACACGCATGATGAAATAAAAACCTTTTTCGATTAAATCATATATTAATTCTCTCGCCGGGTATCCTCTGTCCATTATCACAAGCTCTTTTTCGGTTTTTATCTTTAATATTCTTGAAAGATGCTGACCGGCAAGGTCTCGTTCGCTCGTTTTGTAAGGTGTAAATTTAGCATCAATTATAATACCGTTTAATACATCATACAAACATGAGCCCTGTGCCTGTACCTGCGGTATATAATGATCTTTTTGTTCGGGACCGCCGAATATTGTTTTAAGAATACCGTTGTTCGGCAGATTATAATAGATACCGTCTATAGCGCATAACCTATATCCTTTATATGTTTCATATTCGCAGGAGTTATAGAAGTTATCGACTGTATTCATGAAGAGCTCTTCTATTGCTTCATATCGAATATTTTTACGATTTTCGCAAAAAGCTTGTTTTGAATAATACATATTCTCTTTGCTAATTTCGTCTAAATATTCATAAATACCCGCCTGAATACCACGCTTTGCACTCTTTAATATCATTATTAATATATCTAAAAATTCCATTTTTCTGTTCCTTGAAAAATCCTGCGGATGTTTTCTGGCATCCAATAAAAACTCATATTGATTCATCATGTTTTTTACGTAATCCATTGATTTACTAAGGATTTTTTGCATCTTTACCACCCCGCTGTTAAAATGTTGTTCATTTCAATTTTGGGGCGGTATTTTAAAAGTCAAGAGGTATTTTTCATGAACTTTTGTTAATTTTATTGTTTATTATTACTAAATGGTATTTTATGACATATTAAGTTGATGACATTGCCCCAGCGGGGAAGGGGGACCGCCTCAGCGGTGGATGAGGAGATCAGGTATTAACATATGATA
>CAZVFJ010000475.1:0-1647 GCA_964625825.1 uncultured Leptospirales bacterium | reverse complement strand
TGCTGGAACCGATTGGCGACATACCACCGGCCGAGTTCGAGGGTCTCTACTGGCTGGAGCAGGCCGCCAACGATACTGTGGGAGCCAAGGAATCGAGTCTCCACTGAACCCGAGGCGATTCACACTGAAGCGCCCCGGGTTTCGCGGCGGCTCGATTACTTGGACGCCACGACCATCGTGGCGACTTCCTGATTGTAGCGGTCGAGCATCTGCTGCGGTGAGAGGCGTCTGACGCGGCCGTCCTCGACGGTCTTCAGTGAGCGGTGTTTGCGGCGGGCGTTGTACCAGCCGATGTAGGTCACGAGCGCGAGCTCCAGGTCCAGCCGCGTCCTCCACGTGTAGCGCTTGGTCAGCTCCCGCTTGAGCGTCGACATGATGCTTTCGGCCATCGCGTTGTCCAAGGCTGTACCGGTCCTTCCCCTGGACGGCGCGATACCGGCCCTGATCAGACGCTCGGTGTACTCGTAGCTCGTGTATTGGCTGCCGTTGTCCGAGTGCGCGATCGTCAAGCCCTCGTCGCGTTTCGATGCGATCGCCATCTCGAGCGCGTCTGAGACGAGCGACTGACGCATGTGGGCAGCCATCTGCCAGCCCACGATGCGCCTCGTGAAGACGTCGAGCACGACGGCCACGTAGCTCCAGCCCTCCCAGGTGCGTATGTAGGTGAAGTCCATCAGCCAGATCTCGTCGGGACGGGTAGCGGTGAAGTCGCGACGCACAAGGTCGTCTGCGGCGACCGGGTCAGGTCCTCTGACGGTCGTACGCTGCGTCTTCGCGTTGCGGCAACCCTCGATACCTGCGTTGCGCATCAGGCGCTCGACGGTGCATCTGGCGACCGGAATGCCTTCCTCGTTGTTGAGCTCATCCCAGATCTTGAGTTGCCCATAGACGCCGCCTGACTCGGCATGGACACGCCTGATCTCGGTCAGCAGGTACTCGTCACGCACGGCGCGCGAAGACGGCGGCCTGACGCGGCGGGCCCGATATGCGGATGCGGATGCCTCGATCTCCCGGCAGATCGGCTCGACCCCGAAGCGATCGCGATGCGTGTCGACGAACGCGCTCACCGCGGACGGGGCTGGTCGAGCTCCTTGGCGAAAAACACACTCGCCGCCTTGAGGATCTCGTTGGACCGCTTCAGGTCACGGTTCTCGCGGCGGAGCGTCGCGAGCTCCTCGCGCTCGGCGGTCGTCAGCCGGTCTCGGCGCGTGCCGTCATCGGCCTCGTCCTGGCGCACCCACACGCGCAAGGACTCCGGGCCTATGCCCAGATCGCGTGCGACGGCGCTGATCGAACGGTCGGACTCACGAGCCAAGCGCACAGCTCGCTCACGCAGTTCGGGCGGGTACTTCGACACTCCCATGGTTCATCGACTCCTTCCGCTAGGATTCATGCAATCCTAGACACGGAGCCTCCGTCAAACCCGGGGCGCTTCAGCTGGTCACCGGCGACGATGGTGGAGTGACCGGTGTGATTGCGACGGCAGAGGATGGCTCGCACGTCCAGTACAATGCCGCGAAGGGGGTCATCCTGGCTACCGGCTGTATCGGGGGGAACCAGGAGATGATTGACGTCTGGGCGCCTATCGTGAAGCGTGCAGACGGAGGCATGTACGAGCCCGCAGGAGGCAACAAAGGCGAGGGCATC
>CAZVFJ010000474.1:1219-1654 GCA_964625825.1 uncultured Leptospirales bacterium | reverse complement strand
TCCTCTTTTTAATTCTTACTGCCATTATTTATCTTTTTATGTTCCATATACACAATGCCCTCATCCCCCGGCCCCTTCTCCCATTTTGATGAATGGAAGAGGGAAGACATCCAGTCCCATCTTAAAAAAGTGATTTAAGAGATAGTTTTCTTCTTTTGCCGTTTTTTTACTATATTCTCTATCTCTTTAAGTTCTCCATCCTCAATAGATTCATTTTCAGCTTCAATCATTAAACGGTTTTTATTATAGATCTCATATTGCTCTAAAGCCAGCTTTTCAGCAAGTTCTCCTGTTATTTTACCGGCATTGTTCAGGATATCTCTTTCATTAAATTTAAGAAAAGCATCAAGTTTTTTACGCCAGTCCCGCATGAATACCTGCCTGTGGCGTTTCGCCTGGTCCTCCGCATAGTCAAGATACATTGTTACAATCCTG
>CAZVFJ010000474.1:0-1209 GCA_964625825.1 uncultured Leptospirales bacterium | reverse complement strand
TCATTCAGATAGTTTTTAGCTACTGTAACATCAGCTTTACGGACTTTTGCCCCCTTCCAGGCAGTGAGACCCATGTTATCCTTTCCAGAGTCAGCACGTTCAGCAATCAGTTCAGCCGCGGTTTTACCTGAAACTGCAAAATGCAGCTTATTCTGGACTATTTTAAAAAACTCCTTTGTATCTTCAGTATGGGGGTCGTAATCAACCGCAAGTTTATATATATCACTGATCTTCTGATAAAATCTCTTTTCACTTGAACGTATATCCTGTATTCTTTCGAGAAGCTCGTCAAAATAATCAGAACCGATATTTCTAGCAGATTTCAACCGTTCATCATCCATGACAAAACCTTTAACAAGGTATTCATTCAAACGCTCAGTTGCCCATTTACGGAACTGTGTACCCCGATGGGATCGTACCCTGTAACCAACTGAAAGTATGGCCTCAAGGTTATAGCTTTTTACACGGTAAGCCTTCCCGTCTGATGCAGTTGTCAAGTATTCCTTGACAACTGCATTTTCATCCAGTTCGTTTTCTGAAAAAATATTTTTAAGATGAAGGCTGATATTCTGCTTGGTTGTCTGGTAAAGCTCTGCCATAGCACCCTGACTGAGCCAGACTGTATCATTTTCAAGACGGACTTCTATCTTTCCTCTGCCATCTTCCGTGTTATAAAGGATTATTGATCCGCCTGATGATGTTATTTCTTTTTTCTTCATACTTATAAATTTACACCCTAATTAATGTGCCCTCACCCGGCCTGCGGCCACCCTCTCCACATGGGCAGGAGGGGGAGGAGGTCAACCCTCCACAATGCGTATCTCATCCTCCGTTAAACCGTAGAGTTTGTAAAGAAGTTCATCGATCTTTTTATCGAGCATGGAAATTTTCTGCTCATTCAAATTTATTATTATGCAGCCGTTTGAACTGCAGCGATTTAGCACCAAAATTTATAAGCAGCCCTATTTTCATATTATACGCTTCCAGATAGTTAATAGCCTGCGCAAGATGAACATCTTCAAGCTGGACCAGTGCCTTTAACTCCACCATGACTTTATTCTGAACAAAAAAATCAGCCCTCCGGGTTCCTACCTGTTCATCTTTATAATACACTGACATTTCTTTTTCTCTTTCAAAAGACAATCCCTGAATCGACATTTCGATAGCCAGAGCACGCTGATAAATCACCTCCTGAAAACCGTTACCAAG
>CAZVFJ010000473.1:0-1665 GCA_964625825.1 uncultured Leptospirales bacterium | reverse complement strand
TTGTCCCCTTCAAAATATATGATGGAGCCGGCCTTGTATGTTCTGGGTCTAATCCCGCCCTGGATACCGTTAGTCATACAACCCCTTTAAAATTCAACAGGCATGAATGGAAACTCTTTTTTAAATCCTACAGCCCTGCTTATTCTTCTAAGAAGACCAAGAAGATCTCCTATAATAACCTTTTCTATACCGTCCAGGACAATTTCCTGGTACTGGATACCGAGAGAAACAAAAAGTTCAGCAAACTCAACATCAGCATAAGCCGGCATACCATTGATTACAACAAGCATGATATCTTTCAGTTCTGCTGATACAACCGAATTCACATATGAGCCGCCCCTGTCCCTTACAACAACAAAGTCGGCAATGTTCCCCGTTTTAATGGTTCCTGAATCATACATCCTGAATCCCTTAGCTGGATTTACAGTAACCATTCTGTATATAGTTTCGTCAGAGAGTTCAACACCGTAAAGCTTTTTATACAGCTTTTTATCAAATTTCATTTCGTAAAGGAGGTTCTCACCGCCGGACATTGGAGAGTCAGTACCTATACATATATTTATTTTTTTCTCAAGCATCTCCTTTATTTTAGCGGTTTTACCATACATAAACATATTAGAGTCACCACACCAGACTACGGTTGCTCCCCTTTTTTTAACCAGGTCCATGTCACTTTCAGAAAATGCCAGGCAATGAATAAGGACAGAATGATCCCCGAGCCCCCCTTTTTTATCCAGTGTTTCGATGTCCTGAACAGTTTCACTGTCAAAACCCTCTGAAACATGAGTAATAAAAGGTATATCCTGATCTATAGCTTTTTTATATTCAACATTAATCTCGTCACCCCATTTCAGCGCGAAAGAATTTACAGAATGCGCCAGAGCATACTCTCTAATCGCCTTTACAGGGAGTATGTCATAAAAAGGTTCAGCAACAAAATGAGGCATATGGTCTGATACTGTCGTTACACCCGAAAGAAGATTTTTATAAGCAGCGAGGAGATAAAGATCCCTGTTTTCTATCTGCGATCTCTCCTGATAAAGAGGTGCACTTTTAAGATCATTATCCCAGGGGAGCCAGTTTACATAAGGGCCATTCCCCACTTTCGGATAGTAATTACCAAGAAGGTGATCGTGGGAATTTATCAATCCCGAAGAGATTATACCTCTTGTAGTAATATTTATGCTGCTGTTTATCTCTTGTTTTGATACAAGAGTAATTCTCCCGTTCTCGATCTGTATATTCATCTTTTCAGATGTTTCATCAGGATTCAGGATCGCAGCTCCTGAGAGAACCCATTTTTTCATTATAAAATCCTTGTTACAAATTTATAAAACTACTTTTAACAAGCCGGAATTAACCATATATGATTGATTAGTGAGTATTAAATTAAAAATTTCATATATTCCCGACACCAGAAGTCATAAATCCCATATAATAAAAGAATAGCCAAAAATCAAAGTCAAGCAAAATAAAGAGTAGTAAAAATGAACATATTCCCTACCCGCGCCCGGGAAGATGTTTCAACGGATTTTCAGGTCTCCCCGCATGCCCTATCTGAAAATGAAGAGTCCTGTCACTGCTGAGAGTCCCAATTACCCCTCCCTTGTGAACCCGCACTCCCTCCTTCACATATATATTTAAAAGATTAGAATAGACTGTAAC
>CAZVFJ010000472.1:0-1667 GCA_964625825.1 uncultured Leptospirales bacterium | reverse complement strand
AGGATACCGAGCCCGATATTTGTCTGCGCGATTCTTGGAGCTGACAGTATAAGATTCAGAAAGCTGCCGCTGAACTTTAATACTCTCAGCCCGAAGAAACAGAACAAGATAAGGATAGATTTAATAAAGGATACTTTAAGCAGATATGGCAGGGGTATACCGACATTCGGAAAAATTATATGTTTTACCGAGAGGCTTTACTTTGATGACAATATCAATAAACGGAAAGTTTATAATATCAATGGAAAACTTTTAATAAGCCCGGACAGTGAATTGCAAAAGATTAACGAAGGGAGAGCTTCACTTACTGTAAAAGGGCAGGATATAACCAGATTTTTCAGGAAATGGAGAGAGAAGAATGAAGTTTGAAGAGCACTGTGCTGAATCTGTTGTGTTGTTCGGGGAGCCCTTTGAGCATGTCCACCGCTGGCTTGATGAGTTTGCAGGGAAAAAGCCATACGGGATGAAACACCGAAGATTAAGGCACCACCTTGCAGGGATAAGGGAAGTGGAAAGGCTCTGGGGCCCTGCAGCTGCAAGGGCGGCAAAACAGCATATTATTTCTGACCTTATGATGGAGGGCTGGAAAGAGGAGGATCGGTTCCCTGTGGATGAAGCTGATTATGTGAGAATGGGGTTATTTTAAAGAGAAATGAAGATTCGGGATTAAATGAACTTCCCCGCAGCAAGCTGCGGGGCTTTAATCTCCGTAAAATATTATTGAAATATTCAGTTATAAATAATATTACCAGAGATTAACACCCACTGGTAATATTTTAAAAATCTAATAAAGCGATCATCGCTCATAAACAGCAAGACTCACTTTAAGCATATTGATCATACCCTCCCTGACATGGGGAGGGGAGAGAATCTCCACATCCTTTTTATAAAACACAAATTGTTTTCAGAGTTATAGATAATTATTTCAATCCAAGCTTCTTTTTTACATCATCATTTCTATGCAGCTTCTTTGTCGTCTTTTCAGCATTAATAGCTTCACGGTAATCTTCATATTCTTCCTGAATCTCTTTCAGCTTGCGGTATTCATTATAATCCAGTATTACTGCCACAGGTTTTTTACCCTGTTTAATTATCTGGGTCTCAATCATTGTATGCCTCCTGTCTTTGCCGTATAGTTGATATCACCATTTCATTATTTTCAAGTTTAAATATAATCCGGTAATCGCCCACTCTCATCCTTAATCTGCCGCCAAAGTCGCCTTTAAGCTGTTTTATATCATATCTTCCTTCGGGATTTCCGGCGAATTCTTCAATTTTACTGACTATTCTTTGTGCTCCCTTCTTGTCGCCGGTTGATATCTTAGTGAGCTGTTTCAATGCCAGATCAGTGTATAAAATTTCCATAATCAAATCCTTCATTAATTATACAGTTTATGGTTTAATAATGTCAATAGAGAAATCAATTTTACTTTTCATAAACCTTCAGGCTATCCTCCAGCATATTGATCATAGCCTCCCTGACATGGGGAGGGGAGAGAATCTCCACACTGCTGCCGTAAATTACAAACTGTTTGCAAAGATAAAGATAATCAGATATATTAAAGAGAGCCTCGAACCATTCACCTTTATCTACAGGTACTATTTCAGGATCAAGGGGATCAATAATACTCTCTATGACAGAAGCTGCGCTTTTTTTATACCGGATA
>CAZVFJ010000471.1:0-1671 GCA_964625825.1 uncultured Leptospirales bacterium | reverse complement strand
TGGCAATGCTTGGCCTGTTAATACAGGTTCCGGCAATTGTAACCGCAGAGGGGCTTTCTCGCGGAATCAAAACCATGGGAATAATCAACTTCTCATTTGAGCTGATATTTGTAACAGTTATATGTTATCTTATTATGAGCATCACGGATAAGACAATGATCCGTCTTAAGGAAGAGGCTGACAACAGGGCTGACCTTGAAAAGGTAAGGGACCTCCTTGTATCTGTCTCAGGATTGTCAGAGCAGCTTGCTGGATCTTCATCACTTATGTCTAAAACAACCGATGTTTTTTCAGTGAATGCACAGAACCAGGCCGCTTCAGCAGAGGAGATTACTGCTACTGTGGAGGAGATCTCCGCAGGTGTTGAGAGCATTTCAGACATAGCCTCTATCCAGGTCACGAAAATGGATGGACTCTCGGCCAGACTTAATGAGCTCTCAGAACAGATTAACGGAATGAAGCAGATGATTTCAGATACACTCAAGATGACTATTGCGATCTCCCAGGATGCAAAGAACGGTGAAACCTCGTTAAAGCAGATGGATGAAAGCATGAAGTCCATGAGCGGCAGGTCCGCTGAGATGGCTAATATTATAGCTATAATCAACGATATTTCTGACAAGATAAATCTCCTTTCGCTGAATGCTGCAATAGAAGCCGCCCGTGCCGGGGAAGCAGGTAGAGGGTTTGCGGTAGTCGCGGATGAAATATCAAAACTCGCGGATATGACTTTCAGCAGCGTAAAGGAGATCAGTACTCTCATTAAAGCAGGGGAGAACGAGACAAAGCATGGCGGTACAATTGTGGGAACTGTGGTACTCTCTCTCTCGCGGATAATTGAGGGAGTAACCCGGATCAATTCAATGGTGGAATCAATGTCAGAGTTCATGAATAGCCAGTTCAGCACAAACCAGGAGGTCAACCGTGAGGCATCTGATGTCAAGGACAGGTCAGAGGAGATTAAAAATGCCTCTATGGAGCAGAAAAACGCCACTAATGAAATCGTGAAGTCAATATCGACAATTACGGAGCTTACGCAGGCTAACGCTGAAGGTGCAGATGATATGGCTAACCGGGCTAAGGAGATCGCGGAGATCGCGGTGAACCTCAACAGGAGCGTGGAGGATTTCAGCGATAAATAGAGAGTATTGTAAAAAAACCGTAATCCTTCGGCCATTTAGTATAACGGGGGGCATCCCCTTTCCCTTCACCCTGGAAAAATGTAAGCCATAAAATAATAATAAAACCCGGGCCCCATAGTGAGTCCGCTATTGTAATATTGCCGCTTTTCTACCTTATAAGCCATCCAAAGAATTCGAAGTTAATAACAGCTCCAGGGTTTATGATGAAAATTTTTAAAACTTCATCCATGTTGAATTATTCTGTCAGTATATGAATCACGGCTTTAATTAAAATTTTAGAGAGTTTAGTAAAAATATCAAATTAAAGTGATCTGTTATTGTTTTTTTTTGCCGTAATTTCAGGTTTTTATTAAATTTTCGTATATACCAGAATCTTAGATTAAATTCACACGGAGTATGGGTAATGGATTTTTTCCTTACACTGTCTTTTCTGAAAACAGCAGCGGTATCAGTAATTAGTTTTATAATACTCGATATGTTGTGGCTTGCGGTGATCGCGAGCCCTTTCTATTTTAAACATTTCGTGTAT
>CAZVFJ010000470.1:264-1680 GCA_964625825.1 uncultured Leptospirales bacterium | reverse complement strand
CGGTAAAAAAATTATCCAGAAGGAATTGGAACTGCGATTTGTCTGTAACTGTTTTTATTAAATCTGCCATATCTTATTCTACTGATTAACGATCAAACCATCAAGCATTGAAACTACTCTCTCAGTCATAGCCGCAATTTTCATGTCATGCGTAACAATAATAGCAGTACCCTCCTTCTCCCGGCATAAATCAAGCAGAATCTCAAGGAGAAGCATTGAATTTTTTGAATCAAGACTCCCCGTAGGTTCATCCGCAAGAATTATATCAGGCTCACCAACAATCGCCCTTGCGACAGCTACCCTCTGGCACTCTCCTCCTGACATTTCTCCCGGTTTGTGATGAGCCCTGTTTTCAAGCCCGAATCTTTTTAGCAATTCCATTGATTTTTCTTTTGCAAAGCCATGTTTAACTCTTCTTATAAGGAGCGGCATCATTATATTTTCAAGAGCGGTAAACTCCGGTAGAAGATTGTGTAACTGAAAAATAAAACCCAGGTGTCTGTTTCTGAAATCAGAGAGTTCATCAACTTCGAAAGACGATACATCCGTCCCGCTTATTGTCAGCCTCCCGCTGTCAAAACTGTCAAGGCACCCGATCAGGTTCAGGAGAGTAGATTTACCGGTGCCGCTCGGTCCTGTAATTGCCACAACCTCTCCTCGGTTTATTTCGAGATCAATGCCCTTTAAAACTTTTATGCTACTGCTTCCGCTTCCATATGTCTTTTCAACATTACGTATATCAATTATTGCTGAATTACTGTTCATTTCAATACCTACTCATACCTGATTGTTTCTACCGGTCTCTGCCTCGAGGCCTGCCAGGAGGGAAAAATCGCGGCAATTGTCGCGAGAAAAATTGCTGCTGCTGCGATAAAAACAACGAATTCAGGAGATATCTCTGTTGGTATAGAATCAATATAATAAACACTTGTTGGTTTAAGAGTTATCCTGTAAAATTCACCGAGATTGAATATATGGTAAAACCAGATCATAAAAGCGTTTATTGAGTCCTCGACCCATAATATAATCGACTCAAGATTGAGGGAAGCGGCAAGGCCAAAAATTACTCCAAGAATAGAACCGGTTACCCCGATGAGAAATCCTTCAAGTACAAATATTATCATAATAGAACGCGGCCGTGCTCCCATAGACTTTAATACGCCAATGGCCTTTCTTTTCTCCATTACCACCATTACAATTGTCCCCATGATTGTGAATCCCGCAGATATTATTACAAGGAAGAGGATAATAGTCATAATGAGCTTTTCGAGTCTCAGCGCATAAAACAGGTTATGATTTCTCTGCTCAGCAGTCATCGTTACGTACTGGTAACCTATAACAGACTGGAGGATCGATGACATCCTGTTCATCTGGTATATGTCATTAATCTTCACCCCCACGGCATAAGCCACGTCC
>CAZVFJ010000470.1:0-254 GCA_964625825.1 uncultured Leptospirales bacterium | reverse complement strand
GTGAGCCTCCCCTGAGGGACTATGATCTCCATCTGGCTTCCGATTTTAATGCCGTAGTTGAAAGCCATCTCCTTCCCGATATAAATTCCCTTCCTGTTGCAGAAATCCTCCCTGTTGTCAGTTATGAATTTCCTGATATCGGAGGGGATGTCATCGGCTGTGCCCATCCCCCTTATCATAACAGGGCCGATATTTCTTCTGAACCTGAAGAGGCCCTGACCCTGGATATAGGGATTCGCTGCAACGACATTTTC
>CAZVFJ010000469.1:0-1689 GCA_964625825.1 uncultured Leptospirales bacterium | reverse complement strand
GCCATCACCCTCATCCCCCAGTCGAGGCCTTTACCCTGCTGAACCAGCCACTGTTTTCAAAATACCATCTTACAGTTAGTTCAAGCCCCTTTTCGAGGCCGTAGACTTCTTTCCATCCTAATTCATCATTAAGCTTTCCGCAGTCTGATACGTTGTTATTGTTATAATCTGCAGGTATCTCCCTTGTGTAAGTTACAAGTTTCCTATACTGTATGCCGGATTTGTTCATGTATGCCCCGAGCCTCTCGCATAACATGTTCACCATCTCCTGGTTGTCGCGGGATTTTGTGCTTCCTATGTTATAAGCGCTGCCCGTTTTACCCTTCTTCATTATTGTCCATATGGCGCTGCTGTGGTCATCAACATAACTCATCCGCCCCAGGTGGTCGCCATACGGAATCTGTACAGCCGCTCCCTGTTTCATCCGGTAAATCATGTAAGGCACGGGCTTGTCGGGAGCCTGGCATGGCCCGAAATTATTCACACAGTTTGATACAGTAACCGGGACACCATACTGCCTGTGATAATCCATCACCGCGCTGTTAGACGACGCTTTTGACTTAAGATATGAGTACGCGCTGTTTACCCCATTTCCGGGATCAGCACTGTCAGGCTTATCCTTAACAACGCCCGCGTCACCCGTGCTGACATGATGAAAGAGCTGCCCGTCTCTGTTGTTCCACAATTTTGATGCTGCCTCAAGGAGGATTACAGTCCCGTTGATGTTTGTATTCATCAGTACTCCCGGTATCTGCTGCCTGTTTTCTGCCGGAGTTTCAGCCGCGAAATTCACCACCGCGTCTATTCTATATTCTATAAAAATCTTTTTAATCAGTTCTTTATTACATATATTCCCGCGAATGAAAGAATAGCGGGAGAAATCAATTTTTTTCTCTATTAGTTTGAGATTTTCAGCATGCCCCGGTATTATCAGCGCGTCGAGGTTCACAATCCTCCCCTTAAAATCCGGCCTGCCGTACAAATACCTGATAAAGTTCGAACCGACAAAACCCGCTCCGCCCGTTACCAATATATTTTTAAACTCTCTCACCTCCGCACCATTAATCCCTTATAATTATCCCTCCGCAATATCAGTTACGGCCACCGCCTTCGGCTTACTGTCGGCATTTCTGAGAGAAGGGGTCGAAGAGAGTTCAACAACATTATCCACCTCGACTGTCCTGAAGACCCTCCCCGGGAGAACAAGATTCCCCTTTATCATTTCAGCTTTCACTGAATGGAGATAATATTTTATAATCCTTCTTGTCATAAAACCCGCGTTTGTAAAGGCGCAACCAAAACCGGCAGGATAACCGTTACTTCCTTTAGTTACACGTACAATTACAGCTTCAAGGCATATAGTTTTTCTCTTCCCAAGCTGCAGGGTTATAGAAATATCATCGCCTGTTTTAACTCTGTCAGCCGTTTTAAAGAATAAGCCTTTTGTCGATATATCAAATATATCTCCATACATTGTCATCTTTTTGCCATTAATGCGGTTCACTTCTGCCTGCACACCCCCGGGATAATACCTTACCTCACATCTACTGAGAGGTACGCCCTGCTCCTTTATGCTTGTAATCATCTCTGTACGGTGTTCTATGTCTGCAAGCCTGTAGATTATTAATGCTGCAAATACCACGGTGACAACAAGAAGATACACGTAAAACACGTTCTCGCTTTTCCAGT
>CAZVFJ010000468.1:0-1711 GCA_964625825.1 uncultured Leptospirales bacterium | reverse complement strand
AGAGAAGATGATTTTTACGAAGACTTTCCGGGATTGTCATACAAAATTCAAAAAAATCCAGGTCATAAAACGGTGACCATGTTTCAGTGTAATTCATAAGGGGAAGAAGGCCTATATTAGTAATATTGAAATAACGAGTATAAATTAAAAATGAACTGTAACTTTTAAAATAATCAACAAGAAAATCATCATTTGTTTTATCAATATTTTTTTTTGAATATGCGGCCTCGGTGATTGTTTTTTTATTTAACGGTTTTCCTTCCGATTTCCATGCGAGAATACCATCACCAAGTTGTCCTGTGTGATATATACCGTAGTCTTCATAGTTTAACAATTTCGCCATGCCATTTACATGGGCAGAGCCTGAATAAAGATTGGCTCCGCCGTTAATAGTCATCATTTCTTCAATATTATTAAGATATAGCCCGTTATCGAGAGATTTAAAAATCCACTCGGTTTTAATATCTTGCGATATTTTTTTCGGAACTTTTTCATCTATATAATCAGATTGTGAAAACGTCACATTCAAAATATTATCATAACCCATATCGTGTGCTACCCACGCTGTCATTCTCGAATCCAGACCGCCGCTCAAAGATACCAGATGTTTTAAACCATATTCCATGTCTTTGTCGAAAGCATTTTTAACAGCTTTTCTGAACAGATAATCGGTCTGTTCGACAGCATCTTTCATTTTAATGCCTTCATTGGGACGATAATCAAATATATGATATCTGTTCTTATTCAGTCTTTCTTTACTTATTCTGACAGAAGTTCCAGGTTCAACACGGTAAATATTTTCATATGGAGTTGTGTCTGCAAGGGTTCCTCCATAGGATAGTATGGCAAACATACCCGATGGATAAGGCTTGATTTTAATACCGTTTTTTTTAAAAAAGACAAGAAGATCGTTCAGGTCTGATCCAAAAATAAAACCTTCCTGAAACTTTGAATAATAAACTGTTTTTTCGCCGATATGTCCGGTAAAAAGAAGATTTTCCATGCCGTCTTTTATAAGACCCGAAAATGAACCCCTTAATTCACGCATAAAGCTGTCGCCTGATTTATTATACATACAAGCGACAGTATCCACCCATGAATTCATTCCATAAGTTTTGATTAACTCTTTTTTGTTAAGTATAAAACCTTCCAGCAATATAAAATATTCGCCGCAAGAAGAGAAAATTTTGTCATCAAGAAATTTATCAACAGTCTTTCTTATAAGTCTTAATTTACCAGAACAATAATTCTCAACGACAAATCTTTTTTTCACCATAAAAGCCAAAAAAACCGGGCATAAATCCTCCATTTATTTCTGCAGAGCCTAAGATTATTATAAATCTTGCAGAAATTTTTGTCCTAAAGGTTATTTAGCCTTTGTTATTTTAAAAACCCATGCGGCCGAACAATTATTTATAGAAGGATTCTGAATAGATAATCCTGACTGAACACGGCGATATCTTAACTCGCCTTCCTTGCCAAGCATTGTTATAGATGAACCCTCAGATACATCGGGGGTTTTGAGAATAAAGGAACCTGACGGTTTTTTAAACAGGATTGCATAAACAGTGTCGTCTTTCTGAGTGTAATATATGCTGTCACCTTCGGAGACAGCCTTATATCCTTTTACACCATAAATAGCTTCACCGTTAATATTAAGCCAATCGCCAATCTGAACTAACCTTTCCTGCATAATTACCGGAATACGGCC
>CAZVFJ010000467.1:0-1719 GCA_964625825.1 uncultured Leptospirales bacterium | reverse complement strand
GAATCATTAACAGATAACGGTGAACTTAATGAAGACAAGTTTACATCCCTTAGAAAAATCAGGAAGGCAATATTCAGCGCAAGACAGGATCTGGAAAAAAAGATCAGTAAAATAATCCACTCCCCTGACAATGAGAAGGTTCTCCAGGAGAAAACATACACAACGATAAATGGCAGGTATGTGATACTTGTCAAATCGGGAATGAGGAGCAGGATCAACGGGAATGTTCATGACGTCTCTTTGATTATGCACGAAAAAGAACTCCTTCTTGAAATACAAAAGATACTCGCGGAGCTCACTATGCAGGTTGCAGAATACGCTGCCGAGCTCGAATCAAACCTCAGGGTGCTCTCCTATTTTGATTTTCTCACAGCTGCGGCAAAATTCAGCATGCAGACCCGCAGCAGCGAGCCGGTGCTCTCAGAAGAGCCTTTAATGAAACTTTGCAGGGCGCATCACCCGATACTCCAGTTAATGTCCCCGGACACTATCATTTCCAATGACGTGGAGCTCGGCATTGATTTTAACTGCCTCATAATCTCCGGCGCAAATACCGGCGGAAAAACTGTTATGCTTAAAACAATAGGCCTCTGCGCGCTCTGCGCGATGTATGGCCTTCACATCCCGGCAAGCCCCGATTCGGAGATAGGGATATTCAGCAACATCATGGCAGACATAGGGGATGACCAGAACCTCTCGCAGTCGCTCTCTACATTCTCAGGCCAGCTGACAATAATCAACAGCATACTCAAAAAGGCCGACAGCAGAACACTTGTAATTATAGATGAAATTATTGTAGGGACAAATCCCCGGCAGGGCGCCGCGCTTTCACAGGCGATACTTGAAGATATGATTGAGACAGGGAGCAGGATAATTGTATCGACCCATTACACGGAGCTGAAGGAACTCCCCGCAAACGACAGGAGGTTCCAGAACGCTTCTGTAACATTCAACCTTGATACGTTGAAGCCGACTTATGAACTCCGCATAGGTATCCCCGGTATAAGTTACGCAGTGGAGATTGCGCGGAACTATGGAATCCCGGATAAAATTCTTGCGAGGGCCAATGAGCTTGTTGACAGCCGGGAATCGAGTGTTGAGTCACTTATAGAAAAAGTGCAGCGTTATGAAGAAGAGATCATTGAGGAGAGAGAAAAAGTCAGGAGCCTGAACCTGGAAATTACTAAAGAGAAAGAGCAAATTCAGAAAAAACAGCAGGAGCTTGAACGGCTCACCGCGGAGACCAAAAAAGGTAAGGGAATAGAATTTCTCGATGAACTTGCGGGGTACAGGGATAAAATTGCAGAGAGGATTACACGTCTCCAGGAACTCAGTCAAAAGGATGCAGGGAAGCTTCATGAGGAGATTGCGAATCTGAGGCATGAAATATCCACAAGACTGCAAAATGAATCCATAGAAAGATATTCTGACACAATGAGTCAGGTTGTTCCTGAAATGGTAAAAAAAGGTGACAGTGTATTTATTGCTTCCCTTGAAAAAGAAGGGGTCATTGACGAGATCGACAGTTCAGGGAAAACCGCCCTTGTTATTCTCGGCGGAACAATCAGGTCGAGATTTCAGATAAAAGATTTATTCTCACTTCCGCAGAAGTCTGCGTCTCCGATACAGGTTAAGCAGAAACGCCCGGCCATAAAAGGGATATCTGACCATGAAATCCCATCCACAATCCAGACATCATATAACACAATAGATCTGCGG
>CAZVFJ010000466.1:0-1725 GCA_964625825.1 uncultured Leptospirales bacterium | reverse complement strand
AATTGGTATTCCGGAATCAATTAATTTTAAAAATTCTTCCGGATTTGGTCTTATGCTTGTAAAGCTGTTAACAGAACAGCTTAAGGGTTCTATAAAAATAGAACGATGTAATGGAACAAAGATAATTTTAAATTTCAACAAATAAAACATTTACGATCTTATCTGTAAAGACAACTTGTTAAAACACTTCTCTACAATTATTAAACCTATATTTTTATGTAAAATTTTTCAAAAAATAATTACTAAAAAATTTTGTTAATTATTTTTTATACTATAAATAAAATAATTGATTTTATAGAGCAATATGTTCTTCTTTATGCTTAAAAAAGAGGGAAATATGAAAAAAAATCTGCCGGTTAAATTTAACTCAATTGTTAAAAAATTAATATTTTTTATTCTGATATTAGTGTCAATTCCAGGAATGTCAATAGAGCTTCCAGAAGAAAAGAGTGACGGTAGTCTTCACCAGGTATGGTTAAGCCCAAACAAAAGTCATCTATTCTGTACATATTCAGAGAATGGGATTATCGCTGTTTTCGATACCAATAGCGGGGAGGTTATTGGGAAACTGGAGGGACATGACAAAAGTCCGTTGGTAATTGCTTTTTCACCTGATGGTACAATTGCCGCTAGTGGTGATTATAATGGAAAAATTTATTTATGGGATACTGTTAAACTGAAAAAGCTTAAATCTCTTGAACTTGATCAAAAGGTGAAACATATAGCTATTTCAGTTGATGGTAAAATGCTTGCAACATGCACAACGGAAAATATCAGAGATAACAGACTTTCACTGAAACTATGGAATATTTCTGACAGGAAGTTTGAACTTTCAGGTTCTTTTTCAGAAATGTCACAGGCCGAGCAATCAGACACAGTTCACTTTGATTTTAGCAGCATTGGCAGAGGATATGATAAAGCATTCTTTTCGTCAGACGGGAAAACACTTTGCGCAATTAAAGACTATCACATACGTATTTTTTTAGCAATCCCTGCGGGATTAGCCTTAATTCGTGAATTCGAAGGTCCGCATGGTCATAATAATGATCAGGCATATAATACCGAAGATACAATTATTACAGCGGTTAAAGATACAGACAAAATAGAAATTTCTCTTTATAATGTATCTGACGGTTCACTGTTAAAGAAAAAACCACTAAATTTAAAATCTTCAGCTGCTTGTGTAAATATATCACCGGATAAAAAATATATTGCGGTTCAATTTAATGATAATTCAGATCAAGCATATGCAATATCAGTATATGACACAGGTTCACTCAAGACAAAATTATCTACAACGAGCTCTTGTTATAATTTTTCACAGGATGATAAATTCTTTTTATATCGCGGAGATGATATAAAAACTATAGTAATTCAGGATATCGAAAGTAAAAAAATAATAAACACTATAAAAGTTCTAAACTAATTTTTCAAGCCTCTGACGATCCCTCCCTGTTATCGGTGTGTACTTACTTATTGTTGATATTAAGCATATACTTGGCTTCAAAGATGTGATGACAATAACTACACTTTACAGATTCAGACAGTTTACAAGGCCTGATCTATTTGGCAAAGAGAAGCTGATTTTAAATATTTTGTCATTTATAAAGATTGCATAATTTTTTCTCAGAATATGCCAAGCAAAAATTATCGTTATACTAATTGTTAGGCGGTTGATTCCCGGAAGGCATTAAAAAGGGGCTGTCTAAAAAGGCAGCCCTTTTT
>CAZVFJ010000465.1:0-1729 GCA_964625825.1 uncultured Leptospirales bacterium | reverse complement strand
TACTGTCACTGACTGACCCTAAGAAAGTTGATGCCGATTATAACCTGTATTACCGGATTAAGTCTGACATGGGAATAGTATTTGGTAAAGATGCCCGATATAGTATAAATCAGATGAGCGGAATAAGATCTCTTCTCGGTTGGGAGATTCATGGCCCTGTGTCTGCCAACCCCCTCTTCATAGACTCTGAGAGTAATGACTTCAGGTTGAAACAAGGTTCTTCTGCAATTGGCGCTGGAACATCCCTGCCTGAAGTAGAGACGGATTTCGATGGTAAAAATTTTAGTAATCCACCGAGTATTGGCGCATTTGAATATTTCTAAGTCTTTTAGGCTGCCAGAAGAACTAAAACTGTACCAATTAATTTTTTTATTTTTTTTTGTTGTTAATCATTAACTATCTGTAGTACAAAACCGATATGCTTTTTAATTCAATCTCATTTGCGGTATTTCTTCCGGTTGTGTTCCTGATTTACTGGTTTGCAGTCAATAGAAACCTGAAATTGCAAAATTTATTTTTACTGCTTGCATCTTGGGTTTTTTATGGATGGTGGGACTGGAGGTTCTTAATACTCATGATAACACTCTCAGTATTAAACTTTCTTGTCGGGATTAAGATCGATACTTCCGGACCGGGGAAAAGTAAAAAGTTATGGCTGCTTGCCGGGCTGATTATAAACCTGGGGACACTGGGCTTATTTAAATACTTCAATTTCTTTATTGACAGCTTCATCGACCTGGTCTCTGTCTTTGGATATGAAATGACGCGGTCATCTGTCAGATTTGTCCTCCCGCTTGGAATTAGTTTTTATATATTTCTCTCTCTGAGCTACCTGTTAGATATTAATAAGGGAACAATTAAAGCAAACAGAAACCCGGTTAATGTCCTGTTAAGCCTTAACTTTTTCCCGATCATTCTCGCAGGGCCGATCCACAGACCTGCCTTACTTCTGCCATCCATTGAAGAGAAACGGCTGTTCAATTACAGTCTTGCAGCAGATGGTCTTAGGCAGATTATCTGGGGCCTTTTCACCAAGGTCGTAATTGCAGATAACCTCGCTGTTTTTGCTGATGATATTTTTAGAAACTTTAATCATTATTCAGGAAGCACACTATTGATAGGAGCAGGATTTTACGCAATGCAAATTTATGCTGATTTTTCAGGCTATTCCAATATGGCTATCGGAATTGGAAAACTTTTAGGTTTCAACTTGATGACAAATTTCTCCTATCCTTATTTCTCCAGAGATATAACTGAATTCTGGAAACGGTGGCACATTTCCCTTACTACATGGTTCAGAGATTATGTTTTTCTGCCCTTCTCATTTTCTTTATCCTACAGGATACAAAAAGAGAGAGTGAATTATATTAAAACAGATCTTTTTATCTATATCATAGCCAGCGCTCTTACATGGTTTCTTACAGGTCTGTGGCATGGAGCAAACATTACATTTATTATTTGGGGAATGTTACATGGCATTACCCTTATACTATATCAATGGCAAAGAGCACCAAGGAAAAAAATCCTAAAAAGATTTGGTATGAAAAATAACGACCTGGCTATACTCATTCCGGAAGCGTTACTGACATTTTCAATTGTACTTGTTGCATGGGTTTTCTTTAAAGCTGATACTGTAAGTCATGCTGCCAGTTACCTTTCAATCTTGTTTTCATCTTCATTTTTTTCATTGCCTGACTTCCCAAATATGAAAGTAGCTCTGGGTATATCA
>CAZVFJ010000464.1:0-1735 GCA_964625825.1 uncultured Leptospirales bacterium | reverse complement strand
ATAATAAGGAGAAATAAATTGAATATAACTATTCGCCGGGAAACTGAAAATGATTACCGAATTGTTGAAGAGATTACAAGAGAAGCTTTCTGGAATTTAAATGTACCGGGATGCGATGAGCATTATCTTGTTCATGTTTTAAGAAATCACCCGGATTTTATTTCAGAAATGGATTTTGTTGCTGAAGTTGATAATAAAATTGTTGGAAATATTATGTATACAAGATCATATGTTGTGGATGAAAACAATAAAATATTAGATACATTTACATTCGGGCCGTTATGCGTTTTACCTGAATATCAAAGACAGGGGATAGGAACAGCTTTAATAAATCATACTAAAGAAATCCTGGTAAAAAATAAATCAAAAGCAATAATTATACTTGGTCATCCTCACAATTATTGCAAACATGGATTTAAAAATTCAATAGACTACAAAATAAGCAATAATGAAGGGATGTATCCGTATGGACAATTAGTGCTGGAACTTGAAAAAGGTGTTTTTGAAGGGAAAAAATGGAAGTTTTATTATAGTACAGCCTATGATTTGGACCAAAAAGCTGTCGAAGAATTTGATAGTCATTTTCCCAAAAAGAATAAAGAATACAGATATTCGCAGGAAGAGTTTTCAATAGCTATTCGTGCATATCTTGGCTGTATATAAAAATTTTTTCGAGTGTTTCTATAATGGCTAACTGCGCGCAACATAATGTAATGCGCTTCACTTGCTATTGTCCGTTCGATGGCACTCAGTACAAATCGCCATATTCAAGCTGCGGCCGAACGCGGCATAAACAAAACGATATCTATAATAAGGGTGAGTAAGTAATTTTTAATGAATTTTAACGATATTGAAAAAAAGAAAATTGAAAAGGAATTAAAGGCCTTTCTTGAAAAACGGAGACCGCCTATAGAAATCCGGAATAGGTTAGATATCAATTATAGAATTGAAAATCAAAGTGTAATTATTTTTGAAATTAGACCGGTTTGGAATAATCCGGAAGAGAAACGGGAAATTCCTGTAGCAAAAACAACATTTGTTAAAACAAGTAATACATGGAAAATTTATTGGCAACGTGCTGATTTGAAATGGCATGTATATAAACCGCAGTCAGAAGTTAAATCTATTAATGAATTTGTTTCTATTGTTGATAAAGATGAAAATAGTTGTTTCTGGGGTTAAAAAATTTTTTATCTCTTTCCCCTTAAATTTTTATTAGAGAGCGGGTCAGCTCCGGCTGTAAAGAAAATAACCCGCATTACAGCATCAAATGTTGATGGAGACGGTTATTGCACAACAGACATCATTGTTTTAAAAACATTATTCCATAGCTCCCGAATATCGTGTGGGTCCTTTCCTGAGTAAATACGGAACCGGTGTCTTCGGTTTCATATAATGTCAGTCCGGTTTCATCATAAAATACACCCGCATTCTCTCCCCATGCGAATCCTATTTCTGTGAGTTTGTCATTTGTTTCGGTCCTGAAAAAGCCCATGAGATTCACATTTCCGTCAATAAGTGTATCAATATCATCATCGGGGTCATCCTTCCAGTAATTATCGAACATCACGGAAAAGTCTGCGCCCGGTTCAACGTTACCGCTGGTGCAGTTCAGGGTGAAAGTGCCCCCTGTTGGGTCGGGTAATCCTGTATGCGCGTCGCCTGATTCTGTGCCGAGCTCTTCAGACTCAATCCTTACTATTATGCCCGCGATAAAATTCACCTGGTCGAAAAG
>CAZVFJ010000463.1:0-1735 GCA_964625825.1 uncultured Leptospirales bacterium | reverse complement strand
TGTCTCTCTCAGCAACGAAATGGACATTACTTCTTTACTACAAGTCATGTCAATATTAATTTTTATGCAAATTAAATTAATATTAAAAAAACTATTTTTTACCCTTCGCTTGTTTTATTCCTGCAATAAATATACCTGCCAGTTCAACATTAACACTTTTTCTTTCCGGAAGTTTATTAAATATCTCTTCGTCACACAGAAGATCCATTACCTGAGGGCCTATTTTTGCTTTTACAATAGGTACTTTCCTGAATTTATAGATTTTCGGGATCTGTGCAACAACACTTTTTGGTATATTCGCATTATTTACTTTATCCATTCTTTTTTCTAAAATAAGTATTGATGTTGAAATTTTATGCTGGTCAACGAGATCTTTCTGGAGAGATACCTTCTGCTCCATTCTTTTTTTCAGAAAAAAGTAGCCGGCCACTATTGCCGCTATTACAACTCCAAGAATAATGTATAGTATCCACCACTTCACAATAATTTCCTCCGGCTTTTATTTTAAAACACTTTTTTTACAACTAACCCATTCAGTCAAGTTAATAATATTACGAAAAAAACTGATACAAAATATGTTTTTTAAAATCTTTCGTAAATATATCAACTTTTTTTTATTGAAAAGAATCGCTATAAATTTTTAATGTTATATCTTAAATAAATATAATCAGGAATGATAGCATGGAACCGAAAAAAGTGACGATTAAATCCCTTGAAAAAATTCTTGAGGATCTCAAAAACGGCTCTGAAGCATCCATAGGGAATTATCTCTTTAAAGGATACAGAATACAGGTCAGCAGATATAAATCATCTGGGACTGAGAGATATATGAGACTTTACAAAAGCAGAAGAGAACAGGGATTATGCGTCAGATGCGGCGTAAAAGTAACAGACAAAAATCCACGTACCGGCAAGCTCTACAGGCTTTGCGAGGAGCACAGGGAACTTACCGACAGGAAAAAGAGATAAGAATGTTTTCTTCTTATCTCTTTTTAATCCCGTCATATAGTATTATTATATCCTTAATACTGACTTTTTACTCACCGGAAAGCCTTAACTTCAGAATCTAATCTGTAAAAAGATTTTCTTACAGAACTTCAGAAAAGAGATATCCGGATAATACTAATGAGAATACACCTGACTACTGCCTGATATATCACCTTTATTGTCTATCTGCCTATTTTTTCATTATGAGAACTTTTCCTTCAATAGAATTGTAAATATCGTTAATACAGGAGGCGTAATAATCAACCCATTTATCCTCACTCACCCTGCAATTGGGATATTCTCCTGTGAAGCCAAAATCAGAAGACCTGTCGTATTCGATCATGATAAATTTGCCATCCACTACCAGGTGGAAATAATAAATATAGAGAGGACATTCACGGCTGTACCCGTAATATTTCTGGGTCATGCATGAAAAATAAATTATAACCTGGTTTTTATGTTTATCCGCATCGGGCGCTTTCCAGCGTGCGAACCACTGGCCGTAACTCTTCTCGGATATGGAATTTTTATTTTTCGTAATAGGCCCCTGTTTAACAGCCGCTTCAAATTCTGTTGAATCAACATGAATGTTCAATTTCTTTTCCAGGAGGGTTTTTATCTTTCCGATCGGTATATTTTTAGCATAATGGTTCTGCAGTTTTTTTGTATCCTCTTCGGTCAGGTCAAAACCGAGCAACATCTCCAATGTGCTGGTTTCGAATTTATCAAGGTAAAAAGTTCTGTCCGG
>CAZVFJ010000462.1:0-1744 GCA_964625825.1 uncultured Leptospirales bacterium | reverse complement strand
TTTGGGTGAAGCATTATAATGCAGAATATAGTTACAGATTCCGATAAATAATAAAAGCATATAAAAAATTTTTTAAAAATTTTTTATTCCATGCGTATTAATACTAATATTTGGATTCATCTTAACCAGAGAGAATATCATAAATGTTTTACAACGGCATTATAATAATAGACAACTGGACACCGGCGGGTGAATACGAAGGGATGTATCCGAAAGGGGCAAGGAATAAGAGCTGTTACATATCCCCGACCGTAATGCCTCAGGAGTTGTCGTTTTTAAAGCCGGAGCATTATTATCTTTTTAAGGAGTCGAATGAGCGATATCCATGGCAGTTCTGGATAGAAATAATTGCTTACAGGCTCGGGGAATTTATGAAAATTGAAGTTCCTCCGGCCTATGTCGGTTATAATGAAAGCGAAGATAAATTCGGTGCTTTAATCGAATGGTTTTATGAAGAAGAATATAGCTATATAGATGGCAGTATGGTGATGAAACATGAGATTGAGAATTATGATACAAAAAAAGGGACTCAGCATAATCTTGAATCAATACTTGAATTTATTAAACAAGAGCCTGCTGCCATTCAACATTGGGCTAAAATATTATTATTCGATTCGATAATAGGGAATAATGACAGGCATCAGGATAACTGGGGAATTGTGTATAAAAAAGAGGGCGATTCTTTTAAAGACATCCACTTTTCTCCGGCGTTTGATAATGGCACATCAATGGGGCATGAAATACTTGAAGAGAAATTTGTGAATTTTAAAGACAGAAACAGGTTAAAAATGTATATTCTTAATGATAAAGCTAAACATCACATGAAGTATAATCTCAAAGAAAACACCTCGTACAACTTTATCGAGTTTCTGAAAAGATATATTACTGAATACCGGATAGTTGATGAAACAGTCAGAAATTGTCTTGACTTTGATTTTAATACATTTGAACAATCAGTATCCGGACTAAAAAATATAGTAACATCCGGTAAATATCAGTTAACAGAAAAACGGTTGAATTTTATTCTGACATTATTACATGAAAGAATTTGTTTACTTCAACAGATGATAGATAATATATGAATTATATAGAACACATTATAATACCTGAGCGGTTGCTGCTTTTATGGATACCTTCGACTGGGCATCGGATGAACAGAGTTGTAGCAGAACTTTGGAGAGATAGTGATAATGCAACACTAAGATACCTCTGCGGTGACCGGGATTTTGATCTTGCTGTTAAGGAAGGATTTAAAGGTTATCCGTATCTCCCAATCAGAAAAGATAAATATATGGATGTTCTTGATATATTTACTAAAAGACTCCCTCCCAGATCCAGAGGAGATTTTTCAAAATACATGGATTCGATCAGAATAAAGGATAACACGGAAATTGATGATTTTACGCTTCTCGGTTATTCCGGGGCAAAGTTGCCCGATGATGATTTTACTTTAATTCATCCTCTCGATAATGCAGTTACACCGTTCGAATTTTTAATGGATGTTTCCGGTACACGTTATCATGATGTAAGTAAATATTATGATAGTATTGATATTGGACAACCGGTTGTTTTTGTACCTGAGCCCGATAATTTATGGGATCGCGAAGCAATAGCCGTTTTATACAATAGTATTAAAATCGGTTATGTATGTCGTGGTATACTTCCTGAATTTAACAAATGGTTGGTACAGGGATTAAATGTAAAGGGTACAATCGAGAAAAAGAACGGATCAAATGACAGGCCA
>CAZVFJ010000461.1:386-1760 GCA_964625825.1 uncultured Leptospirales bacterium | reverse complement strand
GTAGGTGATGATTGTATTACCTTGAAGTCGGGTCGCGATGAGCAGGCGCGCAATTTGGCGGTTCCTTGTGAAAATATAACCATCACAAATTGTACTATGCTTGCAGGTCATGGCGGAGTTGTAATAGGAAGTGAAGTAAGCGGTGACGTGAGAAAGGTAACTATTTCCAATTGTGTTTTTGATGGGACTGACCGGGGAATCAGGCTCAAATCTACCAGAGGAAGGGGAGGAATTGTAGAAGAAATCAGAGTTAACAATATCGTGATGAAAAATATTCAGAAAGAGGCTATTACTTTAAACCTCAGGTACAGTAGTATGGAACCGGAGCCTGTTTCGGAGAGAACCCCTATATTCAGAAATATTCATATATCCGGACTTACCGGATCGGATGTAAACAGTGCTATAGAAATAGTAGGTCTGGAAGAAATGCCCATATCAGATATAACATTGAGCAATATTAATATTCAGTCTAAGGAGGGAGTTAAAATAGAATATGCAAAAAATATCCTTTTGAGAGATGTGCGTATTGACACCTCTTCACCTTTTAAGGTGCTGAATTCAGAAAATATAGCCATGCATAATGTGTCAACAGGAACTCCTGATATTGAAAAGCCTTTAATATCAGTACTTAATTCAAAAGATCTGTTTATAAAAGGAAATTTTCCGGTAGCAGGTAACAGGTCTTTCATTAAACTTGATGGGAAAAATGAAGGAGTAGTGTTGAAAAACAATTACTTTGGCAGAATAAAAACTGTTCTGGATGAAAAAAGCGAAGATAAGGTAAATCTGATTATTGAATAACAATGAAGAAAAAAGCAGGAATTTGGTTGTTGCTGTTTATAGCAAGTGTAGCGATATGTAATTCTCAGCAGGTATATGAAAACAGGTTCGAAAGACCTTTGAGTGATGTACTTGAGGATATTTCCGAGCGATTTGATGTCCGGCTTTCTTATGATATTGATACAGCAGGATTGATTCTTCCTTATGCTGATTTCAGAATCAGGCCATATTCTCTGGAAGAGTCCCTTACAAACGTGTTGGTGCCTTTTGACTTCAAAGTTGTAAAACAAAATGATAAGCTTTATAAAGTAAAATGCTTTCATATCTATTATCACTTTATTCGGATAAGGAGAGTTGGGAGCAACGAAAAGTCTGTCTGCAGCGTGAAGTCAGAGAAAATCTTGGTATAGACTCATTGCTATCTAAAAGGGTGCAATCAAAACCAATTTTATCTAAAGTAAGAAAATTTGATGGTTACTCTGTACAAAATTTTGCAATAGAAACATTACCGGGACTTTTTGTTGCCGGCTCAATTTATACTCCACTTTCAAAAGGTAAACATGCCTTGATTATTTCACCAAACGGACATTTTGG
>CAZVFJ010000461.1:0-376 GCA_964625825.1 uncultured Leptospirales bacterium | reverse complement strand
GATGGCCGTTATCGCGAAGAACAGCAGTTAAGGATGGGTTCACTCGCGAGAGCGGGAGCTATAACTGTGAGCTACGACCTGTTTGGATGGGGTGAATCTGCACTACAAGTAGGCAACGCTTCACACCGATCAAGTGCAGCACATATTATTCAGGCAATGAATGGTATCACCATTCTTGATTATATGCTTACAAGAAATGATGTAGATAAGGACAGAGTAGGGGCAACTGGTGGTTCAGGAGGAGGTTCTCAAACCATTTTACTTTCAGTTCTTGATGACCGATATAAAGCTGTTGCACCAGTAGTGATGCTGGCTTCACATTTTGATGGAGGTTGTCCTTGCGAAAGTGGAATGCCTGTTACACTCTCATGCGGTG
>CAZVFJ010000460.1:0-1763 GCA_964625825.1 uncultured Leptospirales bacterium | reverse complement strand
CAAGGGCGTACAAAGGCAGCTGAGGATCGTGAAAAAGAAAGGATGGAAACTGAAATCCAGCGACTGAAGGATGTTATAGCTGAGGTTGTCTCTGAGAATATTGCCTTAAAAAAAAAGAATATGGAATAGCCCCAGGTCGGCATTACCCGGCACTTATTCAGCAGAAGATCATGGAAGCTATTGAACGTGTGATAGAATGGACAGGCTGGAAGCGTACTGAAGTCATGAAATTATTCAGTATCAGCTCCAGTCAGGTCAGCCGCTGGAGTCAGGAGAAACCGGCCCGTCCATGCCTTATTCACCCTTTTCATATTCTTGATGAAGAGATACAGAGAGTTTTAGAATATCGTAAAAGCTCCGAAGAAAACAGGAATATGGGCTATCGTAAATTAACATGGAAGATGATTGATGAAGGTATAGCATTCCTCGCGGAATCGTCCGTATACCGTATTTTAAGCATGTTTAAGCTGCTCGGCAAAGCTTTTAAAGAAAATGATGGAGCACAGAAGGAATACGAGAATAAACCGCTTTACGTGCATCATCACTGGCATACAGATATTGCGTATGTGACAATGAGTGGTGTCCATTTCTATCTGGTGTTCATGCTCGATGGTTTTTCCAGGTTTCTTCTGCATTGGGAGCTGATGACTGATATGTCCGGTTTATCTGTTGAACTGTTCACTCAAAGGACTATAGACAAATATCCGGAAGCCAGGCCAATGGTGATTCATGACAACGGGTCACAATTTATCAGCCATGACTTCAAATGTATTTTGTCTGAAAATAATTGTATTGATGTTCCGACACGCAGGAAACATCCGGAGACAAACGGCAAGGCCGAGCGTTTTGTCGGGCTTGTCAGAACTGAAGCATTACGACCTAATAGTCCGGCATATTATGGTGAAGGATTAAAAGTCATTGAAAAATTTGTTGATGAATATAATAATAACAGGTATCACGCTGGTATTGGTTATTTAAAACCGATTGATGTTTTTCATGGCAGAGGGCCAGCTATACTTGCCGGGAGAAGAGAAAAATTGAAGCAGGCCCGGAATGATAGATTCACCAGAAATACTGAATTAAATCGCATTTTAATGGGGGAATTACCCGCTTAATTTAACCGGTAAAAATTCCCATTTGATTGAAGCTAAACAAACTATGTTCACCAAGCACATCTGCTACAGCGAATCCAATCTTATTTTTTACCAGTTGCGGGAAAATTTTAACAGCAGATGGGTTGAAGTCAGCTATACGTTTATTATGATCTATAATAATAATACCGTCCGTAAGACTCTCATAGATGTAATCGCGTGCAACTGGTAAAAGATTAAACAGTTGGTATCTAAGCATAGCGAATGCCCATAACGGGGCGGCAATTGTCAGAGTCAATGGAATAATATCAATCCTCCAGGGGATAATGTCTGAGATATAAATAATAAAACCGAGCCATGGAAACAGGTATCCCAGGAGCATCAGGTATCCCTGCTTTTTGTAGAGCGCAGGGGCTTTCCTGATACAATCGGTCAATATAATTATTCCGGTCATGAGGGAAACATTGATATATGTTAAATGTATGATATATAGAGGCCCCTTTTGAAAAGATAATATCGGAAACAGCCCGTTGTGGTCAATTGCAGGGTTTATGTAGAAAAGATTGTGCTGAGTTGATGTATTATGCATTATCAATGTTATTATAGGAATTACAAAAAGAAGAGGTATTATATTCCAGTAATTTCGTGGTGTCCGTCCCGTATATATAAGGC
>CAZVFJ010000459.1:0-1853 GCA_964625825.1 uncultured Leptospirales bacterium | reverse complement strand
TGTCATTTCGAAGGAGCGATTGCGACTGAGAAATCCCGGAATAAAATATAATACGCTTTTTTATTCCAGATAGTTATTCCAAAAAAATTTCTCATCCGAATAACTGAAGCTGATTCGAAATGACATTAAAATATCATCCCGCCTGAAATCAATACTTAACTACAGCAATTTCCACTATGGCCGCCACAGAAATCACTCTGCTCAACCTGAATGGTAGTATGATCTATTCCGAATTTTAAGACAAGCATACCATTTACACTCTGTATAACAGAATCAGAAAAACCGGTCGAAGATTCGTCCAACCGTATATGACATGAAAGAAAAACCTCCCTGGAATTAATCGACCAGACATGCAGGCCATGAATGCTCTCCACCCCCGGGACTCTCTGTATCTCCTGGTATATCTCATCAGAATCAAGATGCCCTGGAACACCCTGAAGGAATATACGAAGCGACTCCCTCAATATACTCATAGCGCTCCAGATAATCATTATAGCTATAAAGAAGCTTATAACAATATCCACCCAGAAATTTGATGTAAAATGAATAATCACAGCCGCAATAATTACCGCTATAGAAGATACCGCGTCAAAAAAAAGATGGAGAAATGCCGCTCTTACATTGAGATTATGATGGACCCCTCCCTGTAGTACAAAAATTGAAAAAAGATTACCTGCAAGCCCTATAACAGCAACCGGCAGCATTATTGAAAAATCAACAGGTATCGGATACTGAAATCTCATTACTGATTCATAAAAGATATAAATCCCTATCAACACAAGGATGAGTGCATTAACAAAGGCTGCAAGCACCTCGAATCTCTTGTATCCAAAGGTGAAAGAAACATCTCTCCCCTTTAAAGATATTTTTTCTCCCGCATATCCTATACCCAGAGATAACACATCTGAAAAATTATGTCCTGCATCAGATATTAAAGCAAGACTCCCCGAAAAAATACCCCCGATATACTCGGCAGCAGTTATTATCATATTAAAAATAATGACCAGCAATAATTTTCCTCCGCTTTCGAAGCCATCATGAGAATGGTGATGGCTCTTTATTTCCGGATGTATATTATGATCATTTCCGTGAATATTCTTATGGCTATGTTCATGGCCATCGTTAATGTTTTCTTTCATTTTTGCACCTTTGTTTCAAGTATATGCTCTATGCCGAGCTTAAGAATTATATCTATATGCTCATCATCCAGAGAATAAAATGAGTTTTTCCCATCTCTCCTGATTTTAACAACCCTTGCCTGCTTCAAAATTCGGAGTTGATGAGATACAGCTGACTGGCTCATATCAATAGCAGCAGCAAGTTCACTTACGCTAATATCACCGGGTTCAAGTACTGTAAGTATCTTTAAACGGGCAGGGTCGCCAAAAATCTTAAAAAACTCAGCAAGTTCAAAAAAGGTTTCATCACTGATATCTTTTCTTTTATCCGAGAGCATTTTTAAACCTCTTAGTACAAACTAATGAAGTATTGTTCATATGTTCATACATTTTTGTCAACTTTTTTATATCACCAATCACAATAATTTATCTTCACGCTCTTCTGACCCTTTTTTTCTTGACTGATATCTTAATCCTTACAAAATTCCTGAAATGAAAAAAATAAAAATCTCCCTGATACCCCTCCTGATACTTCTTATGCTCTGCATAACCCCCACCGAACCTGCCCGTGCGAGTAACAGTATAGCAGTGGTTAAGAGTAAATATGACAATATAGAACTTGTACTCTCAAATTACAACATCCCATATGACCTGATCGAATTCAGAGATCTTTCAGTGGATGAAACATTTGCAAAATATAGTTCAATTTTCTTCCCGTCGGGGATAGAATCGAGC
>CAZVFJ010000458.1:0-1874 GCA_964625825.1 uncultured Leptospirales bacterium | reverse complement strand
ATAGCGGAGGGTATGAAATAATAAGAATTAAATGAATTTTAATTTAAAGCGGGTCATAATCATAATTTTTCATCATGCTCCTGATATCATCAGTAACCTGTTTAATAAGTTCCGCCGGGGCCAATACCCTCGCTGAACGCCCCCATGAAAGAATCCATCGTCTAACCTCGTAGAGTGAATTGGTTGTGAATGTCAATACAACCGAGCCGTCTTTGTTCTCTTTAATTTTCTGGTCGGGATGCCATTGACGTTCAACTACATATGGGGCCTGTTCTTTATCAAACCATATCTTTACAGTCTTCTCTTTATCCTCGCTCATTATGCCGAAGCTTGAACCAATGAATGAGTCAAAATTAAAGTCATCAGGGATTTTAAATGCCTGGTTCAGAAGTTTCGCTTCATGAATCCTTGACATGGCAAAGCGGAGAATAGATTTTCTTTTGTGGCAATATCCAATCAGGTACCATTCACCCCGGAAGTTGACTATGTGATATGGGTCAACTATCCGCTTCGCTGCTTCAGCCGCCCCGGCTTTCTGGTGAACAATGTCAATCTGTCTCCTTTGCCTGAGGCTGTTTGATACGGTCTCCCATACTTCGGGATTTATATGAGTAAAGCTCTCATGCATGAAAGTATATTGCGTATCAATCCATGATGTGTTTACTCTCACGCTGTCAGGGAGGAATTCCTTCAGCTTGTTGAAAACAGATTCAAGCTTATCGTAGAGCGGGGTATTCTCATACTGCTTTAAAGCCTTCTCTGAAATGCAAATGGCAAAGAAATCGGATTCCTTTATGTCTAAAGCGGGGAGAAAATAATTCTTTTCAGAGTAGAAATACCCTTTGCGGACGGGATTATATACAATCGGAGCCTGGAGAATATCCCTCATAAATTCGATATCCCGGTGTATGGTTCTGGTATCGACTTCATGCTGTTTGGCTATGGTTGTGGCATTCGGATACATCTCTGCACGTATCAGTTTGTCGATAAGCTGGAGCCGCGCATGCTGTGGTTTATTTATTCCCGTGTTGTTTATCATGTTATGTCATTTTTTAGATGATGTCATTTTAAACGGATGTGAGAAATTTTTATTTATGTAATGTGAAACTTTCTATTCTCTGCCGGTTGTCAAAATGACAAAATTATCTTTTTAGAAAAACTCCTTAATCAAATTAGTTAACCATTGTTAAAATAACGGGTCAATTAGTTTCTTTTTTTTATTAAAATTTTTTGCACTAAATAGATGTATAGGACACTCCCTGTCATACCTCCTGTGATATATTATCCCCTGAACAATAAAATAGATTTAGCTTTATTCCGGGCATTAGCCAGTGGAGATAAAAAATAATCTCTCCCGCATTCATGGGGGAGATGCCCGACAGGGCAGAGAGGGGAGTTTATTATGAGAAAATCAATTATATGGGAAAAGTACACAGATTTTATATCCGACAATCAGCAGCTGTTACTATGGCAATTTGACAGTGCAAAGCTTAAGAAGGCTTATGATGTGCAGTTCTATACTCTCCCGGTTAAAATAAAACTCTTCAGGGCTTTTAAGAAGATTGCTCAATCGGGAAAAAAGACTGTGAGCGGGAAGAGGTTTACAATTTTTATGGGAGACTGCGGCCCGGAATTAAAACTTTTTACGGTTGGAATATCATCTAAAATCAATACCAGGGTTACTGATATTATTACCGGATGTTTTGAGGAAATCGCGGGATACCAGAAAGTGGCGTACGGGAATATGCCCTCTCTCACGCTTATCCCATGCTACAGGTATGAATGCAGTGATGTGATTGAATACACCAGGGACTATTTTCTTGCAGGGAGGTACAGGCCGGAGGATGCGGTGATTTTAGGAATGAAGGTCCAGT
>CAZVFJ010000457.1:0-1877 GCA_964625825.1 uncultured Leptospirales bacterium | reverse complement strand
CCTCATCCCGGTTGGTGAGCGACGCCGAACCATTAACATCCCCCTCATCTCCCCAATGAGAAAGGGCAAAAACTTCTTGACGGATAACCATAAAATGATTACTTTGATTTATGTACATAGTTACTGTTAAAAAAAGTGTTCTGAAAAATATTTATAAGTTGCCGAAGGATATTCAGTTTACACTGGATTCTCTTATTGATGATTTAAGAGAGAAAGGACCAATAAGAAAAGAATGGCCAAACTTTAGTACATTAGGTAAAAATGAATACCACTGCCACCTGGCATATAAATGGGTAGCATGCTGGTATCATGAAAATGATTCAGTAATAATAGAGGTATATTATGCAGGCAGTCGTGAAAACGCCCCGTATTGAAATTAATATTAAAGGCGATATTCCATCAAAAATAATAACTTTATTAAAAGAGGAATATGGAAAGAAAGTCCATATTACGAAGAATGACGATGATGAATATTTAGATATTACTGAAACTGATTGGTATAAAAAAACTAAAGCAGAGAAAACGCCTGGTGATAACATGAAGATTTATAGAAAAATTCATAAAATAACACAGGAAAAACTTGGTGAAATGCTTGGAGGAATTCCAAAGCAGCATATTTCAAACATGGAAAATGGCTCAAGACCAATCAGTAAAATTACCGCAAAGAAACTGGCAAAAATATTTAATGTATCAGTAGAGCGCTTTATATAAAATCACCGGACCGCGGGTGAGACAGCCGGCAATAAAGTCTATATGCTTATAGCGACAACTATATTTGTATCAATAACAGCTTTATTTATATATTTCTTCCGAATCTTTTACACTGTCTCCGCCTGCAGAAATTCGGAGCGTCAAGTTCTAATTGAGGGAGGAGATGAGGGGGATGAAAGACAAAAGAGAGATGAGGGTGATGGTGTTTCAATATCTGATTGCTTTAACTGCATTTTCGGGAGGTTCAGGTTAAAGAGAGCAGATGACATAAGCGATGCTTAAAATTATGATTAACAAAAAAACTGCTAAAAGCAGAACAGGCAATCCTGATTAACCGGGCCATCACCATCATCCCCGGTTGGTGAGCGACGCCGAACCATCACATCCCCCTCATCCCCCCGGGAGAGGGTGCGCAGTAGCGCGGGTGAGGGTTGTTCAGTTTCTCTTTAAAACATCATTAATTTTCTCTTTAATAAAATCCCTGGCTCTCAACGCGTCTTCATAAGCCTCTCTTGCTTCATCAGGGGATGGAATATAAAAACTATCCGGATACCTCAGTTCAACAGCATAATCCGAAAGATAGTCAGCATTACTCAATGCCGAAAAAGTCCCGTCAAATTTTTCACATTCTTTACGAAGGAATGCAATGTTTATAGTCGTTATCCGCTTTAATAATCCATTGCGCGGCTAGTTCTTCTATTTTTTTATCCACAAAAGTTTTCCTTCCCTTTCGATAACTCTTGATAAAGTCGGAAGTTTCTTTTCACTTTCAAAACTCTCTTCGGATTTAATAATAAAATCCACGTTATAATTATGCGCGCCGGTTTCATTATAAACATGGTTTAAAATTTTTTTCCTTTCCCGCCAGTCAGGCATTTTTTTAAGGAGGACTGCAATATCAATATCACTGTCATCACGCGCTGTCCCTTGAGCATAACTTCCAAACAGGTAGATCCTGACGACATCATTCACCTGTCTCAGAACAATATCAGTTAAATTACTAATATCCTTTGATGTATACATTACATCCGCCCCTGTTCCATCATATATTTTTTTACTAACTGCTTTCACCGGATATAATCAATTCCGGCTATCTCAAATAGTTTTATATTTTCAATGAATAACAGATATTGTGCGAAGCGTCAAGTTTTAATTGAGGAGATGAG
>CAZVFJ010000456.1:0-1880 GCA_964625825.1 uncultured Leptospirales bacterium | reverse complement strand
ATCAATAGCGCTAATGGATACAGCACTCCGCCGACGATTTACATTTGAAGAGATGATGCCTGACCTCACAACGCTTGATGATTTAAATATTAACGGCATAGATATAAAAGCAATGCTCTCAAAGATAAATGAACGCATCGAGTTCCTATACGATCGCGATCATACAATCGGGCACGCATACTTTATCAATCTTGCAAAGCTTAAAGAGGACGAACAGTACGCGGCTCTCTGTTCAATCTTTTCCACAAAGATAATCCCCCTCCTGCAGGAGTACTTCTACGAGGACTGGGAGAAGATACAGCTTGTGCTTGGAGACCATTATAAACAGCTGAAGGGCGGGGAGAAAGATACCTCATCCTTTGAAGATGAAATAAACAAAACAAGGTTCATCCAGAGCAGGCTCTTCAGTGAAACGGCTGTACTTGGTTTTGATCATGAGGATTATGAGGACAGGATCACATACAGGAGCAATCCTGAATTAAACGGTTGCTGTATTGATGCTGAGGCGTTCATTAAAATATATCAGTGAAGAAGAGAAAAAATTTTAAATCTTTACGATAAAGAACGTTATAGTTAATATAGTACATATTTCAGCGTGAGGGTAGAGGTGAAATAATGAAAACAAAAACAACTGCTATTGAAGATGAAAAGAAAGCTACTGCCCTGTTTCTCTCATTATGCGGAAGCTGGGAGGATAAAAAGACAGCAGAAGAACAAATTGAAGAAATATATAAGTCCAGGAGATCACGCAGGGATAAAAAAGCATCGGGATATATTCGATAGCACTTACGAATACTGTGCCGGTTGAATGAATAATTTAAATCTAAATCATATAATGAGTTTATAAGGAAATTTTAAAAAAATGAATATCTTTTTCTGCCCATATCTTAAAAGGGAAGTTGTATTAACCGATGAAAGATATGAACATATAAAAAAGCAGCATCCTGAACTGCTTCCGGATTATGAAACAGCAGTTAGCGAAACAGTTCTTGATCCTGACAGCGTTCGAAAAAGTGCAAGATTTCAGAATGCTCGGATGTTTACAAAATATTTCGAAAACATCCGGGGCGGTAAATATACGGTTGTAGTTGTTGTGAGTTATACTCAGCCTGAACAACGTGACTGGATCATCACAGCTTATATAACAAGGAAACTGAGTGATGGAGAAATAGAATGGGAAAAGAAATGACATTTAACTATGATAGAACAGCGGATATATTATATATAAATTTTACAGAACCATACCCGGAACAGGAGACAGAAGAATTAGGAGATGATGTAATTGCGCGTTTGAATCCTGAGACAGGCAATATTGAGAATATGGAGGTGCTTTTCTTTTCAACAAGGCTTCTACGGAATGAAATCTTTAAACTCCCTGTAACAGGAGATATACATCCTGTGCAGACTATACGATAATTTTAGTTCAGCTATAGAACTGATTAATGCAACACTATATCCGCCATCATACAATCCGTGAATACGGCCTTATTGCGACCAGTGAAGCTGAGCATGAAGGGGGTGATGTCCTTTATATAAAAAAACAGGACTATGACAACCTTGAGGACTTCGTACTCCGCAATTCCGGTGACGCGGTTAGTGAAGGGAGTGAGTTTTTCTCTCTGACTCATAAAAAGGGTATTGGCCGCTGCCTCCAGGCAAAAAACTACGTTGGAGTAATCCAGACAGATTCAGGTCTTGTAGTTGAGATACTCCCGAAAATCCATAGAGAGCAAAGGGGGGAGGAGGAGAGTGTCCCCGATACTCGCAGGCTCTTCCTCCGTATGCTCCGAACAGTCAGGGACTCGCCGTTTAAACAGTTCAATGAATCAGATATTGCCACATATAAAATGCATATCATGGAAATATTCATCCGCCTTTTT
>CAZVFJ010000455.1:0-1888 GCA_964625825.1 uncultured Leptospirales bacterium | reverse complement strand
TATTTAACGTAAGTATTTGTATCTATTCTGTCTTTATTACTGCTTAATGATAACCACATGTTTTTTCTATCAACAATTGCCTGAACTTCCGGAGAGACAAATGATCCCATGTTATGTTCTTTCTCCACAGGTTTACCGGCATATAGAACTGTTAGTGTTTTCTTTTTGGTTATTGAATGATTCGGTATTGGCAAAGGATCACGAACTTCAATATAACTGCTGCAATTGATAAACACTGACAAAGATGCAATAAGAAAAAATCGTAATACATATTTCATAAGTGGCTCCATTTTTAAAAATATTATAGTGGATTTAGTTAAAACTCCTGATAATTTAACCTTTTAAGATCTTAAACGACTCATGATTCAATGAGTTTAGCTCTATATTATCTATTGAACCATAAAACATTAAAGTTTCATAATAATATATAACTTAATAAAAGCAAGACATCCGCTGATCGATCAACGGATGTCCGTAAAATAAATCATTTTTCTGCTGTTTATTATCTGCTGATTTCAGCCTGCCTGCTTTCCCCTCTGTCACTCTCTTTATAAAAAATTGCGGGAACAGCCGTCCCACCGGTTAAATCCGCCGCTCTTTTTCTGATACTCATAAAGACTGCAAGCAGGTCATTCTTCTTTTTATTTTTACTTTCTGCTGAAAGTATTTCTTTTAAAGCATAGGTGAATATCCCGTTTTTATATTCCGCTTTTTCTGATGAACTCTGATCAGCCAGACATGCCCCAAGCCCCAACATTCTCCCTTCATAGAGTGAACCGATAGAGCGGAAATAAACAGGTGAAGCGTGTGTATCCAGAAATATATACAGTGACTCCACCCTGCTGATTAATTCAGCTTGATTAACGAGGGATAGATTAAAATTCCACTAAATAACACTATCCCCAAAGCGTGAAACTTCTCAGAAGATGACTCACTTATTCTTCACTCGTACAACAATCGCTAAAATTCCCGTCAGAGCAGCGAGCAGAAGATGCTTGGGATTCTGAGTAAGCACAAGCAGTACTATATTAAACAAACATAGAAAGACGAGCACTCCTATAAGAAAAACTGTTGATTTCTTCATCATATACCCTCCCGGATTATATTATATTTATTCAATCACTTAAAGAACTCTCCCCTCTTTGAAACAAGGCAGAATTCAATTATCGAAAAATAGATCAGCATAAATATGTTATGTGACACGGAACCAATGCTTACCCCATGCATCAAAGGCTCTGCAATGGCATAAACTGAACCTGCAGCTATTATACCATAAAGCGCTGTATTAATAATCCAGACGATTTTATTCATCTTAAACAGATAGTACCCCAGGGCCCCCTGCGCCAGACCTGCAAATATTATTCCAAGAGCTATCCCTTTATTCTCTGTCGCAAGTCCGTACAGGCCAAGAAAAATAAGAATTACTGCGTTAATAATATTCATTGTCCCAACAAATTTAATTCTCCCCGGTGCGGTAGGTGAATATACGTTAGCCGGTAACTGATTATTAATTTCTTCTGACATTATATTTCTCCTTTTAACTTTTATACAGTATTATATTCCATAAAAATAAAGCCGGACATACACGGAAGAATCCGGCTCTGATTCTTCCGCATAACAGCCGATATTCCATCCGGCTTAATGATTCTATGACCGTGATGAGGTAACTTTCAGAATAATCTTATAGCCATTCTGTTCAAGCGAAACGCTGCTGCCAGAAGCGTTGAAATATCCTGAAAAAACCTGTCCGTTGTACCTGTAAGTCCCCTGCCCTAAAACAGGACGGCAATTATAGAAATCCCCCGTATAACTGGCGCTATTTGAAAAATGTACAGTCTGCCTCCCGTCCCTGCATGTAAGGGCCGCCCTGCCGCTGCTTATATCCCTG
>CAZVFJ010000454.1:0-1893 GCA_964625825.1 uncultured Leptospirales bacterium | reverse complement strand
AGTCAAAGATTGATAATTCAGAGTATGCAAATTACGAAACATTAAGTATTGACTGCTTTGCGAATGTGTTTAAATCAGGGAGGTATAAACCAGTATAAAAACACCGTAAAACTCAAAGGAATGGATAAAGATGCCTAAAGGATCAATTAAAATAAAAGGATATGGCAGCTCCTAAAGGTAATCAATATTGGAAATTGGCTCATAATTGGAAAAGGCCGAAACTATACAAGCCTAATGAGCTTTTAGATAAAGCCAATGAATACGCTCAATGGTGTGAAAATAATCCATTATATGAAATGAAAGTATTTGGAACAGGTGTAAGAATGAAGGTTCCTAAAATGAGAGCAATGACTATTCAGGGGTTTTGTTTATTTGCTAACATGACTACGCAAACGTTTTATGAGTATGAGAAAGATGAAGCCTATCATGACATCATTACGCACGTGAAGGGAATTTTCTTTTCTCAGAAGTTCGAGGGGGCCGCGGCTGACTTGCTTAATCCGAATATTATTGCTAGGGAATTGGGATTGGTTGATAAATCAAATACTGAACATTCTGGTTCGATAACTTGGAAAGAAGAAAAGACCTACGAAGGTGAAAAATGAAATTAACAATCAAACAAACTATTGCCCTCGACTATCTTGAAGACAAAGTAACAAACGAACTGCTGTTTGGCGGCGGAGCTGGTGGGGCCAAAAGCGTTCTTGGATGTTATTGGCAATTAAAGAATAGATTAAAATATCCAGGAACCAGATCGGTAATCGGAAGAGCAAAACTCAAAACACTAAAAGAAACCACTCTACAATCGTTTTTTTGGGTATGCAAACAGCAGGGATTAATCGCTGAAAAGCATTACAATTATAATTCAACAACCGGCAGGATAAGAATTTTTAACGATTCAGAGATATTTTTAAAAGACTTATTTGAGTATCCGTCAGATCCAAACTTTGACGAACTTGGATCACTTGAAATCACAGACGCTTTTATAGATGAAGCAAACCAGATAGGGGATAAAGCAAGGAATATCATTCAGTCCCGCATCAGGTACATGCTTGATGAAAACAATCTTATTCCTAAAATACTTTATACTTGTAACCCAGCTAAAAACTGGACATACCGGGAGTTTTACAAACCTTCAAAAGACGGTACGTTGTTACCTCACAGGAAGTTTATTCAGGCTCTCCATAAAGACAATCCATTTAACTCAATCCATTATGCTGAGAATCTTAAAAAGATGGACCGTGTAAGCCGTGAAAGGTTAGAGTTTGGAAATTGGGAATACGATAACGATCCCGGAACCTTGATGGAATACGACGCAATATTGAGTATATTTTCAAATGATTTTGAAGAGTTAAGAGGCAAAAGATATATCACTGCAGACATAGCCAGAAAAGGCAAGGATACTACAACAATAGGCGTATGGGACGGATTAAGATGTGAAGAAATTATAACACTTAGAAAGTCATTAACAACTGAAACGGCTAATGAAATATCAAAAATACGTAGAGATAAAGGCATACCGATTATGAATGTCATATGTGATGAGGACGGTGTTGGTGGTGGTGTTGTTGATATTTTGGGATGTCAAGGATTTGTAAATAATTCGCGGGCAATAGGTGGAAAGAACTTCGCAAACCTTAAAACTCAATGTTACTTTATGTTGGCTGATAAAGTAAATCACAATCAGTTATATGTCAAGGTATCTGACGACAGGCTTAAAGGTCAAATTATTGAAGAGATCGAACAGGTAAAACAGGATAAGATTGATCAGGATGGAAAGATTTACATTGTGAGTAAGGACGCTGTAAAAGACAAATTGGGCCGGTCTCCAGATAACTCTGACATGCTAATGATGCGCATGTGGTTTGAATTAATAACGCAGGAAAGATTTAT
>CAZVFJ010000453.1:0-1905 GCA_964625825.1 uncultured Leptospirales bacterium | reverse complement strand
AATGCAGGTTAACTAAATGTTAGGCACACGCTGCGCGGGCAAATAGAAAGGAAAAAATTAAATGTCAACAGTTGTTTTTTATAGTATTCCCGGATATGGACATATTAATCCTACACTTCCGGTGATAAGTGAGTTAATACAAAAAGGCGAAAAAGTTGTCTATTATTCAACACAAGTTTTTGAAAAACAAATAGTAGCCACCGGTGCTGAATATAGAGAATATGTTCATTTAAGAAACTTTGATACAATTGCAGCTGGTAAAAATCTTGCACTACTATATTTATTGGTCGCCAAGGCAACTAAAGATATGTTACCAAGTCTTTTATCTGAGATTAGAGATATCGATCCAGATTATATAATTCATGATGCACTATCTATGTGGGGAAGACATGTTGCAAGTATAACCAAAAAACCAGCAATTAATTCTATCTCAACATTTGCCTTTAATAATAAAAATCAAAATATTCAAAATACTTTAAGATTTATAAAAAAAGTAGGATTTCAAGGTATTGTGAATATGCGAAGAGCATATAGAATCCAAAAGGAATTGTTTAAGCTATATGGAACAAAGCCTTTATACTTTATTGATTCAATGATGAATGAAGAGCCGTTAAATATTGTATTCAATTCTCGTGATTTTCAGCCACATCAAGAATATTACGATAACCGTTATCTATTTGTTGGTCCATCGATTGCAGTAAGAAAAAATGATCCTGATATTACCGATTATTCTAGACTAAAACGACCGCTAATTTATATTTCAATGGGAACTATTTGGAGCGCGCACTTTGATTTAGAAGTAATGATAAAATCATTAGAAATATTCAATTGTACTTTAGTGTTTTCTTACCAAGGAAATGGAGTAGTAGATCAAGTAGAAAATGTTCACATAAAAGAACATGTAAATCAAATAGAGATTCTTAAGTACACGGATTTATTTATAACGCATGGCGGAATGAATAGTGTAAACGAAGGTTTATACAATCATGTCCCTCTTTGTATTTACCCATTTCAAGCAGAACAAGAGGAAGTTGCTGCTAGGGTTGTTGAGCTTGGATGCGGTGAAAAAATACAACAGATGAATGTTGAAGGGATTAGGAAAATTGTAAAAAAAATATTGTACAATAATGAGTATAAAAATAAGTGTCTACAGATTTCTAATTCATTTAAAGAATCTGGTGGATTTACTAAAGCTGCAGATGAAATATTAGTATATATTAATAGGCTAATCGGATGAGAAACAAATATATTCTATTCATATTAGTTAGTATATGTATATCTGTTAGTGGATTCTCTGAAGAAATTGAAGCAGCTCAAAATTTCTACATTACGTCTGGTGACGGGAAGACAACTAGTTTAGCAGAATATAAAGGGAAGCTCGTTGTTTGCTTTTATGAATCACGCGATACTGAAAACGATAATATTTCTTTTAAGAACTATTTACGATCATATAATTATTCCGATAACAATATTGAAGTATTAGCTATTGCAGATTGCTCATCAGTGCCATGGTTTTTAAAGTCTATTTGGGAAAATGCACTTTTAAAACGATCTTCGCATTATGGCTATATTGTTTATGGAGATTGGGATGGAAAAATGAAAAAAAGTTATGGATTTTCAGAGAAAGCTAATTTTATGATTATAGATAAGTCGCAAAAAATTCGTTATAAAAAAATAGGTGTAATTAGTGATTTTGAATTTGAATCAATTATGCAACTAATAGTAAAAATACTTGGTGAATAAAAATGCCTAACAACTGCTTCAACTTGACATTCCCTTTGTCACGTTTTGTGCAGCTCGCTACGCTCGTTCATGCACAAAACGCGCCAAACCTGGCTACGCCAGGCGCGGGAATGAAAGTTAAGCAAATGTTAGACGGACGCACGCTTCAAGCGTGCGCATTGG
>CAZVFJ010000452.1:0-1909 GCA_964625825.1 uncultured Leptospirales bacterium | reverse complement strand
GGAAGCATCACTTCGCTGATAATAATTTCAGGTTTATATAAATCAATTTTATTAAGAGCTTCGTCTCCCATTGAACAGGCAATTACATTAAAGCCGTTCCTTTTCAGATGCGCCTCCATAAGGTATCTGATGCTTATATCAGGATCAACGATCATGATATACTGCTCATTTTCAAAACAGGTGGCGGATTCGGATTCGCTGCAGATTGAATCAAATCCATTATGCCTGGCAATCCTGAGTCTTGAGTTCGCGACTTCAAGCAGGCTGTCAGCTATATCTGAAGGTTCTTTTTCTTTCATATCAAATTCACTTGAATGGACAACACCTGCTGATATGGTTATATCTGTTATGAAAAGTTTTGATTCCCGGAATTTAATTCTGATATTCTCTGCGATTGTAATTAGTTCTTCTCTGGTAGCATCTGTGCAATAGTAAGTATACCTCGGTCCGTTCATTTTAAAAAGCAGATGGTGAGCGTATTTTTTTTCACTTTTTTTAAAGTTCTTTAAAAGATAGGATGCGCTTATTAAAAGCTCATCGCCGGTTTCCCGTCCATATTTTTTATTAAATGAAATAAGATTATCAATTTCAATAATAAAGAATCCGAAAACAATTCCCGCATTTATGTAGGCTTCAATATCAGTTATTAAATTTTCTTTAAATATATCCTCCTTGTAAATCTGGGAGAGCGGATCTTTGAATTCTTTATTTTCTAATTCCTGTTTTACAGCCTGTAATTCTTCAGCTAAAATTTTTTTTTCATTTTCTATTTTTTCATAATTTTTTTCCAGGTCATAAATTGCTGATTTAAATATTTCGGGATATTCAATCCGGTATTCGTCAGATATTCTCTTTACATTATTTTCAGCTATCGCCAGCCAGCTGGGACCTTTAACTGCAAAGATACAATTAAAAAAGTAATTCAATAAATCAGATATACCTGATTCGTAGCCTGTGATGAGACCGCTCAATTCATCAATCGTTATTTTACTGCCTCTGAATATTGCATATACATCTTCCTCAGAGAAGAATGAATAAAAGTATTTCAACATGGCATTTAATATTGTGACATTTTTATCAGTAACTTTGATATCGTATTTTATCCTCGTAATCAGTGAACCGCATTTTGTATCTCTGAGGGAGTTATAATAATTCTGAAGGTTTTCCTTAATAACAGAGCCATATCGCGGAGCAATCATGTTGATTTTATTTTTTATCAGGACTTCAAGAGTATGGCTGAGTATAGCATCACCCGGCATGTTTTCTTCATGATACTTCTTCATTTCTTCTATATAATTGGGCCCGGCATATAGACTCCAATTTTTAACTGATGCGCTGAAGATATCGCCGGAAAAAAGAATTCCTGATGCCGGGTCAAAAACAGCAAAAGACCCGGCAGATTTCAGATACGGTGTATTAATAAAATTTAAGACTCTGCCGTTTTTGAAAAAAAGCCTGTCTGATGTTAAATTGCCGCAGACAATATCTGATTGGATATTGAAAGATTTTATATCAGATGAAGATTCCGAATGAGTTATAATTGTGCCTGAAAACCCCTGTTTTTCGAATAGCGGCAAAGCGGAACAGAAAGATGCATCTGGATTTTGTAGAATTATATATCTTAATTTATCAATATGAATGTTTCGGGTGACCAAAGGGAAAATAATATCAAAATCAACAGCAGAGCCTGCGCCTAACAAAACGGCTTCATCTCCGTTTATAAGGAGATATATATTGTTATTGAGTTCACTTTTTTTTGTGAAATTCCCAAGAAGAAACACATTCTCTGATATTTTAAAAGCTGCTTCCATTAAAAATTTTTCCTGTATTTATTATCGGAGGAAATATTGTTCCTGAAGTTGATAATTTACCATTTATAAATTCCGTTTATCCCCGCATGATAGTTAGT
>CAZVFJ010000451.1:0-1918 GCA_964625825.1 uncultured Leptospirales bacterium | reverse complement strand
TGCTCGGCAAAGAAGAGTCATATGTTCACATCAGATATAAGAGAGCGAAGAGGGGCGGAATTACTGGATTTGAGAAGCTGTATAAAGAGTGCCGTGAGAAGATAGACGGTATTAAAAGCGAGGAGGAGGAGTGACATGGTAAGTGATACTTTATTCGATGCAATAAAGGAAGTTGAAGAGTATCTGGAAAATGAAACCTTCAAGGAAGTCTATGATTCAACAGAGCGAGCCTGGATTTTGAGTGTGCTTCAGCAAATGAAAACACTTCAGGAGTTTCTTGATCTTCCGAAGGAGCATAAAAAGAAATTCTGGCAGATGCTTAACAAAGAAAAAGCCGCTGCTCACTGAAGACCTGGAAGAAATTAAAAGATTATGCGCATAATTTGCGACCGGCATAAATGTCGGCCACAAAAGTGGAAATTTGTAAATTAACAATTCCCCTGATGTTAAATGGTTTTTTTGACAAAATTGACGAAAGGTTTGATTAAGTCAGACTATATGAGAGAGATTATCAAATACTTCTGATAAGATTTCAAAATCAGGCTATAATTACTTAACAAAAATATAGTAAAAATTTTTCATTTTTTTTAAAAAATTATCTTTTTTTCTTGACATTATACCGCTATAGCAGTATATATATTATATCCTCAGACGAGGAAATAAACCAAAACGCCACCAGAAGGAAGGCGAAGGAGAAAAAGGATGAGAGCAAAATTGATAGGTGAGAGTTCAGCAGGAGCAACGGTAGTACAGATCTATAATAACGAGAATGATCTGGTATGGTCGCACCAGTATTTTGCGAATGGCGCGACGGACAGAGGGTATATTGATGGATTATGTCAAGTTATAGACGACATGATGGCCTGTGCGGATTATGAGCAGTATGAGGGATGTGATTATGACGATGATGGAGATATTATTGATTATGATACAGATAACTCTACCGGCGTTATGATAGAGTATGATTCCGACTCTAAAAAATGGGAATTAGGAGAGTCGCCCTATATGGGACAGTCCGAAGAGATTATTAAGGCTCTTATATTATCCGGAAAACTTGACGGCGCGGAATACAATAACGATTTAGATGCAGACAGCGAAATCATTGTATCTATTGTTAATTTTATCAATTTATAACAATTTCAGGCCGGTTTATCCGGCCTTATAAAACAACAGGAGAATAGAGATGAAAATAACAAATTTATTCGGAAATAGGAATGGAACTTTTTACGGCAGTAAAATAGATGATAGCTGTGAACTGATATCAGATAATGCAGTCAAAACAAGAGATTATATTTACATTGAATCATATCTCCCAAGAAATAAGAAATATGAATATTACAGACACAGAATAATAGGACGAGGAATATGTGCCGACAAAGCCGAAATCCTTGATTATATACCAAAATGGTTTAAATAGGAGAATTTAATGGGCAAAACATCATTTTATCTAAGCAAAAATCTTGAATCGAAGCTCCGGTTAAGTCCGGAGCGAGGTCTATCAATGGCGGCGAATAGAGCTATTGATCGTTATTATGCAATGTGCGATGCGGAAAAAGCGAAATTGGAAAAGCTGTTTTCCGAGGGCGAATGGAACGCTCTGAGAAATGCCTGCAACGGTACTATTTGGGAACCGGCTGCTGTGATCCGTAACGGAATGCTTGCGAATATACAGGATACTATTGATGAAGAGTTTGAGATGTACGGAGCAGATCGTAAGAAGCTTGAAAAGAAGTTGCTCGAATTAACCGTGTCTCAGCAATTTGCACTTGTTGAGATGCTGGAAGAGTGGTGGGATCAGCAGTAATGCTGGCTCCATCCGGTCAGGAAAATACCGTATCACAAAAAGGCGGAATTATAATTCACGATATTATCCGATGTAAAAATAAAAACATCTTTTGCAATTGATGATTATATACAT
>CAZVFJ010000450.1:368-1927 GCA_964625825.1 uncultured Leptospirales bacterium | reverse complement strand
AGCAGAAGAAAGAACCAGTATTGTCAGGAAAGCGGTAAGGACTTTATCTTTCTCTTTTCGCAATGCGATTGCAATAACAAATAAACATAAGCCTGTCATTATGAGTGGCAATATGCTCTGATAGAAATTTGCGATAAGTTTGGCTGGTTCATCAAATAATAGTATTTTACTTAGAACACCATAATCCCCAGGGAATATAAACAAATTGATTGTTGCCGAAAGGACGATAAGCGAAGCAAGAAATGCAAATAGCGAACATATTGAACGAGTTGATAAACTGTATATCAATACAGGCCAGAAAATACATATCCCAAAAAACACAAAACTTGCCTGCCGGACGTATTCTAAGGGATTCTCCACCACTCCTGAAAAAGAAAATTCAATCGGCGAGGATGCTATCAGATTGGAAGGAATTACAATACCACAAAGTAACCACAACCCAATGCAAGATAATAGGAAAAGTGTGAACATGCTTCTTGTATGATTTGAGAACCTCACAAGAAAATGTGATTGGAAACTAACTATTCCTTTAAGAAACAATGGAACTGAAACAATACAAACCCCACCTATTAGGATAATCACTCTTTTACCAACTGGTAAATCTGGTTTTAAAACAAAAATAAAACTAATAATACTCAAACTTCCCAGTACCAATAACCAGTATAATAATCTGAGGGGGTGTTTGAGTTTATAGAAAATGTTCTTGATCAAAGAGATGCAATTATTCAAGGTCCAATAATACACCAACCCAGCCGGTGACTGGTATAATAATACAAGAAACAAACCTGCCATCCCATAGAGTTGTAACTTATCACGCATAGGGAACCCTTTCGTATAAATTGCCCCAGCAACGATATTGATGAGCGTCATGAGTAATGGGAGAATATTTATTGTTACAGACCCAAATTGAAACAATCCATCCGGTTTGCCAAGATCCTGAATAAATATGAAACTCTGTCCTTGCAAATGAGTCAAGTGAGATAAAAAATTATATGCCGCTATAAAGAAAGGTACTTGAATCAACAAACTGATGGAACTCCGAAGAGTATAGGCTGGATGATACTTATTCTGTTTATAAAATGTGGACAGAATCATGTATTGTTCATCACCCTTGAACACAGCCTTAATCCGATCAATACCTGGTTGTAATCGAATCCTTTGATTCCGCTCTTTCTTTTGTATAGCCTCGGCTCTATTGTAGAGTGGAAGTGAAAGCAAACTGATAAGCACACTAATCGCTGCTATGGCAATACCAATATTATCGAACGCTTTGAAAAAAAATACAAAAAGCAATTCAACCAGTAGTTCAATGGGATAAACAATAATGTTATATAAAAAGGAACCCACCGCTTACTCCTTAACAAACACAAAAAGATTGATGGTTAGAAATCGTGTCAACTCAAAGTATCTTCAGTTTTTTAATTTCTCTTGTCAACAGAATTGGCTATATGAGAAAAGGTGTTCAACTTTTTCATAAACCTAAATAACCGCAATGATGAAGTTTTTTTGCCTATACAGCTAATTAGTCTGATATTCGATTTGCCATTTCTCTTGTTCAA
>CAZVFJ010000450.1:0-358 GCA_964625825.1 uncultured Leptospirales bacterium | reverse complement strand
GCGTTATTAAAGCAATTTCGCAATAATTATATAAATCAACCAAATTTTCAAAAGCAATTATCTCTTCATCAAACATTTTATTATCCTAACATATATTATTGCATTATCGTAATTCTAAATTCATTGAGTAAGTACTCAGGTGTCATACATCAGGACTTAAACCAATGACAATACGAGACGTAGAACCTGTTTGGAGAGACAGGAAAGAACTTTATAGATAGGAACTGATGCGATTGGCTATAAAACCTTAAGAAAGGTAAAAACTGAGGTTCTATACAGTTTAAAAAAGTGGGAAATCGTTATATAATTTAAAAATCTGTTATAGCCTATAGAATAGAATATCTTGATTACCTACTCA
>CAZVFJ010000449.1:0-1931 GCA_964625825.1 uncultured Leptospirales bacterium | reverse complement strand
TGCCTGATCAAGTATCAATTGATACCAATAATCATTTTTATAATCAAGTTTGCCTAATATATGAACCATCTGTTGGAGTATACCCATTGGAAAAGCTCCTGAACCACAGGCAGGGTCTAATATTTTTGATTTAAACGTATATTCTATTATTGATTTACGTTGCTCATCACTAATAATAACCTCATTGTCGTCATAACTCAATAGGTTTCTCAGGACTTCTTCTTCAATATCAGGAATATTCTTTAGATAATAAGCTATCAGACTCTCATTTACCATGAAATTTACAACTTCACGAGGTGTATAAAAAGAGCCTGTTTGATTTCTTGCTGTTTCTTGAGTTTCCGGATTATAAGAGCCCAAGAGATTTTCAAACACCTTGCCTAATAATTCAGGGTCAAGAGCAACTTCAATTTCAATTGGAGTATTCTCTTCAACAGTAAAATTGTATTTTTTTAAAATCTCAATAATACCCGTTACCTGAACTGATGACATTTTTTTGTCATTATACTCTTGGCTTAAATCCACTATTTTCCCTTTCTCAAAAAAAAGGTTATTTGGAATACGAGCTTGATGTTTTTTATTTCTACTGAAACCGTCCCAGTAGTAAGTTCTTCCATCTTTTATTTTTCTATCTAAGCATTCAAATAAACCGCCATTGAGGAATGGAATCTGTTTGAACAGATCCATTATGTGTTCAGTATTCTCATCTTTAAAATCTTTTTCGTAGCGATAAAGGCTTTTAATTGAAAAATTATTACGATTTATCAGATATCCTTCGTCTGCAGCAAAACCACGCTGATCAACTTCTTGGTTTAATGTTGCAAAAAATAGATTTTGCAAAACTGCTCTATAATAATTATCCTGTTCTGTACTTGTAGAATTAAATTTTTTGAGAATTCCTACTAAAAAATCTTCATCAAACAAGTCATTATGAATTAGTTTTTTCTCTTTTAAAAACCATACAAATATTAAGCGCGTAATTAGTCTAATTACATTTTCCTCATTATAGTCTTCATTATCCGTATCATCGTCAATATCATTAGGGAATGAAACGTTTTTAATCGCCCAAAAGTACCAGTTAGATAACTCTTTATAAAATTGTTTTGTCAGTACTTCTACCGAGAATCTATCTTGTAAATCCTTGAAAATATCGTCTTTTACAGGTTTTAATTTTCCTTTTCCCAGTAAAAATTGTTCTGGCGTTTTAACATGAGCTCCTTCACCTAATTGAAAAGAGTAACGACGAGGGTTTGAAAAACTCCGTGTTATGCGGGATGTGTTGTCTTTGACTTCTGCCTCTATCTGCAAAAGAGAAAATCGGTATTTTTTTCTGTTTAAGGGCTTGAAAATAACCAGCGCTCTATTGTAGTAGCTTTTGTATAACATAAGTCTGAAAGCGTCCTGAGCTATGCCTACTCGTGCGTCGTGAGTTGATGCGTGTGTTATTTCATATACATCTAATTTGAGACTTTCGCATGTGCCCAACTTGGTTACATCTTCAGTATATTTGACAGTAAAATTAAGGTCGGTTATTTTTTCTTTTGTTACTTTAAAATCATCTGGGAGGAACCATTCCAGGAAAGGTAAAAATTCATCTCTGCTATAAGGATTATTAAAATTAATTTCAGGTGTCATGTCTTATTTAAGTTTAAATATTTTCTATTTCTTCGGCTAATATGAGTGTTTCAACTCCTTGGTTTATATTATCATAAGTTCTGAGAGCTTTGTTAATGTATTCTATGCTTATTAATTCTGGTAACAGGTGATACTCTTTTGGTTTTAAGCGGTTTATAGATCGTATTGCATAACCTGATATTGCATCGTATTCAATTACTGTCATAAGATCTTTCAAATATTCCGGATCGCATGCTTTTGCTTGAATTATAATTCTGATTTTGTCTAAAGCATCTCTTCTCAATTTCTCACTGTCT
>CAZVFJ010000448.1:0-1936 GCA_964625825.1 uncultured Leptospirales bacterium | reverse complement strand
ATCCTTGAACGAAGAAAATCTTTCATCCATAATTTTTCTTGTAGTGCTTGCAACAAGAATTGCATTCAGGTTTCTCAGCCCGATTATTTTTAACGCGTCTGTTATGTTTTCAATCCTTTTTGGAGACATGAAGAGCGCTGAGTTCGAAAGTTTAAGAACAGAAGCTGATAGAGCCGGGTCGAGTGATATCTTTGCCGCGATATGAGCGAGGGTGACATCCCTGTTTCTGCACATTGTCTGTAGCTCAATTATGTGCTCAGGGAATGTGGGAAGGTCATTAATTTCATTAATCAGTTTATCCCTGATTACATTTGCCATTTCAACGGCCTGGGTCTTCAGTGGTATTCTGAAGGATGATTGGGTAACTGTCCCATTTGATATTATCCTGAATGAAGAATCACCTATGCCCGAATTTTTCAGGAACAGCATTGTGAGAGGGATACCAAGGCCTTCTCCCTCAACATCGTCTGCTATATCCATATATATATCAGAAAAATCGGTATATTCCCTGGCCTTATCGAGCCTCATTTTTATTCGTTTCTCTTCAAGAGGGAGAAGCCCGCTATTATTTCTTATTAGTATTATAAAACCGTCATTGTCTTTCCTCATGTTTACTTCTACCTTGTAGCCGTTTGCCTTCAACTCATCAGGTAGTTTCTCCATCTGTTCAATCATAAACGCTTTAAAACTTGTCATGCCGGTTTCATACTGAACGGGATTTAAAATATCCAGATTCTGCTTTTTAAAGTAGATTCTTTTGGAATTGGCCTTAACAGCATTGATGATGAGTTCCCTTGTTACATTTTCTATCGGGCCCTGAAGGTAGAGCATATCTGTTTTAGCCAGTATTTTTGTAAATATGGAGTTTACAAATTTTGTTATTTCACGGTTGTTATAATGGAATGTTAATCTAACCTTTTCTCCATTTAATATCTGTTCTGACAGCTGGGAACTTTTTGATATGGTCATATATTCTTCTATAAGATTAAATTTTGAATAACCTGATATATAGATATATATTATTTTAAATAAATTCAGAGTCAAGAAAAAATTATTTATACATATAATGGTGTTTTAAAGTTGTTTTATAAAGATAATGTTGTAAATATCTATCTTTCCCACTGTATGTGGAAGAGATTATAGAATATTTTTTACATCAAATAAGTTATTAATAAATACTGATATTTTATTATAAAATTGTGTATACAACGGCAATTTGCCGGGGAATTTATTACATTAATAATAAGCAAAAAGTTTTTATATTGAATTCTGAATTTTTTTTCTGAAATATAATTTTAAATTGCCGGTTCATGGATAAACCCGGGTGGAGGACCTTTTTTGAAAAGAATAAATAATCCGGTGTATAAGTAAATGTTTATGATATCATGCATAGCAGTTGCGGCTATCTCTTCTATAATTTCGGGAATTGCTGTTTTTCTGATCACTGCCAGGATTGGAACTAAGAGAAAGTTAACACAGAGAGAGAGTAAAAAGACTGAAAATCTGTTCGACAAGGCTTTTATGGAAAGTCCATGTTCAATGTCAATCTCTGATATCTCATCGGGCCTTTATATCGAGGTTAACAGAATGTGGCTTGAAACCCTGGAGTACCGGAGAGATGAGGTTATTGGACATACCGCTCCTGAGCTTGGGATATACAGAAATCCTGATGACAGGCTTAGTATTGTTGAATCAATAGAAAATATAGGCCGCGCACTGAATACGGAATTTGAGTTTATCTCAAAAACCGGGAAGATCATAAACGGGGTATTTTCAGGTGAAGTAATAGATGTTTCCGGTAAAAAAGTTCTACTTTCAGCTGTTCTTAATATTACTGAACAGCGGACGGCCGAGAAGGAACTGAAATTAAGCGAAGAGCGGTTCAGAAGACTGGCTGAGAACTCACCTGATGTAATCTACAGGATGAGACTTCCTG
>CAZVFJ010000447.1:0-1940 GCA_964625825.1 uncultured Leptospirales bacterium | reverse complement strand
GTTATATTATCAATAGCCTCATCATGACTTTTCCCTGTTCCGTCAAACCTGAGTATTGAATCAAGCCAAACCTTTTTCCACGGTCCATTTAAAACATGAACCCTGCCATGCTCAAATATAGGCTCAACAGGAGTACATCTTGTTACCTTATCGCCTTTACAATTAACTGTTTGTACGGACCTTATTCCCGCAAGTCTTGCTTTTAAGTATTCCCCGGCATCCTTTGAATCGAGTGAATTCTCTATTGCCAGCCTTACTGTTACTCCATCAGCCTTAGCCTGGTTTACAATCTTATTATCTCGCTGGGTTGCATTTTCTCTGTATTGGTCATAATGCTTGACATATAAATGCCACATATATTCCCCGAGTGCGTTTCTTTCCCCTTTCCTGTATGACAATAATGTGCATCCGGTATAATCCGGATCATGTCCTGTTCTCTGTTTCGCTGTATGAGCCATATCGTAAACTCTATACCATTTTAGGTCTTTTGGCCATGCTTCATCACTGTTGCACCAATCAATATTATCCGTCTTAAGAATTGCCCCTCCTTTAGGGATAGGAGTACAGTCATATAATGCAGCTGCCTCATAAGGTGTCAGAGTTGCATACTGAGCCTCATAAAATTCCTTGCTGAATCTTTCAAGAAAGAGATATTCCCCGGGATAATCTGAAGGTGTGTGGTACATTTCCGCTCTTGCTGGAAAACTTAAGGTCTCAAATACCGGGAATTTCGGATCATATTCTTCAGATTCAGGATCATTCTTTCTCTCTATACGTCCGTGAATATCGTCCTCATGCCATTGAGTCGCAAGGATTATTGTTATTGATACCGGAGCCCGCCTCGATAGAAAGTCATTTGTAAAAGCCGACCACGTTTTTTCTCTCATGGTTTTGCTTTCAGCATCAGCTCTGGAAGCGCAATAATCATCAAGAACACCGAAATGATAACCTTTCCCGGTTATGCCGGAGAATAAGCCCGAAGCGTTACTTCTCCCTCTTGCCGGCTCCCATTTCTTCGATTTGGCATTATATTTCTGGATAGACCAAGTTTTGACCGATTCCTGATCGAGCCTGATATATGGATAAAGCTCCTGATACTCAGGACTGTTCATAACTTTTATTGCATCCCCGGCAAAGGATTCAGCCAGAGTTGAATTATAACATACATCCATCATTTCACAATCAGGAAATTCACCTATAAAATGAGGCTGCGCATATCGGGATACTATATCACTTTTCCCTCCACGCGGATGCAGCTTAATCTTTAAAAAAGTGCTCTCCCCTCTCCTAAATTTCTCTATTGCTTTATCAATTTCTTTGCAGATTATGCGAGTATGAAGACCAATCAAAAAGGATTCAGCTCCCATCCATGTGTATTCCATAAATTTAAGATGAGAACGCCTTGCACGTTCCGCTTTTACGGCTTCAATTTGAGGTATTTTCAGATTCACCCGATATTGCTCCGGATAAAAGGTTTTCAAGTTGTTCAAGCTGTTCATCTGAAAGCTTGCTTAAATCATATCCAGTAGTATTAATGTTACCCTTTATTTCAATCTGTTCTTTCGGCTTTCCGATTTTACGATCAAGCATTCTTTCAATTGCAGATAAATCACCTTTCTTTATTCCGGTTAATATAGCAGTTGCAAAATTTATCACCATTGCCGGTTTTTTGGGATCTTTTATTATTTCCTGTAGCTTTTCAAGAGGTTGCGATAATAAAAATTCAATGGTATTATTTACATCCTGTGAAGATAAATCGTATTTCTCCTGGTAATGCTTGAATACATTCTTTTTCCGCCCCCTGTTTGCGGGCTGATTCTCTTTTGAAAACCGTGTCTTTTCTCCGTCTTTTGCTATATCATTCCTTGGCATAACCGATTTTTCACCGTTTTACAATACCTTTGATAAGTCATACACATGATTATAAATTTCATAAAGCA
>CAZVFJ010000446.1:0-1947 GCA_964625825.1 uncultured Leptospirales bacterium | reverse complement strand
CCCTGATCGCGTTGGGTACGGCCGCAAAGGGGGCATTGAGCAAGGCGGCAGGCGGAGGCGGTGGATCGTACAATTCCGGGGTATATGATACCCGTTCCATTTCATCGCAGAAACAAATGGCGGGGTTACAGGCCAACGCCATGAGGGTGGAGATTGTCGGGGAAACCAGCATAAAGAACAGGGACATTTACATTGCTTATAAAAATGCGGAGAGCAACCGCAAAATTAAAACCTAATGGCATACGGGGTAATATATAAGTTACGGGCGGAAACGGCAAAGTTCAAAAGCGATGTTAAAATCAACATCCTCAAAAACGGATATTCCGGTACGTCATACGACAAATATCTTGGTGCCGGAGGCGTTACCCTGATCAAAGACAGCGCGGGGGTGATATGTGGAACATCCCTATCGTTTACCATCCAGGCCGACACGGATTTTGAATATTTATCCTTTTTTGAATCGGCGCCACGGGAATACCTTGTGCAACTGCTCATTAATAATACGGTTGTTTGGCAGGGGTACCTGATCGGGGATGAATACAGGGAAGCGTTTAGAAACCCGCCGTATGATGTGGCCGTCACCGCCACGGATGGGTTAGGGTTATTAAAGAATTACGACTACACGGTACTGGCCACGCCAACGACAAAGACCACGCGCATTGATGTAGTCCGGGAAATATTGGAAAAGACCGGATTAGACATTGCGATTTCCGTTTCTTACGATGTGGTCACCGGGGCGACCAAGTTTTTTAATGTCGCCTTTGCTGATGATTATTTCGCCGGTTGGTCATGTTACGAAGTTTTGGAAAAGATGATACCCCCGGATGCAACCATTACGCAACACGCGGGGAAATGGCTGATCCGTCGCAACGAACAGGACACGGCAAAGACGCACACGATTTACAGTTATGTTGATGGGTTAGGGTATGTGATCGCAACCGGTGTGGGGGAAACGGCGTTGGACCTTGCCGCAATGGGTGAGGGCGATGTTTACCCGATCGGACAGGCGGAACTGAATATGCAACACGCCTGGAACACCCTGACCGTAACAAGCGAACACGGGAAACGCCCATCATTTTTATATAACCATGATTTTGCCGACGGCCTGACGAATTGGACCGAAGGATCGCCGACGGGGGTAGCCGTTGCGTATGATTCCGATAGCGGGAGTTATGTGTTAATGGAGGGATCATACGCATATAACTCAGAGGATGTGCCGGATGCGTACATTAAACAATCCTTTCCATATACATCGGTTGATGGTGAGGGGTTCCTGATCAGTTTCAAATACTCAATGACCGGGTGGATTCGGTTCGGGATCGGAGGATTGCGGCCGGTGATGCTGACATTTAAAGGGCGCGTTGAAATTACCGACGGCGTTGATACCTACTACCTGGATGAAACTGACGGATGGTCAACAACCAACAGGAACTTTGAGAAGAAGGACACAACGGTAATTTCCGGTTTTGAGTGGAAGGAAATGGCGATCTTTGCCGAAAATCCGCCCATTGAATCGGGAACGGTTACGGTGTATTTGTATCCGTTAACCACCGTCGTTGATAACCCGTCAATCGCATTTACAGATATAGTGATTCACCCGTATGTTTGGCAGAATTACCCGAACGCCTACACTTATGCCGTCACGTTACAGGAAAATGCCACAGAGAAAGCCGAGGTAACAATATTGCCAACGTCGGCCCCTGACGTGAATAATTACGACCGGATGTTTTACAACGGTCACAGCGTTTCAGATGAACGTGTTGATTCGTTTACAAGCGGTGGAAATACCTACACCTATACAAACCTGATTTTAAACTCCCTTAAATTTTTGCACGGGACCACGCGGCAATTATTGGCGGGGTATTTCCGGGGTGCGGGTTTGTCATTGAACGGGTTGATAAATTGCGCGGCAACGGCCGGCAGGGATTACGTTGTTGAATCAGGGGC
>CAZVFJ010000445.1:0-1948 GCA_964625825.1 uncultured Leptospirales bacterium | reverse complement strand
TTCATGGTTAGATGTTTTATATAAATGCCTACTCTATGGTTTTCAGCCTCCCCTTCTTCGAGAGCCAAAGAAAATTAAATTGTTGAATATTTTCAGCATCTTTTTAAACTGTAGACAAATGATTTTATTTTGTCGGGAACAGAATAATACAATCAAAAAAGGAAAAAGTTTGAAAACATCTCCCTATCTGGTTAAGATGACAATAAAAGAGGGTGTCTCAAAAGTCGAGGCACCCTCTTTTTTTGTTTGTAATTTGTTAATAAAAAGGCATTTAAATAGCTGTATGCCAAATATATAGGTAGTATATTTAGGTATGAAAACACAGAGAAAAATAAAATTTAAAGTCTACTCACCGAATCAGGCTTACTTATTTCCTCCTTCTGTGGAAGACTTTATTCCTGAGGCACATCCAGTAAGGATAGTTAATCAGGTAATCGATAAGATAGATTTGGATCCGTTAATTGAAAGCTACAAAGGAGGAGGTACTTCAAGTTATCATCCTAGGATGTTGCTTAAAGTATTGGTATATGCTTATTTGAGCAATATATATTCTAGCCGAAAAATAGAAGAAGCATTGATGCAGAATGTGTTTTTTATGTGGTTAAGCGGCATGAATAAGCCAGATCATAATACGATTAATCGCTTTAGAAGCGACAGGTTAAAAGACACTTTAAAATCTGTTTTTACCCAGATTGTTCTATTACTTGCAGAACAAGGCATAATCAATCTGAAGGAGCTTTATACGGATGGAACGCGAATAGAAGCAAATGCGAATAAATACACCTTTGTATGGGGCGGAGCAATTAAAACCAGCAAAGAAAGAATAAGGCAGCAACTGGAGGAATTATGGTCCTATGCACAGCGTGTTGCATCTGATGAGATGAATGATACGGCTCCACTGACTTATGAGCAGATAGATGCCGAAAAAGTAAAACAAACCATTGATCAGATTGATCAAGCATTAAAAGACAAAGATATTGAACCAAAGAAGAGGCAAAAACTGAACTACGCCCGCAATAACTGGCCTAAAAATCTTGAGAAGTATGAAAAGCAGCAGAAACTGATGGGCCAACGCAGAAACTACTCAAAGACAGATCCGGATGCAACTTTCATGAAGATGAAAGAAGATTACATGAAGAATGGACAATTAAAACCCGGATACAATCTGCAAATCAGCACCAATAATCAATTTATCCTAAGTTATAGTGTGCACCAGACAAGTAATGATATGACTGTACTTGAACCTCATATACAAGACTTTATAGAACATTATAAGACCACCCCGGAAGCAGTCATTGCAGATGCTGGATATGGATCTCAGGAGAATTATGACTTTCTTGATCAGAATAAAATAGATGCATATGTCAAGTATCCTTACTTTGATAAGGAGCAGGGAAGATCAGAAAGAAATGACCCTTTTAATCAGGATAGCCTCTATTATAATGAAAAACAGGATTGCTTTTATTGTCCGATGGGGCAACGTATGTTGAGGGTGGATAAACGAAAGAAAATTACTGATCATGGTTACGAGCAGGAAATTATCTTTTATGAAGCTCAAAACTGCTGCCATTGTCCACTAAGAGGTTCCTGCCATAATCAAAAAGGAAACCGCCGAATCCAAGTAAATCACAAATTGCGCTGGCATAAACAAAAGGCTAAGGCTAAGCTATTGAGTCCCGAAGGCATAAAACACCGAAAACAAAGAACGCATGATACAGAACCTGTGTTTGGCAACTTAAAATACAATAAGAAATTTAAACGGTTTAATCTTCGGGGTATAGACAAAGTACAGATAGAAGCAGGATTACTGGCCATAGCAAACAATCTGGCCAAAATAGCTTAAGGAATATTATGTCCTTTATTGAAAAATGCACTTTTTATTAAAACAAAAAAGGCATAACACGACAAATACTAAAAATAAGCCAGGCTTTTAATTTTTTCAAAAACC
>CAZVFJ010000444.1:0-1958 GCA_964625825.1 uncultured Leptospirales bacterium | reverse complement strand
GGTGAGAAATATCCTGACTTCATTTGATGAGTTTAAGGGAAGAGAGATTCTGACCGAACGTGATGTTCAGGATTACCACAGTGCTTATATAGACCTTTACAGAGAGTTTAGGGAACTTAGTAAACGTGATGCAGAGAATATTAATGATGATATTGTTTTTGAGATGGAGCTCATTAAACAGGTTGAAATTAATATCGACTATATTTTAATGCTGATCAAGAAATATCATGAGGATCATATTAAGAACAGGGAGGTAAAGACTGATATTTATAAGGCTGTTGATTCGAGCGTGGAGTTGAGAAATAAAAAGGATTTGATTGAAACGTTTATTGATTCTCTAACCCCTGCAACTGATGTAGATGATGACTGGCGGAAGTTTGTAGACAGTGCTTTCCGCGATGGTTATGTGCAGACTACAGGTACAGCATTAACAAAAGTGTTGCCTCCAATGTCGAGATTTTCTGCCAAAAGTGAACGCCCTAAGAAAAGGGAGAGTGTATTGGAAAAGATAAATGCATTCTTCAATAAATTTTGGGATATTTCGGGAGGAAAGTTGTTTAATAATTAAAACTTTAAGTTTCAAAAGCTATGAGCAGAGGATTTGTAAAAGAAGGAGATCAGGAAGAAATTCCGATAGTGCCTCCCAGAGCTTTTTTGCCGGAAGGTGAAACAAACTATGTTACCCAGGTGGGTATGAATGAGCTATTGACCGAAAAGGAGAAGCTTGTCAGTGAAAGAGAAAATCTGAGCATAGTAAACGAAGACGAGAAACGAATTGCGGTAAACCATATTAACGCGAAATTGTTTCTGCTGGACAACAGGATTGATACTGCCGTAATTGTCAATTTAGAAGAGCAGGCTCAGAATGAAGTGAGGTTTGGTGCCTCGGTGACACTCAGGATAGAGGAAGCGAATAGAATTAAAACTTTTCAAATTGTTGGTGTTGATGAAGCCGATGTTTCTAAAGGAAAAATATCCTTTGTATCGCCTTTGGCAAGGGCGTTGACTAATAAGAGAATCGGGGACAAAGTCATAATTAAACGAGACAACAAAAGTTTTGTTTATGAAATATTGGATATAACTTATTTGAACATTTAATTTGGTTATAAAGCTTAATAACCATAAATTCACATGTTAATAAATATTTATACTTATAAGTACAATATGAAGAGATTTAATCTGTTTTTTGCAATAGTAATTATGTCACTTACTTTCCTTGGTGCCTGTTCACAGAAGGGCGTAGATTATAAAACATATCCCAATGACCCTATCAATGCACGTATTTATACGCTTGACAATGGTTTAAAGGTATATATGAGCGTAAACACCGAAACTCCACGAATTCAGACTTATGTTGCTGTTCGTGTGGGTGGCAAGAACGACCCGTCGGAGACTACCGGTTTGGCGCACTACTTTGAACACTTGATGTTTAAAGGCACTGAGAAGTTCGGTACACAAGACTATGAGAAAGAAAAACCTCTTCTTGATGAAATTGAGCGACTCTTTGAAGTGTATCGCAGCACAGAAAATGAAGATGAGAGAAAAAGTATTTATCAGGTGATAGACAGTATCTCTTACGAAGCGTCAGAATACGCTATTCCTAACGAGTACGACAAGCTGATGGCATCTATCGGTGCAACGGGTACTAATGCCTATACAGGTTTTGACATGACTGTATATACCGATAATATTCCGTCTAATCAGATCGATAACTGGGCAAGAATTCAAGCCGACAGATTTAGTAATAACGTTATTCGCGGTTTTCATACAGAGTTGGAAACGGTTTACGAAGAAAAGAACATGTCTCTTACCCGCGATGGAAGAAAAGTAAACGAACAGTTAATGGCAGCACTTTTCCCTCATCATCCTTACGGACAACAGACCGTCCTCGGTACTCAGGAGCATCTTAAAAATCCATCAATAACTACTATCAAGGAATATTATCGCACCTATTACGT
>CAZVFJ010000443.1:0-1961 GCA_964625825.1 uncultured Leptospirales bacterium | reverse complement strand
CTGGTCTTGCCATGATATGATTATAAGCAAGTATCTCCATATGGACAGTATTACAGTTACCACAGTTGTCACAATCCGCGTTTGGAGCTACACGGACCTTTGCAAGGTCTCCATCAAGCTGAAGAATAAAACCAAGTTGTTCTTTATCTTCTAAATTTATGTTATTGTGCATTGAATCCTCCCGGTAATAAATATAACCATTTCAATTTTTCAGATAATTATTTTCAAGAATGATTATTTTCAACTTTTAAAGAAATTTAATATTATTAAATTTGATAATATGCGAAATAATTTGTTACATTGCATCCTGTATTATTAAATAAGTGCTGAAAATTTGTTTCAGGCGGAGGGCTGCTGCTAAAATATTTTTTTAAATGATTCCTGTTATTTAAACTTTGCAGAAATTAACCAGTTTTAAAATCAGAAATATTAATTTTGAATTTATCAATACTATAGTTTAAAGGCATCAGAAAATATAGGAGACCAGTAGAGATAACCGCTATCTTCAAAGAAATGGAAAATAAATAATTTACAGCTTTAATAAAAAACATTCGGGTAAGCTGCATTTTATATAATTGAATAGATGGTTGAAGTTTGCCGTAGGCATATTTAAGGCGATGTAAAGGAGCCAGCCTATCGGCAATTATGCGTTTTGAGAACAATGTAAACTAGATATTATTTAGTATTATGAATAATTACCTGTCCTTTTAAATAATATTTTAAGAGGCTGACAAAAATCTATTCCTTTATACCATAAAAAAATCCGAACATGGTTGATTTCTCGCCGGTAAGTGTAGTATTGAGATCTGCCTGCGACCATGTCTCAAACCTGACGTTATCACGGTGTGTCTCTCCTTGAGCATCTGTAACCGTGAGGAAAAACTGTGAATCTGTTGAGACATTTCTGAACCTGTCGGGGCTTTGCTTTAATTCTTCCTCCCTGGTTTTAAAAGAGAGATTCTTATCTTCTCCTCTGAAATCAAATGGGTTTTCTTTTACCCATTTGATAATCCTGTATTTATATTTTGTCATATATACTGGTACATCCCTGTATTTCGTCTCATTGTAGCTTTCATTTTTTGTTTCATATACAGGCCGGTTTTCGTAAATGTCCTTGAAGTAGCCGTTCCCGAGATCTTTAACTCCTACCTTAACTTTTTCTTCACCAACTTTTACCTGGACCTGCCGGGTCTTTGTTATATAACCGTCAGGTATTTTGTCGTAGTGATGAATTGCCCTGTATTCTCCAAGTTTAGCCGCTCCGGAAGGGATTGACCAGTCTTCTTCTGTTACAAGTTTATATTCTTCAAAAGATATTCTGGCTGAATAATCAAATCCGGTTACTTTAACAGGGATATCAGATTTTAACAGGGATAGGCCAAACAGTACTAAAACTGTTATGAAGATAGCGGCAACGGTATAAAGTAATTTTTTAGCTGTTTTCTTTTTTTCAGGCGCAGGTGTCTCAGCAGAAGGTTCAGTTTCGGTTACACTGTCAAAACGTATTTCTTTCTCTTTCAGTGAAATATCACCCTGGGACTGGTCTCTTTTGTTGCCGCAGCTGACACAGAACTGATCAAACGCGTTATTTTGAGTTGAACAGTAAGAACATTTCCAGTCTGCCCCGGCTTGAGCTTCTTTTAATCGCAGTTCATCGGTTACTTCTTCTGCATTTTCAGGGAGATAGAATTCAACATTATCAGGTCGGGGCGAACCGCAGGATCCACAGTAGGTATCCGGTCCTCTGTTACCCTTTCTGTCGCATACTCTGCAGTCCCATTTCCCTTCTCTAATAGCCATAAACATTCTCCTTTAGAATTGATAAAATATATCCTTTTATTTATCAATGTAAATATAATTATACATATTTGAAATTAAAATAAATTTTAAATTTAGTATCAGAAAAAATAGTTTCTGAATATTTATTTTAGTGTAAAAAAGAAATATTATATATCACCGCT
>CAZVFJ010000442.1:0-1967 GCA_964625825.1 uncultured Leptospirales bacterium | reverse complement strand
GAATGTTTTTTTTCATATGTCTCTCCTTTTTATAATAACCAGAATTATTAATAGATTTGTTGCAAAACTCTGTTTTGCGAATGCCGGAATAGTCCCTGCATCAAAATTTTCAGAGGAATACCACCCGTCAAAAAGACTTCCGGATTTTTCAATAACATCGGGAGCGGAAAGAGTCTCTACATCCTGCAATCCTGTGATCTTTTCAAAATCACTATCAGCGCTGTTTCCTTCAAAGATTACAGTATAGCCCGGGAAAGCACCCCCTCTCCATCGCATGAAACTGCCAAAATTAGTGCAAAAATTACGATGATTAATTCCGCTACTATTGGTCTTTTCACAATTTGCCACCTCAAAAAATTTAACGGGTCATATTATACTATTTTTGAAAATTCTGTCATCGTGGCAAATACGTAGAAGGTGAAAAAACAGCTAAAGCAGTTTAACATCGAAACTGTCGCACACCTCTGATATAGTTGAGTTAGTAACTATAGGCTGTGAAAACGCACCATAATGTTAAAAGGTATTCTCTAATTAAGTATTATCAGCTCTGATTTAAACGTCCGCAACAGACTCTATATGAATAATTAGATACATTATTCATATAATTTTAAAAAAAACATATACTTAATTAGGTGATATAATTTTAAAAAAAATAACTTGATAAATTTAGCCTGTATGGATTTTTTCTTTTCACGTTTATTATAACTATTTAAACAGAAAATTTACGATTCTTGAAACAACATTATTCAAAACAGAAGTTCTTTCTGATCAAAGTTGAATGATGTTGCCGGTTATAATTCTGAAATAATTCTCGTTAGAAAAATATTGCTGATTTAAGTTTGTAGTAAGGAGTAATTAAATGAAAAAGTTAAATTTTATAATAATAATTTCTGTCTTCTGTCTATGTATATTTTCAGATACGGCAATGTCAATTGACGCGAAAAAATATTACCACATAAAATCCGTACTTTCAGGGGACGAGGACAGAGGTTTCTGGGATCTGCCCGGCGGAGGAGGATTTAAAAAAGGTGAAAGGCTGCAGCTATGGTCTTTTGACAAAGGGGATGATCGCAAGTACATGATAACTCCCGCAGGTAACGGTTGGAACTACATCGCGCCTAAAAATGCGGCATTCGGCAGAGCTTTCCGCGGCGCAGTGGATGTCTCTAACAAAAAAATACCAAATGGTTCAAAAGTTCATATATGGAACTGGAAGCTGAAAGATAACTCCAACCAGCAGTTTAAGTTTAAAGATATGGGCGGAGGAAAGTACAAGATATACATAAACCGCGGAGGGGGGAAGAAGATCCTCTGCGCCAATAATAACTCCGACGCGAACGGCACTTACGTTGTTCCCTGGGATGACAACAACAGGCCTGCATGCCAGTGGAAATTCATCGAAGCAGGGAATGCAGGTATACTCTATGGAGCTGGAGCATCGATTGTGAATAAAGTGGAGGTCACTGGCGGATGGGACAGATACATCTATGACTGGGCTGAACACGACATCCCTGACACTGAGAGATGGACCGCAATCAGGACTCCATTTAAAAAAAATAGTAGCGACATGGGAAACTTCTGGGACATATCAGGAGCGGCGAACTGACACGCGGAGCAGGTAAAGCCCTCCAGCTGTGGGAGATGGAATATAAATTTCAGAAGAGCCCGGAAATTGACCACAGGTACAAATTTTTCCCTCTATGGGAGAGAACAGGTAAAGTTGAGGATATAGGTTATTATCTTATTCTCTGCAACACCAATTATTACGTTCATTATGTACCTGCCAGAGAACTGACCAGGAAGGCCTTAGGAAGAGTAATAAAAGAAAAAAGAAGCACACTGGTTGAAGTAAACAACTCCGCAGCCATCAATACTGACACCGGCTACCACTGGAAGATTGAAAACACAGGGAAGAACCGTTTCACTTTTGCTTCAAGAGTGGACGGTTCATTCATAACAGCTTCAGG
>CAZVFJ010000441.1:0-1977 GCA_964625825.1 uncultured Leptospirales bacterium | reverse complement strand
CGTTCATTCTGTTGATACACCTGAGAAAAGTAGATTTTCCACACCCTGATGGGCCTATCAGTGCAAGAACAGAATTTTTTTTTACAGAAAGGTTTATATCCCTGATAGCCTGATTGTTTCCGTAATAAAAAGAAAGATCAGTCGTAATAATTTTATCATCCATTTAGTAATTCCTTAACTATTGTTTTAATAATACTGCCATTTAAAACAATAGTATTATTAATAACCTGCTTATTGATGTAAGGTAATTCGGATAAATAATAGATAAATAAAATATAAAGTTTTTGTTAAGAATTATATCTCTGCCTTATAGTTTTTAAAATGCCATTTCGAAGCCCTTGCAAGTCTTTGGATGAGAAATCTTTATTATTATTTTAATAAATCTTTATAAAAAACAAACTTAAATTTTTAAATTATATTTAATAATAATTCCTGAACTTGTATTTCAGGTTAAAGAAGAATATTATAGCACTTCATAATGGAATAAGCATATCAACCAGTCATTTCGTTATTTGCTATAATAAATTATTCATAACTTTCATATATAAAGTAAGGAATAAAATTAAATTAGAGGTAGAAATTTATGAAGAAAATTGCTAAAATTTTTATTTATTCCGGATGTGTTGCCATAATCGCGGCATCATTATTAACGGGATGTTCGAGGGAAAGCGGCAAAAAGGTAGTAATAAAGGGTTCCACAACAGTACTGCCTGTGACTCAAAAAACTGCTGAAGCTTACAGAAAACTCAATAATGTATCAATTACTATTGAGGGGAGCGGGTCGGGTAATGGAATAAAAGCTTTGATAGACGGGACATGTGATATTGCCAACTCTTCAAGAGAAATGAAACCTGAAGAAATAAAAAGCACTGAAGCTAAGGGAAAACAGGTTAAAGAAATCGCGCTTGCAGTTGATATGATTGTACCTGTAGTGCATCCTTCAAATACTGTTAAAGAGATGACAATGGCTCAGTTAAAAGCAATATATGATGGCTCAATTACCAGCTGGAAACAGGTTGGCGGTAAGGATGAGAAGATCGTTGTAATTTCAAGGGATACAAGTTCCGGTACTTATGAAATATGGAATGAAAAAATTATGAAAAAAACTGATGTAAAAAAAGATGCGCTTCTCCAGGCTTCTAATGGAGCTATAGTATCTGCAGTAGCGGGTAATCCTAAAGCGCTAGGATATATCGGGTTTGGTTATATTGATTCATCAGTTAGACCTTTAATGGTTGATAAAGTAGTAGCAACCATTGAAAACGGAAAATCAGGCAAATATCCTATTTCAAGAAAATTGTATATGTATGTGGATGAGAAAAATATTTCTGCGGATGCACAGAAATATATTGATTATGTTTTAAGTGTGGATGGACAGAAGCTGGTTAATGAAGCCGGTTTTATTCCAATTAAATAATAATTATATCAGCAGAATTTTCAGGAGATTTCCGGAGGGTATACTAATCTTCGGAAATCTTTCTGTTTTTAACAGACAAATTACAAATTGTCATTTCAAACACATACTTCGTCAAATATGCCGGTCGTCGAAAATATCTCCTTTAAATTGTTCCATGATTTTTAAAAATTGAAAAATGTGGTGAGATAGTAAGAAATCATGGCCATCAATCCGGCAGCGGGGATAGTAATAATCCATGCCCAGACAATTTTCCCGGCAACACCCCATCTGACAGCGGACAAACGTCTTAGTGAACCTACACCGACTATTGCACCTGTGATTGTGTGAGTTGTACTTACCGGAATACCAAAAAAAGAAGCTATGTAAAGAGTTATTGCTCCTCCGGTTTCGGCGCAGAATCCGTCAACCGGCCTGAGCCTGGTTATTTTATTACCCATTGTTTTTACAATCCTCCAGCCTCCTGAAAGCGTCCCGAGGGCTATCGCACCGTTACAGGCTATAACTACCCAGAAGGGTACATGAAAAGTCGGTCCGAGGAGCCCTGCACTGTAAAGAGTGAT
>CAZVFJ010000440.1:0-1983 GCA_964625825.1 uncultured Leptospirales bacterium | reverse complement strand
CTAAATATTCATTCTTGACAAATAATCCTGACTTTTTATGCTATCAAAGCAAAGACTGGTAATAGCAAATATATAGCCGGTCTTTAAATGGAGAGGTGTCAGAGAGGTCTATAGTGTCTGATTCGAAATCAGATGTCCTGAAAGGGACCGGGGGTTCGAATCCCTCCCTCTCCGCAAAAACCTACTTCTGTTCTATCTTTTTAAGAAACTCAACAGCTTCACTTTCTGAATTGAAAATATTAAACATATCAATCATCTGAACAACTTCGAATATTTTCCTGACAGCGTTATTAATATTGCATAAGATTAACTTCCTGTTATCCTTGTTAAGGACTCTCATCGTAAGAACAAATACCCTTAAACCGGTGCTGCTTATATATTCTACGTCTTCCATATTCATAAGAAAGTGGCTTGTTGATTCGAAGGATATAAGTTTATTAATTTCCTGTTCTATGTATATAGAATAATGAACATCCAATCTTCCTTTCAGATAAATTATTACTATATTTCCATTCTTTTTAAAATTGAATTCCATGCCCTTACTCCATGAATAAATTTATTCAGTATTTTATATAAATGTAACCTATTTATATTCTAATTGTCAATCTTAAGAATTTTTCCTCATTAAAAACCTTGAAATTATAATCTTGACATAAAGCATTTTAAAAATTACATATTTCACTATGTTTACTGAAGATGAAATAAAGCGCTATCAGCGTCATTTTGATATAAATGGATGGGATGAAGAAACTCAGTACAGGCTGAAGAATGCAAAAGTTTTTGTCGCGGGCTCAGGTGGACTGGGAAGCCCGGTTCTCTATTATCTAGCTGCTGCTGGCATCGGGAAGATTATATTTTGTGATCGGGATACTGTAGATATAAGTAATCTAAATCGTCAGATACTTTATAGTGTGGATGATATAGGGAGAGAGAAGGTTTCAGCGGCCTATGATCGGCTTTTTAAACTAAACAATAATATTGAACTCGTACCTTTAAAAGATAAAATTGGTGAAGATATAATTCCTGACATTGAGTTGTGTGATCTTATAATCGACTGTGTTGATAATTTTGAAGCGAGGCATTTTCTTAATAGAATTTCATTAAAAAGAAATATCCCAATGCTTCACGCAGGTGTAACAGAATTTTACTGTCAGCTTACTCTTCTTAAACCGGGAGTTACACCATGTCTTGCATGCTTCCTTCCCGAAGGAACAGTAGAATCAGGGAGAGGCATAATCGGTGCCATGGCGGGAATTGCGGGTTCAATCCAGGCTCTTGAGGCGATAAAATTTATCTCAGGCAATGGAGAACTGCTGCTTAACAGGCTTCTATTTGTTGACATGAAAAATATATCGTTTAATACTATAAATATTAAGAAGAATCCGGACTGCCCTGTATGTTCCGGTAAAGGGGTAATTGATGTTTAAAAAATCACGAATTATTTTAGTTTTAGGTTTAGTTATTCTAATCATTGCAGGATATTTCTATTTTAAATATTTTTTCACCTATGAACAGAAAAATATAACTCAGAGGCAGATTGAAACTTTTACCGGACAGAACCTTACTGTAACTGTATTCGGATTTGACGGGCACATTATAAAAAGATGGACTGGTATTAAGAAAATTACATCCTTCAAGGATGAAAGAAATTATTCATTTTTTTATACTAAAGACGGTAGATATGTGCAAATTCCAGATTCGGTATGGTATATAGCTGAAGAGGAATAATTTGCTGAATATTCCGGTTACTTCAATTAAAGGTATCGGAGCAGTCAAGGGCGGTATACTTAAGGCTGAAGCCGGTATTGAAACAGTTGAAGACCTTCTCTACTACACACCCAGAAGATATCTGGACAGGTCCAATGTTAAAAAGATTGTAGATACCTTTCAGGATGAGGAGGTCACTGTATCAGGAAATATTATTTCAGCGAAAATTATCCGCGGTAGAAAACCTTTTCTTCAGGTTGATATCAGTGACGGGAC
>CAZVFJ010000439.1:0-1984 GCA_964625825.1 uncultured Leptospirales bacterium | reverse complement strand
ATATGTAAAGTAAGTTTTAAGCTCATCATTAAAAAAGAAAAGATGTTACAATTTTTAAAAACTGTATGTTTATATATAATTCAATAATAAAAAATTATTGCCTGCATTATAAGAAATAAATATTTTGTATAAATTAATATATCTCTGGACAAAATTTTTTTAGTAATAATTCCTAAATATATTTTTTAGTGTAAAATTATGAATTATCTACCTCCACCGCCAACGGCGGCGGGGGTAATAGAGCATTTTTTACCTGGAATAATTTAATGAATAAATACTGAAATTTTTTTAATTTTTCTATTAAATCATGATATTTATAAAAATACAGGAAGCAAAACCGAAGCGGCAGGAGAAGACTTTCCATGAAGAACCTTAAAGGGATGAGTATCAGAAACAAAATTATCTATGGAACCGTAATAACTATTGTAGTAGTATCTTTTCTCGGTACAATATTTTCGATGAGTGATGTTAAAAAGGTGGCTCATGAAGGGCTGATACAGCATGTAAGAGCAGTACAGGCAATGGGCGAAACTGTTCTTAAACAGACATCAAAGAACTGGGACAATAACCTCTTTGACATGAATAAGGTAAAGATAAATATCGATAATAAAGACTACTCAATTATACCGATAGTGTCCGCGTTTAACGCAATAAAAAAAACAGGGGAGAGCACAATATTCCAGTTCAGGACACCTGTTCTGAATCCCCGGAATCCCGCGAATAAACCAGGCGAAAAAGACCTTGAAATTCTCAACAAACTTAAAAAAGAAAATATTCCTGAATACTACTACATTGATTATAAGACTGACAAGCTGGTTTACTACCAGGCACTGAGGATGGATGCTCATTGTGTCAAGTGTCACGGAGATCCGGCCCTTTCGCAAAAATACTGGGGGAACACAGAAGGTCTCGATCTTACGGGGAGTAAGATGGAGGGCCTAAAAGAGGGTGATTTTTACGGCGCTATGGTTCTGGCTTACGATATTGATGCGCTCTCCCCGGACCTCATAAAAAATCTCGTTATTAACAACATTATCTATCTATTCCTGTTCTTTGCCGGCATACTGGTTATAATAGCTATTATTAAAAAATCTCTCAGCCCTCTTGACCAAGTTGCTGTCGCCCTCGAACAGATAAAAGACGGCGAAGGGGACCTTACACATAAAATTGAAATAAAAAGCCATGATGAAGTCGGTTACGTAGCAGTACTATTTAACCAGTTTCTCGAGCAGCTCAGTTCAATAATACGAACCGTAATAAATTCATCAGCGCATATTGCCCAATCATCTATCGAAATGACCAATGCCAGCGGCTCACTTGCAAGCGTGGCGCAGGATCAGGCTGCTTCCATTGAAGAGACATCTTCCGCCATGGAGGAAATTAAGGCGACCATTGATTCGGTTTTTGAAACCACAAAAGCTCAGGCGGCAAGCGCGGGTGACAATAAAAAACTTATGGGGTACCTGTCTGACTCGATTAATAACATCAATAAAACAGCACAGAACGCAAGCAGAATGGCTGACGACACATATAAACACGCCATTGACGGAGAGAAGGTTCTTGGTCAGACAGTCGAGGGGATGAAAGAGATCACGGAAAGCTCGAGCAGGATCAAAGAAATTGTAACTATTATAAATGACATTTCTGACCAGATAAATCTCCTGTCTCTTAATGCCAGCATCGAAGCTGCAAGAGCGGGAGAACATGGAAGAGGTTTTGCCGTTGTTGCCGAGGAGATAGCTAAACTCGCTGAACAGACAGCCGGGAGCACCGGAGAGATCAATAAACTTATACAGGAATCTAATAACCGGGTGGAGATGGGATCAAGCCTTGTAAGCAAAACAGCTGAATCACTCCGCCTTATAATAACTAACGTGAAAAACACAGCGGAATTGATGGAGCAAATCGCTCGCTCCTCTGTCGAGCTGGATGAAAGCAGTAAAAAGGCAGCTAACAACACCGATAATTTAAACAGAATGTCAGA
>CAZVFJ010000438.1:1423-1989 GCA_964625825.1 uncultured Leptospirales bacterium | reverse complement strand
GGGATAAATTATTGTTGAATATTTAGCGTATGATAATATTACAGTGAGCTTAACAATAAGCATAAAATCACAGGACAATAATCACCCATGTCAGAGACAAGATTAACAAAAAGGAAAGAGAAGAGCAGGCAAATCAGAGAGAATATACTTGCGGTTTCACGGCGGCTCTTTATAGAGCAGGGATATACGACAACAACAATACGGCAGATTCTCATTGAGGCTGATATTACGACAGGTACGTTATACCATTTCTTCCAGGATAAGGAGGATATACTTCTGGAACTTGCTGAAGACCATCTTGCTGATACCGGGATACTGCTTAAATCCCTTCTGCCTGAAAATAAAGATCCATCTCTTGAGTACGCCCTGGAGATGTCGCTCATGTTCAGCGTGATTTTCAGGTATGACAATATCGCGGAACTTTACCTGAATATGTACCAGTCATGGAGGGTATTGAACATGATCTGTCACAATCACAGCAGAATCAACAGGCAGCTTTTTGAAAAAAATAAAAAGGGAAAGAGCGAGGAATGTGGATATAAGATAAAGGATTGTGTAATAAACAC
>CAZVFJ010000438.1:0-1413 GCA_964625825.1 uncultured Leptospirales bacterium | reverse complement strand
GGTGGTATGTTCATTCGCTTGCCATAAGCGGCATTATCAGAAACTGTATCTCCGAAAGGCTTAATAGAGGAGAACTAGATATAAGAGCCTATCTACAGGTTATACTTAATGCATCTTTCTGCTATTTCAACACCCCTCTGAATAAAGTTGAAAGATCAATATCAAGATCAATGGAAATTATTCATAAGAGTAAAATTGAGCTATACGGTATAACTCTCTGAGTCCGATTATCTGTTCGGGATGGTTATGTTATTCATTTTTGTGAGAAGTCAGGGATAAAGGCAGATAATAATAATCTGATTATTAAAATTAAATTTTGCCTAACTCAAGTTATTGAGTTCTTTATCATCTCATCCTTTCATCCCCCTCATCTCCTTAATAAACAGAAACTCATTGCCGATAATAATATAGAGGATGCATAAGCCTCTTTTTATTCATTAGCGGAGTACCGCAGGAGGTTATATGAAAAAAATTGTACCGGTACTGATTGGAACATTGATTGCCCTGAGCCCCGGGCTCCATGCTGATAACAGGTATTATACTAAACATAAAGACGCGGTAAATAATCAGCATAATACTGACATTAAAAACAGGGACGCTATACTTGCCGGGCTTGGAGCTTTTCTTGAAGATACAAATAAAAACTTTAATAAATCAGAAGTTAAAATTGATACCCCAGTGAGCACCTCCGACATTACAGGAATTGAAGAAACAGACCATATCCATTACCGTGGAGCAATACCTCCGAAGATCTATGGATACACCACAACTGACTCTCTCAACATGCGTACCGATGATAGCGGGAGGAGCGAAATTATCGGCAAACTCAACTTCCGTGACAGAATAGAGATTGTGTTTCAGTCAGATGTTGTGGAAACAATCAACGGCATAAAGTCTCCATGGCTCCTTGTGAGAAAAGATAACGGCGACGAAGGATGGGTGTTCGGGGGCTATATCTCCGATAACATCCCGGAAGAGAAAAACAGGGAAAGCGGAAAAACAGACTGGAATATGATTATACCTGTGGATGGAAAAATCTCAAGCAGGTTCGGGAAGAGAGTTGATCCTGTGACCAAAAGAAGAGGCTCTGACCATAAGGGGATTGATATCGCCGCTCCCGCCGGCACGCCTGTTTATGCTTCAGCAGACGGCGTTGTTACAAAGGCTGAATATATTAACAACGGATACGGAAACCTCATAATAATAAAACATGCTGCTGATCTAGCCACATATTACGGCCATCTCTCAAAATTCCAGACCAGTAAAGGTTCAAAAGTCAGAAAGGGTGATCTCATTGGCAATGTGGGGACTACCGGCCGGTCAACAGGGCCTCATCTTCATTTTGAGGTAAGACGCGGCGGGAAGGCGCTCGACCCGGAAGCTTTTGTGAAGTGATTAATAGAAAGGATTTTT
>CAZVFJ010000437.1:0-2001 GCA_964625825.1 uncultured Leptospirales bacterium | reverse complement strand
CACCAGGATAGAGATGACCAGCAGCAGCGCGATAATACTGAGAATGATTTCCATCGCGCCACGAGCATTCATCCCAAAACCGATAGCCAGGGCTTCTTGAAAAGTACTTCCGCTAAGACGGGCGCCAAGTGTACAACCTATAAGCTTTCCGGCTGTTGCGAGTAAAAATACAACAATAACCGAAATTAAATCGAAATTTGCCGCGAAATTAATCCTCAAACCCATAACTGTCCGGTAAAGATTTCAGAACAGAGATAACTGAACAGGAGACTTATTAAGGATTTTAAATTTCTCAAAAGTAATATTTAAAATTTCGATTAGATGTACCGAGTCCAAGAGAATTTCTCTGATAATACGGGTTAATTCATGCAAAGAATGACTGCATTTAGTTTGGAATTTGATAAAAGACAAAAGAAGATAATAAATCATAGCAACCCAAATCTGAGTCATAACAGCATTTTTTGAAGTTCCAAGAAAGGATTTAATTTTAAGATTCTGTTTGATCCATTTGAAGAAGGTTTCAATTGCCCAACGGGATTTATACATTTCCGCAATAGTTGATGCAGCAAATTTAAAATTGTTGGTAAGAAATCGAATTTCTTCGTCCGTATCAGGATTAATAAAAGTAACAAGACGCAGTTCTTCAGGATAATCGTTATGATCATTAAGCATGATACTATAATCGGAAACAATCCCTTTTTTTTGAATTACATCATGCTGTCCGGTGATTGTGTAGCTCATATTTGATTTTGCTCTCGTTACAAAAAATAATTTTGATTTTGTCAATGAATATAGCCACATAAAGTCAATATAGGCTCTGTCCACAAGAAGTATGCTGTCCGGCGAAAGTGTAGGGAAACCATATATGCTATTTTTTACAACATTTATGTCGTGAGTTTTTCCATCTGTAATTACTAAAAATGAAGGAAGGTAACCACATAAATCTAACAATGTATGGATTTTAAATGCGCCTTTCTTTTTACGATATGTTGCCCACTCATAAAGAGACAGACAAACATTTATCAGTGTCGAATCGAAAGCATATATAGGATTTTTAAACTTAAACTTGCGTGCGGGTGAAAGTTTTTTACATTTCTCTAACAGAGAATAAAATATATCACGGAATAAATCCGCATCACGCTTTGAGTTTGCATCCGCTATAGTGCTTTTGGCAATGTTTTTAATACCGAGATGATACCATTTGCTGCGCTGGCTCTTTAAACTGATTACAATATCACGGAGACTGGTTATTCCTTTTGCCTGGGCAAATATCAGCGTTATAAATTGCTGCCAGCAGTTAAAACTCTTTGAATATCTGTCTCCATTATATTTATCAACACTTTTTTTGAACTGGTTCCTACAAATGAATTGCATTATCTGGGAAAATATCGTATTTCTAATCATGGGCAACACTCCTTTTCTGAATCGATTTATGTTATTGCTAATCTAAATCTAATCAGTATATGGGGTTTGCCCTATTCTTTTTTATTTTTACCGGACAGATATGTATAAAAACATTAAAAACGAGGAAAAGAATGTCTGAACTCGCAATCTTCGGCGGACAGCCGACAGTTACAGGAACATGGCCGAAATGGCCGTTCGCCGGTAAAAGGGAACGTGAACTTCTCGAAGAGGCTCTTTCAAGCGACCTCTGGGGCGGAACCGGACTCGGCCCGAAAATCCGCGAACTCAACGAGAAATTCGCAAAATACTGTGATACAGGTTATGGCGCGGCTGTCGCAAACGGCACAGTATCGATGGAACTCTGCCTTGAGGCATGGGGAATAGGCCCGGGAGATGAAGTAATTGCTCCGGCATTTACTTTTATGGCGACCGCCGCCGCTGTTCATCACAACGGCGCAACTGTAGTATATGCCGATATCGACCCCAAAACGCTTAACCTCGACCCCGTCAAATTCGCGGATGCCATCACATCCAAAACAAAAGCGGTCATCCCTGTTCATATAGCCGGACATCCCTGCGAAATGGACACGATTAACT
>CAZVFJ010000436.1:0-2005 GCA_964625825.1 uncultured Leptospirales bacterium | reverse complement strand
GAGCCAGTCACGGATATTTTTGCCGTCTCCGTATACCGGGAGCTTCTTACCTTCACGAATATTCATTATCATTACAGGTATCAGTTTTTCAGGGAACTGGTACGGGCCGTAGTTATTGGAGCAGTTGGTCATTGTTATCGGAAGTCCATAGGTGTGGTTATAAGCCATCACAATATGGTCGGAGGAGGCTTTCGATGCCGAATAAGGGCTCCTGGGATCATACGGAGTTGATTCAAAAAAATAACCTGAGTCGCCGAGAGAGCCGTAAACTTCATCAGTGCTCACATGGTGAAAAAGTACATCGCTCCTTCCTGCCCATAATATTTGTATTCATAAAGTCAGCCGGCCCGTGAATTGACCTGTCAACATGGGATTCAGCGGCAAAGTGAATAACCGTATCCACATCATATTTCTTTAAGGCATTATCAACATTCTCTCTATTGCATATATCCCCATGGACAAAGAAATACCTTTCTCCTCCAAATTTAGCTTCTATGTCAGAAAGGCTCTCGGCGTTACCGGCATAGGTCAGTTTATCGAAATTTATTATTTTTCCTTTAAAATCTGTTTTATTAAAAATATAACGTATAAAATTGGAACCGATAAATCCCGCTCCGCCAGTCACAAGAATATTTTCAAGTTTTCGCATGTGTTTATCCCTTAATGTAATAATTATTGTCTATTATAAACTATAGCAGTTAACGATTTAATTAGTCCCCAATGTCATCTCATTAGTCCCCAATGTCATCTCCGCGCAGGCGGAGATCCATTATTTTAAAATATCAAATGCTAGTAACAATGGATTCCCGTCTTCACGGGAATGACATAATGTATCGGATAACATAAAACAGGTTTAATTCATTCGTGAAATGCTATAAACTAAATTAAACACAGATTCACACTAATTTTTTAATCTAATATAAACATCTATGTCTAATTTTTATACTTTAATTGACTTTATATATTCCTCAAGTGTCTCTCTCCAGTTTTTCGGACGGTAACCGAACGTACTGTAAAGTTTATCTTTAAACATATATGAATACGCAGGCCTTTTTGCTTTCTGCGGATATTTTGATGAATCAACAGGATTAATTTTCACCATTCGTTCTGTCAGCCTGTATTTCACTGCAAACCTGTAAATCTCTGAAGCAAATTCATGCCAGTTTATCATCCCCTCTCCGGAGAAGTGGTATATACCGTATTTATCCGACCCGGATTGAACGAGGTTCACAAGAAACTCCGCGAGTTCGCCTGTATATGTGGGGCTGCCGAACTGGTCGTTCACCACATTAAGCTCATCACGCTCATTAAAGAGGTTAAGCATTGTATGGACAAAATTTTTCCCATAGGCCCCGTAAAGCCAGGAGATCCTGAAAATGAAATATTTATCATGTGATGAGGAGAGATTATCTTCACCGGCAAGCTTGCTCGCGCCATAAACTGAAGATGGTGACGCTTTATCATCCTCGGTGTAACCGCGCTCCTTTAATCCGGAGAAGACATAGTCCGTGGATAAGTGAATGATTTTTGCACCCATCGATTTCGCTGCTTCAGCGAGATTCTTTACTCCATCACAGTTGACTGCAAAGGCCTTCTCTTTTTCATCCTCAGCCCTGTCCACGGCGGTATAAGCTGAACAGTTTATTATCCAGCCGGAATTTTTACCTCTGCTGAATTCAGTTACAGCCAGTTTATCTGTTATATCGAGTTCAATATCCGTAGAGAGATATGCCGTTCCTGCTGCTGAAAGCTTTTCCGCAAGGTCTCTCCCCATCATACCGTTCCCGCCGACTAACCATATCATAAAAAGTCCTCAACGTCTTTCAGTCCCGGGAGAATCAGGTCCTTTTCAGACAGGAGGGGATTTTTTACGGGCCATTTAATTTTAAGTTCAGGATCGTTCCAGATAATCCCGGCATCATGGGCCGGCGAGTATTCTTTTGAGCATTTATACATTAAATGTACCTCATCAGTAAGTGCGACAAAACCATGAGCGAAACCTTCC
>CAZVFJ010000435.1:0-2012 GCA_964625825.1 uncultured Leptospirales bacterium | reverse complement strand
CATGAACCAACATGAAAAATTAGAATTCCTTCTTTCTACTCCGAACATCCTTGCTAGTTTAATGTGCATGTTCGGGCTTGCTTTTCATGCTAATATACTTTTCAGCTTGGGATTCATTCCGTTTATAATAATCAATCTCAAAAGAAATGATAAGATGCATGCACGTTATTTTATTATTATCTGGATGATGGCTGTTTTTGGAGTAGTAGCTCATTTAATGGGTTGGGATTTACCGGGTATTTTAATGGAGATGATTTCCTGAAAAAAACAACCTCCTATCAAATAATCGGCTGCTATCATCGTTTCACCGGACAGGAAGAAAAATATTGTTCAACATGTAATCTGAAGAGGTCTGATAACGAGTGTTTAGATGGGATTGCAGTTGGTGAGCGGGCTTATATTTATACGAAGTTCGTTAAGAAATGAATTTTCGTTTATATTTGAAAATACTAACTTTTATATCGGGACAATTCGGGACAATAAGGACAACGATACACAATGTCAGCCGTTAACAAAATCATAAGATATAACCTTGAACAAAGGGCAAGAGAACTTAATGAAAACGGGGCATCATTACGGGACATTGCGGACACTCTCACAAGGGAAGCAAACACTGAAATAAACAAAAATTCCGTTCATAACTTCTTAAAAAGCGATACTAAAACAACGGCTGAATTAATTGAGAAAAAGAGCGTTCTTAAGACTAAAGTAGTGGAAGCTGAGATATCGACAATTGAACAAAGGAAGCAAGTTATAGACGGGCTCTTAGGACTCGCGCAGAGTGCAGAGAACGAACACACTAGGGTATTAGCATTCAAAGAGGCTAATAATGCGCTTGACAGTCTTGATAAAAGGCTTGGGAAATTAACAGGCAGTTCAGGGGTTACGATAAATAATATTAATGCTATGAAACTATCCGACATCTCAACTGAGCAATTAATGAGGATGATAAATGTCTCAGGAAACTGAATCATTCTCTCAAAAAGAAATCTTGCATGAACTTCTCCGAAGGAAGTTAGCAACTGAATCTTTACAGCACTTTACTACATTCACAAAACCAGACTATCAAGTTAACTGGCATCATGAATTAATTTTTAAAAAGTTAGATGATTTTGTAGATGGAAAGATAAAAAGGTTAATGGTGTCTTGCCCACCTAGGCATGGGAAATCAGAAATCGTTAGTAGGAGACTACCTGCTTATATACTAGGTAGAAATCCAGACTGTAAAATTATAACATGTTCATATAGCGCAGACTTAGCTCAACGAATGAATAGAGACTGTCAAAGAATTATTACAAGTCCTGAATATTCTATTCTATTTCCAGAAACCAGACTAAATTATTCTAATGTCAGGACGACAGCGCAGGGGAGTTATTTGCGAAATTCTGACATCTTCGAGGTAGTTGATCATAACGGTGTCTATAGATCGGCTGGTGTCGGAGGTGGAATTACCGGCATGGGTGGAAATTGTCTAATTATAGACGATCCCTGTAAAAACAGAGAAGAAGCTGAGAGTTTAACCATTCGAGATAAAGTATTCGAGTGGTATACAGACACCTTCTATACCCGCCAAGAAGAGAATGCCGGGATTCTCTTGACTATGACTCGCTGGCACATGGATGATCTGGCCGGAAGGTTGTTAGAACTTTCAAAAAGTGATCCCGAAGCCGATCAATGGGAGGTAATAAACCTCCCTGCTTTTTCTGAAGAAGTAAGGCCAGAATACGACTTAAGAACCGGAGAAGATCAAGCACTCTGGCCGGGGAAATACCCAGAAGAAGCACTTAGGAAGATTCGGGCAACTGTCCCGGTCTATACCTGGCTCTCCCTCTATCAACAACGCCCAAGCGCAGCAGCAGGTAATCTTGTTAAAAAAGAGAACTTCAAATATTGCACACTTCAAAATAATATTCTTGATCTCGGAGATAAAAAATACCTCCTAAATCAGTGTAAAATCTTCCAAACATGCGACCCCGCCGCGAGCACCAAAACAAGCGCAGACTATTTTGTCC
>CAZVFJ010000434.1:0-2019 GCA_964625825.1 uncultured Leptospirales bacterium | reverse complement strand
TGGGACTACGACTCACCTTTTGTACATGATGATATTAATCGAGCTTCCCTGAGAGTTGAGGAAAATCTGACCCGCTTCCCCTCAAAATTTAATATCACTGATTATTCTGTTAAAATCAAAGGAAATTATCATTTAAACAGGGTAAAACCCAAACTGGAAGTGATAGGAGTGCCTTCAGGTGTCGGACAGGCCAAGTATATCACACAAATAATACAAGGGTTGATAAAATCAAATGATATCCCGGAACCCAATGAGGCTATAAATACGGCAATCGTGCTCCCCGATGAGAATCTTCTTTTACCTGTTCTTTATTCTATACCCGAAGAGATTGGGAAGATAAACGTGACAATGGGTTATAGTTTATCAAACTCTTCAATAGCAGGTCTTATTGAGCATATCGCTTTAATGCAGCAGAGTATAAGAAAATGGAATGGCGAACCTGCTTTTTATCATCGTTATGTTAGCGCAGTGTTGAGTCACCCTTTGGTCAACATGTCTGCTGGTGCTGAGGCTAAGCAACTTAAAGAACACATAATTAAACATAATCGTATAGTAGTTCCAGTTTCCGATATACCGTCTGATACGTTGCTACAGCTTATTTTTGCACCAGTTGAGGAGTGGCGCACTATAAGTGGTTATCTGCATAATATACTATCATTTCTTTATAAAAGTTTAACTGCAAATAAGCAATCTGATTATGAGGGAAACGAAACGGATAAAACTGACGAAATAGTTGTAACAGATAAGCACAATACAGGAGCCGATGACCTGGAGAGAGAGTTTATTGTGCAATATTATAAAACCGTAACACGTTTACAGGACACCTTAAGTGGAGCAGAAAGTATTTCTGTAGACACATACTTCAGACTGCTCAAAAAGCTGGCTCATAATATAACAGTCTCTTTCAGAGGTGAACCATTGTCCGGACTCCAGGTTATGGGTGTTCTCGAAACCCGTGCCGTAGATTTCGAAAATCTTATCATACTTTCTTTCAATGAAGGTGTGTTTCCACTGAAAAACAGCGCTAATTCGTTTATTCCTTTCACTTTGCGCAAAGGATTCGGTTTGCCGATATATGAGCATCAGGATAGCGTTTATGCATATCATTTCTATAGAATGATTAGTCGCGCCAAAAATGTTTTCATGTTGTATGATACACGCACAGATGGTTTGCAGACAGGCGAAGTCAGCCGATACTTCTATCAGCTGAAGTATCTCTACAACGACTATTTCGATATAGATGAACGTGTTGTGACTTATGATGTAACAACACCCCAAATAGCACCTGTATCGGTAGAAAAAACCGCTCATATCATGCGTAAGCTTGATGAGTATCGCGAAGGTGGCAATAAGTCGCTTTCTGCCTCTCATATCAACAACTATATTGATTGTCCCCTTAAATTTTATTTCATTGCAATCGAGGGACTTTCAGAGGAATCTGAGGTGCAGGAATCTGTTGAATCTGACGTTTTTGGGTCTATTTTTCATCACCTTATGGAGATTATATATCAGAGATATAAAAACAAAGTGGTGACAATCGACGTACTAAATGAGGTTATCAAAAATGATGATTACCTCACTGAGATAATTGAAAAGACTTTCGCTCAATACTATTTTAAGGATAAAGAAAATACTAGACCGCTGGAGGGACAATATTATCTAATTGGTGAGATACTCAGGAGTTACGTGAAGCAGACTTTAACCATTGACAAGCAGTTCACTCCATTTACATATATTAGCTCTGAGTATCGTTTCAACAGAGCATATAAACTGAGTAATCAGCTGACAGTTAATTTCAAGGGAAGTATCGACAGAATCGACATAGTTGATAATACTTACAGGATTATTGACTATAAAACCGGTTCAGGTAATACTGCTTACAAAGATATTCCCGGTCTTTTCGATTCTTCTAAGTCTAATCGTCCTTATCAGATACTTCAGGTTTTTGTTTACGGACTGTTTTACCTTATTGAAAATCCAGGAACTAAAATATCTCCGGCAGTTTATTATCTGCGTGAT
>CAZVFJ010000433.1:1818-2033 GCA_964625825.1 uncultured Leptospirales bacterium | reverse complement strand
TGCAGCTGAATAACCTGATTAATCTATTCATCAGCATTATGAAAAATACGGTTGTTTTTGCTGATAATAACCGTATTTTAAAATTTATGAAATAATAAAATTTCTACTTAAAGAGATTATTATATCTGACAATCAAAAGCGCCATACTTATATGAGGTCATAAGATCCGGGGATGGAGATCCTACCGGTTATTACAACAGGACAAAATCCCTGAC
>CAZVFJ010000433.1:0-1804 GCA_964625825.1 uncultured Leptospirales bacterium | reverse complement strand
GAGTAAATTAATGGAGGTTGACATGGAATTCACATTTAACATGCCTGTTAAGGTATATTTCGGGAAGGGGTGTATTAAAAAAAATAGCCCGGTTTTTGCCGGGCTCGGGAAGAAGTGCCTGATTATAACAGGGAAAAGTTCCGCAGATAAAAATGGTTCTATGAAAGAGATTGCTGACGCGCTCAGTGCTCAGAATATAAAATACGAAAGGTTCAACCGCGTTGAAACAAACCCTTCTGTTGAGACAGTGCGGGAGGCCGCTAAGATGGCCCGTGAAGCCAGGGCCGACTTCATTACAGGAATCGGGGGCGGTTCACCCCTTGATGCCGCGAAGGCCATTGCAATACTTGCCACGAACGATCTTGATGATGATGCTCTCTTCAGAGGTTCCTATAAAAATAAACCGCTGCCAGTTGCAGCAATTCCCACAACCGCTGGGACGGGGAGCGAGGTTACACCATACTCAATCCTTACATTCAAAAAGATAAGCAACAAAAAAAGTATAGCATCGCCCGAGATATTTCCCGCCGCGGCATTTCTTGACGCGACATTCACTGAAACATTACCGGTTGATACCACGGTCAACACAGCAGTAGATGCCCTGTCTCATACAGTGGAAGGGTATCTATCAGCACGGGCTACTGAAATTATCACACCAATTGCAATTGAGAGCATGAGGCTCCTGGGTATATCCCTTAAAAAACTTGCAGACAGGCAAACTCCATCATTCCCCGGGAGGGAGAACCTCCTCTACGCCTCCATGCTTGCCGGTATGGTCATAGCACATACAGGGACAACCGCTGTTCACGCGATGGGCTACCCTCTTACATATCACAGGAATATTGACCACGGGCGGGCGAACGGATTACTTATGTATGGTTATCTCCGTTTTCTTGAGCCCTCATCCGCAAAGGTAAAAGATGTAATAAACGCAATGGGCCTGAAAGATGTTGATGAGTTCGGAGCGCTGATAGAATCACTCCTCGGCAGAAGGGAGGAATTAACCGATGAGGAGATCGAACTCTTTACAGAAACGGCAATGACATCAAAGAACATAGAAAACACTCTCCCCCCGCCTTCCAGGGATGAAGTGAAACGCATATTCCAGCTGTCATTCGGCAGATAATAAGGAGCCCTCGTTCTCCGCTTTTTCAACCCGGTTCCTCCCCAGCTCTTTGGCTTTATAAAGAGCCTTATCAGCGCGGGAAAGGAGCCGGTCAATCCCCTCACCCGGAAGTCTTGTAGCGCATCCGAAAGAAGCCGTTACCTTTCCTGCAAGGGGGGAATCTATTGATTCAATAACAGAACGGAGCTTCTCTGCGAGGAATAGAACTCCCGGTTCAGGCGTATCAGGGCAGATTATAATAAATTCTTCGCCGCCCATTCTCCCTGCATTGTCAACACCCCTAATGGCTCCGTTTATCGCATCAGCGGTTTTCTTCAGAACAACATCTCCCTCTTCATGCCCAAAAGTATCATTAACTTCTTTGAAATAGTCAAGGTCCAGCGATATTATCGAGAGCGGGAGAGAGGTCCTGTCTGAACGAATAATTTCCTCTTCAAGGATTGCCTGAACCTTTCTGCGGTTTGCCAGGCCTGTAAGATGATCCGTGAGAGAGAGGTATTCAACCTCTGCAATCTTTTCCTTCAATTCAGCAGTTCTCACTTCAACCTCATTCTCCAGAATTTCGGTGAAGAGCGTAAGCCTCCTTGCAAAATAGATTGAAAATATCAGCACAATAATAATAGATACAGTAAATATCCGGCTAAACCTGTTTTTCAGTGGAGTGAGATTGGATAGTAT
>CAZVFJ010000432.1:0-2035 GCA_964625825.1 uncultured Leptospirales bacterium | reverse complement strand
TTTGATAAACAGGTCGCAAAAAAGCTATACCTGTTCTGTTCTTAAAATCAAATGTGATTCCTGTTCTTGCATCATTAACGATATGACGCCATAATTGTTTATTCAATTTTTTGTTGATATGGTTAATAACCCAGAAACAGTTTTCGCTGCTAAGTTCAAACAATCTTTCCAATGAATATAAGAAATTATCTTCACAATCCAAATTTATAAATATTGCGCCAAATTTCTCAAGAGGGATTTCTTTTAAAGAGGTTTTAAAAAATACATTCCGCTCTTTTGAGTAATGTTTTCTTGACTTAAAATAACCATTTATAATCTCTTTGGTGTAAGAGATATTTTCCACGTCTGATTCAATAAAAGTACAGTTGATATCGGCTGAAGGCGATAAAATATAAAGTGAGCCTAATCCTTTACCAGGAAAGACCTCCAGGATGTTTTCAGGTTTAAAATGGTTTACAAGCCTGAATGAAATCTGATTGTACTCCTTATCCTGATCGTGCCCTACCTGCTTTATTATATCAGAAAAAGCATAATATGAGTAGGGAGAATAAAGCACTTTTGTTATCAGTTCAAAAGCAAAAGGAGAATGAACACCATGGCCTTTTGACTGTCTTTTACGCAGCAACCATTTGAAAACAGTCATAATCAACTTTTTTCAATCAGTACCACAGCATAAGCTGTAATCCCCTCTTCACGTCCTACAAAGCCCATCTTCTCGGAAGTAGTTGCTTTAATTGAAATCAAATCGGTATCAATACTCATTACTTCGGCAAGTCTTTGCTGCATGGCAGGGATAAAAGGATTGAGCTTTGGCTTTTCTGCGCAAATTGTACTATCAATATTATTTATAGAATAACCCTTCTGTTTGAGTAGGCCAACTGTTTTTTTAAGTAGAATTGAGCTGTCGATATTCTCATACTCGTCAGAAGTATCGGGAAAATGATACCCAATATCCCGCATATTTGCAGCACCCAACAGTGCATCACAAATTGCATGAATAAGAACATCAGCATCAGAATGTCCCTTTAATCCAAGATGATAATCAATTTTGACACCTCCAATCCAAAGATTACGCTTTTCCTGCAATTGATGCATATCATAACCAAACCCAACTCTTAACATAGCGAGTAAAGATTAAAAAAAATTAGTTCATTAAACTTTTTAGTCCTTCGATATCAAATCCTAATGAAATACGAAGTGTCTGATCCAGAGGATTCGACTGTGAAGTAGAAGCCAGATAAGAGGCATCAATTTGAAAGGCTTTTATCCTGAAACCTGCGCCAAAAGCAACATACCTGCGGTTTCCCTTGTATTCATTTTCGTTGAAATAACCTGCTCGCAGTGAAAACTGATTGTTATATACATATTCAGCTCCAAGAGACCACATAACCTCCTGTAACTCTTCCTGAAAACCTCCCGGCGCATCGCCCAGCGACTTAAAAATGCCACCTATGGAAGAGATATTATTATATTCCTCGATGCGCTGAAACATCTGTTCTTCAGTCTCATCTTCATCTGGAAGCTGAGGTGTAGGCACCATAAGCTTATTAAGATCCAGACTCAATGAGATAGTGTTTTTTGCATCTATAGGATAACCCAAAGAAGCCCCCACCCTGAGGTTTGTTGGCAAGAACATAGATGTTTCACCACCATTATAAGATATCTTGGTTCCAATATTTGAAAGATTAAATCCTAATCCTAATAACGCTTCAGAGCGCCCCATATAAAGATATGATTCATTATATCCTGCGATGTCAGCTGCAAAGGCATTACCCGGAGTGGTCTCCCCATCTCCCGTTGAGTAATCTGCGCGTATATAACGCAAAGCTACGGCTCCAGAGAAAGTCTCACTCAGCTTACGAGAATATGCAACATCAAGCGCAAGCTCATACGGATTCACACTCTGTGCAAAATCGCCACCAATATCAAAAACATCTATATCTCCCAAAGAAAAATATCTTAAAGAAGAGCTTATAGCATTCAGATCTTTATCTCCAAATTTCCAGAAGCCGGAAGCGTATACAAGATTTATATC
>CAZVFJ010000431.1:0-2043 GCA_964625825.1 uncultured Leptospirales bacterium | reverse complement strand
CAATTAACAAAGAAATGTCAGGATATTCTCTTGGACAAAACTTTCCTAATCCGGCTTCTAACTTGACAAATATACCATTTGAACTTGCTAAGGGTTCTTATGTGTCACTGAAGGTTTTTAATATGACCGGAGCTGAAATTGCAGAGCTTGCAGGTAAAGAATACTCTTCAGGAAAGCATGTTGTGGAGTTTAATCCTAAAGAATTATCTAAAGGAGTATATTTCTATACCCTGACAGCTGGAAATTATTCAGCAAGTCAAAAAATGATTATTCAGTAGTAGAAATATTAATAAAAATTAAAGGGGCGTTAAAAGCGCCCCTTTTTTATAAATAGTAATCAGAATGAGGGTTAAACCCATGTAGAATAATAAAATAAATTTGGATATGATAAAAATAGAATTTCTAAAAGTATAAGGCCTTTATCGTTTTTTCAAAATAACAAATTATAGAGCTGAAGTAATTTTAGCTTCTTTTTTAAGAAGAGAGAGAATGACTTTGATTTTAAAAGTGATTGTTAAATATTTTTTCACTTTTATATTAAAATTGTATGTAAATTTGAATGTAAACTACAGTATATTCCTAACATTCAAAATAATAACTCATGAAAAATTTTCTTTTCCCTTTAATGATTTCTTGTTTGGTAATAGTTGCCAACGGACAAGGAACTTTTCCTCCGGCACATAGTGGTAGTAACCCAACAGTTGGGCCGGGTGCACTAACAAACATTGATTTAAATGGTCAATATATTTTTCTTGGATATGGTGATGAATTCTACAGGATGCAAAAAAGTGCTCCTTATGGGGTTTCAATGATTGCAACTACTCCGGATTTTATTTGTACAGGAGACTTTAACGACAATGGTGTCTTGTATTATTTATCTGAATGGGAAAGTAACTCACCTCTTTATTCAATAGACTTGTCTTCAGGCACAAATACTTTTATTGCAAATCTGCATGGGACAGATATTGGCTCATTTGGTGCTGCTTGTGCTATGAGTTTTTACAATGGAAAAATGTATGCAATTTTCTCAATGGATCCTTGGGATTTAAGCGCTGCAGCAGTTTTTGAAATAAACCTCAATACTGGTTTGTGTACTCGTATTTCTTCAAACACTTTTCCCGGATTTTACACTACATTAGCTATTGATAAAGATGGTGTTTTCTATGGAATTGATGCAGGGGAATATCAGGATGGTAGTTTATATATAATAGACCCTGTTGCCGGAACAAGAACTTTAATTGGTTCGACCGGACTTGATACCTGGGAATATTGTGATGGAGATTTCGATGCGCAATCTAATACTTTATACATTAGTCTGTGGGGAGATGGAACCGCAATTATAAACACAGCAAATGCAACCCCTTCTTTTTTCTCATCATTTCAAGCTAGTTTTTGCGCTGTGGGATCAAACTCAACAGGGGCAGTAGTTCCAATAAATTACCTATGGATAATTCTGGCTTTTTCTCTAATTTTTGGAACTGTTTTAATTAAGCGCTATTTTATATAAAAGAAATTCAAAAACAAAGGCTGTCTTTTTGGCAGCCTTTATCAATCTATTAATATGAGATGAAATATTTAAAATAAATTTCAGATGAATTTTACATCATAATTGACTTTACTATTATGATGTAATTTGCTAAATTGTTTTAATATTCAATAACTTGCTCCGTCCATGTTGGACCTTCAATATAAAACATACCATCCTTGTAATTAACTGGCTCAATTCCCATTTGAGGTGTTTTCTCCCAATCCGACAGATCGGGACAATAAGGGAAAGGTCTCTTATCATACATCATATAGTGACAAGAACTCCAAAGCTTACCATCGGGACCTATAAATAGTGAATTATGTCCGGTTTCACAATAAGGGTCTTCAGTATCAGTAAATTTAAGATGAGAATACCCTCCTGAATCAGCTAGTTCAGGGCGGTATCCTTTTTTACGGGTGCCAAATATAGGCTTAGGAGATACTAATTCCCACGGGCCAAAGGGAGAAGGCGATTTGAGCAGACCAACTTCATAACCACGAGTCCATGTAGAGAAA
>CAZVFJ010000430.1:0-2045 GCA_964625825.1 uncultured Leptospirales bacterium | reverse complement strand
ACAAAACCATGCGCGAAACCTTCCGGTATGTAAAACATTTTTTTATTATCAGCGGAGAGTTCAACCGCGACCCATTTTTTATAAAAGGGGGAGCCTTTTCTTATATCAACAGCGACATCCCAGGCTGTACCTTTAATCACTCTCACAAGTTTAGACTGCGCGAATGGGGCTTTCTGAAAATGAAGGCCGCGAAGCACACCTTTTGTGGAGAGAGAGTGATTATCCTGCGTGAATTCAACATCAATACCATTCTTTAAAAAATCGGACTTTTTATAAGATTCAAGAAAAAAACCCCTGTCATCTGCAAATACACGGGGCTCAACTACAACAAGACCCGGGATTTCACATTTATTAAATAAAAAAGGCATAAAATAACTCCGGTATATTTAAAATACAAACTTAGCCGTTTACAATTGAATTAGTACACTTTTTGTCATTCCCGCGAAGGCGGAAATCTAAATCTTTCTAAAGAAGTGGATATCCGACTACGCGGATATGACAGATTAATTATTACTTAATACTTTCGTAAACTGCAATAAAATTACACATCGCGAAGTAACCAGGTTTTATGAAATTAAAAAATATATTTTACACAGATGAACACGGATAAAGAGGGATAAAAGATTAGATTATAGTTTTTTATCATATACTCATGAACATCCGTGTATATCCTTATAAATAAGTATTTATCTGTGTCTTATCTTTTAACCTATTTGCAACTTAACGGGAGAATTCTTCTATTCTCAACTTTTTTCAAGTATATCAATGAGATACTTCCCGTAACCTGATTTCATTAAAGGTTCCGCGAGTCTCCTCAGTTGTACTTCATCTATATACCCCATAAGATAGGCGATCTCTTCAATGCACGAGATTTTTGTTGCTTCACGATCTTCAATTATCTTCACAAAAGTCGAGGCGTCATGCATTGAGTCATGAGTCCCCGTGTCAAGCCACGCGTAGCCGCGCCCCATAAGCTGCACATTGAGTTTACCCTGTTTCAGATATTCATTATTAATATCCGTAATTTCAATCTCCCCCCTTTTAGAGGGTTTCAGATTTTTAGCTATTTCAACAACCTGATTATCATAAAAGTAGAGCCCTACAACAGCATAGTTCGATTTCGGTTTTTCGGGTTTTTCTTCAATTGATACGACCCTGCTGTTTTCATCAAATTCGACGACTCCATACCTTTCAGGATCTTTCACATAATACCCGAAGACAGTCGCCCCTTCTTCATTAGAGAGGGCTCCTCTTAAAAAATGAGACAGCCCGTTTCCATAAAAAATATTATCACCAAGAATAAGCGCGACCCTCTCATTCCCGATAAAATCCGCTCCTACCCTGAAGGCATCCGCAAGCCCCCTGGGTTTGTCCTGGACTTCATAGCTTAAAGATAAGCCATATTGAGAGCCGTCACCAAGTACTTTTTTAAATACCGGGGTATCTTCTGGTGTTGATATAATGAGAATATCTTTTATTCCGGCAAGCATAAGTGTTGAGAGAGGATAATATATCATCGGTTTATCGTAAACCGGGAGGAGCTGTTTGCATATAACCTGGGTTACAGGATATAGCCTTGTGCCGGAACCCCCGGCAAGAATTATTCCTTTCATTGAAGACCTCATGGTTGGGAGTATAAGTTCTTCCTAATATAGTAATAAAATTTATCAATTTACACTTATATTTCAACCAGAATTTCATATTTTTAACCCTTACGGGCGGAATTTATTCAAAAAAAACTCTATTTTTGCCCATCGCTTTTAAATTTAAGATTTTTTATAAAATTCATGAAGCAGGCAAGACAAATAATGATAATATGCACAGATATAAACCGGATGGCGATAAGAGGAGGAGCTTAAATTACGCTGTTTAAATTTCCAGCATATCAGTAAGAGTTTTTTCAATAGAAATGGAAGGCACCCATCCTGTTTCATTTTTTATTTTTTCAGCATTACCGATAATGGACCTGATTTCATTTTTTCGCACAAGAAATTCTTTTTTTATAATACGCATATCGTGCCCGGTGATTACTTTCAGTTTCTCAA
>CAZVFJ010000429.1:0-2060 GCA_964625825.1 uncultured Leptospirales bacterium | reverse complement strand
TATTAACCGTTGCTATAATAAACAATATAAAAATTAAAAGAGATAAAACAATTTTCAGCAGAATAACATTATATAAAGTCTGTTCTTTCTCTTTTTCATAGTTTATTTCACGTATTAATGTATCGCTGACACCCATATCTGTGAACAATGAAAAGAAGGAGGCAAAGGCCAGGGCTGTTGTATATTCTCCATACTGGTTCAGATCGAGATATCGGGCTATAACAATATTTACAGCAAAAAAAATAACCTTTTCGATTACTGTGGATGCTGTAATTATAATAGTATTGATGAAAACTTTAAATTTATCTCTCTGTTCCATAAACTTTCCGGGGGAAATAAAAAATGCTATTAATCTGAGAAATGTTATTAATTATTGAAGCTACCAAACAAGCAATAATAACAGCACAATCAGAGATTAACAGCATGTTTAAAAGTAAAACAGTATTGTTGCAAATGCAATCATTAATTTCACGATATGATTTTAAAAAACTGGTTATTGAATATAATGGAGATAAAAGCATGAAGAAATTCACAACCAGGAATCTGCCAAGTGTAAATAAATTTTAGACTGAACACTAGCCGGTGAACAGGACCGCATCTTCACTTTAAGGTAAGACGCGGCGGGAAGGCTCTCGACACGGCGGGTTTTGTGAGGGAAGGAAGCCTATTAACTCCTGAGTTTTTCTATTGACAATATAAATGATAATTTTATGTGATTTTATATATAAATCTGTTAATTTCATATAATTTTAAGGTAAAAAAATGAAAGTAGTACTACTTGCCGGCGGGATGGGTACACGTCTTAGCGAAGAAACCGTTGTAAAACCAAAACCTATGATCGAAATTGGCGGCAAACCAATCCTGTGGCACATAATGAAAATATATTCCCATTATGGCTTCAATGACTTCATTATATGTCTTGGATATAAAGGTTATTATATCAAAGAATACTTTTATCATTATTTTCTTCATAACTCTGATATAACATTCGATTTTACCTGTAAGAATCAGAATAAAATTATTCATAATACAAAAGCCGAGCAATGGAAAGTTACACTGATAGATACGGGACTTGAAACCATGACCGGTGGAAGAATTAAAAGAGTCAAAGAATATATAGGCAATGAAACATTCATGATGACTTATGGCGACGGAGTTTCAAATATAAATATAAAAGAACTTGTTGAAGAACACAGAAAAAACGGAAAAGCTGCCACACTTACTGCTGTCCTTCCATCAGGGAGATTCGGGGCACTTGACATGGAAGGCACATCAATAAAATCTTTCAGGGAAAAACCCAGAGGAGACGGCAACTGGATTAACGGCGGTTTCTTTGTTCTTGAACCATCAGTAATTGATCTGATCAAAGATGACAATACCACATGGGAAAGAGAGCCTCTTGAAACTTTAGCTGCAAATGGAGAACTTACAGCATATAAACATAACGGATTCTGGAAGCCCATGGATACTCTCCGTGATAAGACCGAGCTGAACGCCATGTGGGATTCAGGCAATGCACCGTGGAAACTCTGGTGAGGTATCGCATTGAATAATTTATTCAACGGCATCTATAATGGTAAAAAAGTTTTTTTAACAGGCCACACGGGATTCAAAGGTTCCTGGATGGCATTATGGCTTGATAAACTTGGAGCAGAGGTTTATGGATATTCCCTGAAACCCGTTTACGAGCCATCTCACTATGAACTGCTTGGACTTAAATTACCGGAGACAATAGATGATATCAGGAATTATCAGAAACTTAGAAATGCCATTGAGGATTTCAGACCTGATATACTAATACATATGGCTGCCCAGCCACTTGTAAGGTTGTCATACAGGGAACCCCGGGAGACATTCGAAACAAATGTAATAGGCACGGTTAACCTCCTCAATGCATGCAGGGGAATTAATTCGATCAAGGCAGTTATAAATATAACAACTGATAAATGCTATGAAAACCGGGAATGGGTATGGGGATATAGAGAAAATGATCCGATGGGGGGATACGATCCGTACAGCGCCTCAAAGGGTTGTGCGGAGCTTGTAACATCCGCTTACAG
>CAZVFJ010000428.1:0-2063 GCA_964625825.1 uncultured Leptospirales bacterium | reverse complement strand
TAAACTCTATGCGTAGGGTACTGTATACCGTTATTTTTTTCTACACTTTTTTAATTTTATAATAATGAATATTATATAGAGTGTAATAAATATTAAAATAATGTTTTAACATAAAAAGAATTATTGCCTCTTCCAACAGCCGTTGACATCTGAGAGGTATGGAATATTTTATGTATAATAAAATTGTAATTTAATTCTGCCGGACCCGGGTAATGCTATAGAAAAAGTGATAGATTATTTTTTAATAATAAAATAATCCTAGATATGCAACTTAATTGACGTAAAATCCTTTGAGGGATATATATAATTAGTATGACTGTCAGAACGTATTTTAAAGATATAAAATCACTCCTTTATATAATTATTTTTTTATGGGTAGTACATGCTTTTAGTTATATATTACCTCTGAATCAATACGGGATTATGCCGAGAGAAATTTCAGGACTCCCCGGGATTCTCCTTGCTCCGTTTCTTCATGCGGATTTTACTCATCTTATAGCAAACTCCGTAAGTTTGATTATACTCGGAGCTGTACTTGTTTCCACCGGTGAAGGGAGAAGTGTTTCGATTCTTTTTATAATAATGCTCCTCGGCGGATTGGGGACCTGGATTATTGGAAGAAAAGGCACTATACATATTGGGGCGAGCGGTGTTATTTACGGTATATTTGGATACCTTATAGCAAGGGGCTTTTTCCGGAGGGATTTAATATCAATAATTATTTCAGTAGTCGTATTTTTTATGTATGGAGGGATGATCTTCGGGGTATTGCCGATGGTACCTTCAATGTCATGGGAAAGTCATCTTTGCGGATTTGTGGCAGGTGTAATTACAGCGTCATTGCCGGTTAAAGAGAATTGAAAGTAACAGATTTTTAATGATTAAGGAGGCATGAAATGCCACACGTTAAACTGCATTTATGGTTTGAAAAAGAAGATGGAGTATATTTTGGACGAGGAAGGTATGAGCTCCTCAGGCTTATCGATGAACTGGGATCGCTTAAGCTTGCTGCTGAAAAAATCGGGATGTCATATCGTGGAGCCTGGGGCAAAATAAAAAAAACAGAAGAGATTCTGGGACATGAGCTGATACACAAGGACAACAATAAAGAAGGATATAAGCTTACCGAGTTCGGCAGAATCTTTATGATAGAGTTTAAAAAATTTTTTGATGATGTTGATGAATATGCTCATAATAGAAGTATTGAAATGATTAAACATATTAAAAATTCTGTAAATACCAATCTTTGTCTTTTTGCTTTAGCTTTATATATTTTATAATAGAGCAATAAGGGTGCAGAGATTAAACCGGAGATCAGTTTTATACAATTAACTTTTTTTGTTTTATTTAGATATAAATTTATATGAAAAAAATTATAAATTCTCTGTAATTCTAACTTAAATCATTGTAAAACTATTAATTAGTTGACATCTTTCCCAACTTGTCTTTTTTAACATAACATATATTATGTTAAAAAAGACATGGAGAGTGATGTGAAAAAGATAATAGAAAGTTTTGTGTCTTTAGTTATTTTTACTGCTGTTTTTTTACCATCAATATCTTTCGCACAGGATAAAATTCACGCAGCTGTTGCAGCAAATTTTATAAAACCATTCACTGAAATTGCCCAAAGTTTTGAAACTCAAACAGGAATTAAGGTAGAAACTACTTTTTCATCCACGGGGAAACTCTATGGCCAGATAATAAACGGAGCCCCTTATGATATATTCCTTGCGGCAGATGAAAAACGTCCAGCACTGCTTTCTGAAAGTGAAGTTTCTGAGAAACCTTTTGTATACGCAAAAGGGGCAGCTATACTCTGGTCAGCAAATAAGAATTTCTGTTCATCTAAAGACTGGAAAGACGCTCTCAAAAAAAATGATATTAAAAAATTAGCTATTGCAAATCCGGTAACTGCTCCATATGGAACTGCGGCAAAAGCTGCCCTTGAAAAAAGCGGGATGTTAAGTTCTGTTGAATCAAAAATCGTAACAGCGCAGGATATAGCACAGTCTTTTCAGTACGCGTCGACGCAGTCCGTTGACGCGGGATTCTGCGCCCTG
>CAZVFJ010000427.1:0-2065 GCA_964625825.1 uncultured Leptospirales bacterium | reverse complement strand
AGTACCTGGAAAAGCAGGAATATTACTATCGACGGGTACATTATGTATCCCCCCATGGTCCCCCTGATAAAGCCATGTTTCCTGTTGTTTTCCCAGAAAATACCTTTAAGCAGCATATAATTTCTCCTTTGTATTATTTAACCGGGGCATGTATAAATCCGGATTTTTTACGATAAAAAAGAGCATATAAATATATTTTGTAAAGAAAGATTTTAAAACCGGCTGAATGTTTTATTAAAATACAACAGTTGTTTGATGGAAAAGGTTGCAGATTTTTCCGGAAAAGATACCGGAGGCATTGTAAAGGATAACAGTATACCGGGTACGTTCACAACGAACCCCTGACTTTACATCGGGTGAGAAATCTGAGAGGGAATTTCAATAAAAAGAGAGTACAGGATGAAACGAACAACGACGAAGGTACGACGAAGGTAAAACGAAGGTAAGACGAACAAAATTTCAGGCATCGACCTCCAGAGTCTGTGCTTATAAGCTTGCATTTGGTATCATGTAAGCGGGATAATTCTGAACATATTTGGGTTTTTGTCCGGTAGAAATGTCATTTTTTTAATTCAGCCGGAGAGTCAGAGGAGTTCCGGTGTTGACATAAAAGAGTAATCGTGTACAATAATGAACGGACCTCACCCCGTCGCTGTCGCGCCACCCCTCTCCTTAATGAGAGTGGGACTTTGAATCACCTCCCTTTCAAAGGGAGGTGGCCGGCAGGCCGGAGGGATCGTTCGGTTTAGGTCGGGGAGTCATACCTATAACACGAGAATTTATGGATAACAAAACCTCTGAATACTATTCATCACGTGTGAAGGATGCCGCGAATCTTTATAACTCAGCCACGCAGAGCGGTGTGAGTAAATATTTCGCGACCGCGTTCCCTCACGGTTCATCAGTGCTCGATATAGGCTGCGGCTCGGGGCGTGACATGTCTATTCTCGCAGGCCCCCCAAACCCCCCGGAGGGGGGCTTAATAGTTCAGGATGGGGGTTACGATGTCTACGGGATTGACGCGTCCCCTGAGATGTGCGCTGAGGCTGTTAAAAGATTCCCCGCGTTGAAAGATCGTATTATCACCGGGGAACTCCCTTCTGAAAATTTATACTTTAACCGGACATTTGACTGTATACTTTGCTCGGCAGTGCTTATGCATATACGTGATGAGCAGTTATTCGACGCGGCATTTACCATGAGGAATAACCTTAAAGAGGGGGGGAGGCTGCTCCTTTCATTCCCTGTTGAGAGGAGTGATGTCAGCATTGACAGCCGTGTGCCTGACGGCAGGCTCTTTATCATGCGGACAGCGGAGCAGTACACGCTGCTTTTTGAGCGATTGGGATTCAGAAAGATCGCATATTATGAGGAGCCTGACAGCCTGGGGAGGGCAGGGGTGAAGTGGGGAGTGATTTTGTTTCATCTGGAGGCTGCAAATGGAACAAGGTCGATTGATAAGATTGAGGGGATACTTAACAGGGAACAAAAAACAGCGACGTATAAGTTGGCGCTTGTAAGGGCGATGACAGATATAGCGTCAAATGAATATAATAGCGTGAAATGGTATATTGACGGGACAGTTGGTGTGCCGTTGCGAAGTATTGCAGAGAAGTGGATGTTCTACTACTGGCCGCTCTTTGAGTCTGCTAAATTTATACCTCAGATAAACGGTGAAAAAGAGACCTGCGCCATGCCTGTGAAGTTCAGAAAGAGTTTATCAGGAATCATTGAACAGTACAGGCCTCAGGGTGGATTAAGTTCGTTTTATAACAGTTATCTGGATGTAAAGACGGGCAGAGATTCCGCAGGTGAAGTTGAAAGCCTGCTCCGTGAGATAGAGGAAACAATAAAGAAAGGGCCGGTGCAGTATGCCGGTGGTGATGAAAAGATATTCGGGTATAATGCAAAGGATAAAACTGTAATAGTCCCTGCTGATATATGGAGAGAGATGTGCCTTATGTGGCACTGGATAGGTGATGCGCTTATACTCAGGTGGGGAGAACTGACATCACGCATATCTAAAGGTAAGATTAAGGCATCAGAGGTAATTGACCTGCTTATT
>CAZVFJ010000426.1:0-2078 GCA_964625825.1 uncultured Leptospirales bacterium | reverse complement strand
AAACTAATAATCGGACTGCAAAGTTACAATAATCCAATAAATTAACAAAGAGTTTGAAGCTAATTTCTTTTATATAAAAATGTTTTTTTCATATTAACCCCCTCTGCTTTCTTAAACTAAGTTCAGAAAAGAGTAGAGGCAGAACCTCGTCCTGCCGAAACCGATATTAGATATTTCAAAAGTTAAACAGCTCCTGAACTTAAGTTCTACTTAAATTTCCCAAAGTCAAGAGCTTTGAATACACCCTCAAGCTCATTATAACTCAAACCTGTACCATTAAGTGTCACAAGGTATCTGTCCGAAACCAATGATGCAATCTCTGAGTTTATCCAGCCTTCGCCTCTCTCCTCTTCTACGGTTGCACGATGACCGTCTATAGTAGTGGTTTTAGAGAACCCTGTCTCTGTCTCCTCTTCCATTTCCATAGAAAGCGCCATAACATAAATTGCAATCATCCCTGAACCTGTTTCTCCGGCACCATCAATAATTGACAGCTCAACACTTTTACCCTGACCATCAGAATAAGTAGCCTGACCCGCCACCAGTCCCATCATTGAAGCATCACCAACTGTAAATTTGGTCCTTTTCATTCCTGAGAGACTTTCGGGCAGAAGCGCTTTAATCTCATCATTTGTGAGTGGAGTCAGAGCAGCCAGCTCCTTCTGCTTCTCTTCCCAATCTTCAGTTGCATCAGCTACTTTATTGAGGTTTTTAAAACCACTAATAGCTTCAGAGATACCGGGTGAATCGTCTCCACTATCTTCAGATGATTTATTACCTCCGCAAGACAATAACAGAGCACTAACAAACAGCACGACAGATAAATGTTTTAAGTTCATAGTTCAATTTCTATTATTAAAGGTTTATGACTTGAAGAACAATCATTTAATTTTAATATAACAGCATAAAGTTTAAATAGTTTTTACATTGTTGTCATATTTTCACATTTAATAGATTGTAAACAAGTCATAAGCAAGACATAACTATTCACCTATAATTCAGAAATAATCAATAATTGATAAACGTGAGAAAATTAATAACATCACGCAAGATGGATAAACAACGAAGTCCGCTCTCTCCTCTCAAGGTTTTTGGTTCGATGTCCTTTACCGTTAGTGTCCTCAACCAAAAGAATCTCACCCGTTTGAAACTGACGCACCTCACCGAGCGACGTCTCAATTTCAATTCCCCCGTCAAGAAGCACAATATACTGCCTCTGAGGCGCATGATGAAAATCGTAATCATAATCGGGAGAAACCTTCCTAAACTGAAGCGACTTCACAGCCACATTTTCAGAAAGAAAACCAATCTCACCTCTGTTAAAGAGAGGCACTTCAATCACCTCGAAGTGCGACTCTCCATTCTCATCACTATATACACGCGTTACTTTCATTTCCCAAATATTACCTTTTTAGCATGCTCAACCTCATTAATAGAGATAGAATGCGACTTGCCCTGATACACTTTTTCTGTCACAGAAGCATTCATACCTTTAAAAATTTCGGCAGAAGCCATAACTCTATCAACCGGAACATGAGCATCCGGATCGCCTGTGCTCAATAAAACAGGTGTCTGCTCAAAGTCACCTTTATAGATCGAAGGTTCAATCTCATCACCAATCAACCCGCCGGTAAAGGCAACAATACCCCCATACCGCCGTGCATTACGTGCAGTATACTCAAGCGTAAGGCAAGCCCCTTGAGAAAAACCCAGAAAATAAATATTCTCTGCAGCGATACCGGCATCCATAATCTTCTCCACCGTCTCACCCACCACCTCAAGAGCCGAAGCAAGCCAAGGCTCATTCTCCTCTGTAGGCGCAATAAACGAATAAGGATACCAGGTGTGGTTTGTTGCCTGTGGCGCAATAAGAGCAAAACCTGTAAGTCCAAGATGCCGCGATAACGAGAGAATATCTTCAGCAGTGCCACCCCTTCCATGAAGCATAATCAGCGCCTTTTCAGCCTGCTCAAGCGACACTCCTTCAAATTTCAAATCCAATCTGTGCTTTAAATCCATCTTTTTATAATTTTCTGATTTCAGTTATTCTAATACGGGAAGTACTTCCTCTATTTTCT
>CAZVFJ010000425.1:0-2095 GCA_964625825.1 uncultured Leptospirales bacterium | reverse complement strand
ATGGGGATTCATTATACCGGGCATATAATGCCCGTGGCGTATGAACAGATGCCGGATTATCTCATGGACATTTTGAACAGTAAAGAGGGATGGGATTATCTTAATAAAAAATTCCCCGGCGCAAAATATAATCCATGGAATTCATCTGTTTGCATCGCATGGGCGGTAAATAAGGCAATCGGAAAAGAAATCTGTATAGTTAAAGAAGCGACTTTCCCGGAAATAGTGGGACATGTGAAATCAGGCGGGGCGGTTATAATTGGAGGAGGTTTTCTTTCCGGCGGGACATCCGGTCATTTTGTCTGCGTAGTCGGGTTTAAATTTGCCGATGACACAAGCATAACAGATGTTGTAATTGATGATCCTTACGGCAATTATAACACCCATTACAAAGATCATTTTGACGGCAATGATATTATTATCAAGCTCCCTGATTTTATCAAAATGACTTTCGGGATGGCAAAGAAAAAAACCGTACAGCTTTATTTCAGAGAGGTGTGATTATGACTGAATATAATTACACGTCTATAATAGAATCACTCTGGAAATTATACGGAGATAAAATGACAGACTGGGAGAATGGTTTTATTGACAATATGATGTCATGGAAAGGTGAATTTACAGAACGGCAGAAAGAAATAATTCTGGATATAAACAGAAAATACAGGGTACGCAGATGACAGACATATCACAGTATATTGATAACGATAGGACTTTACGCTCGATGTCAGAGGAGATTATAAAGACCTCCACGAAAAAGCCGCGTAATTATCTCGGCATGTCGGAGATCGGCGAGCAATGCTGGAGGATGCTATGGTATAGATTCCGGAATGTTATAGAAGAAACTCTGACATTAAAATCACTTCTTGCGATTGAGGACGGATATAAACAGGAAGATATTATGGCCGCAAGGCTCCGGCTTGTACCGGGTGTAAAACTTGAGACTGTAGACCCGGATACCGGGGAACAATTTGCAGTAAAACTTGTCGGCGGGCATTTCGCCGGACATCTTGACGGAAAAATTATCGGAATTTATGAAAGTCAAAAAACACTGCATATATGGGAAAATAAGGCAGTAAATGAGAAGAAGTTTGAGAGCCTGAAAAAATTGATATTATCCGAAGGTGAAAAACAGGCTCTTGCATTATGGGATGATACTTATTATGCACAGGCTGTAATCTATATGAAATCCTTTAAGCTCACCCGGCATTACATGACAGTTGAATCACCCGGAGGGCGGGATTATACCTCATGCAGGACTGAAGCAAATAATAAAGATGCAGTATCTTTAATTGCAAAAGCTGAGACTATAATCAAGGCAGACAGACCACCGCAGAGGCTTTCAGAAAACCGGAGCTTTTATAAATGCGGCTGGTGCAGAATGAAAGAGGTATGCTTCGATAATAAAGTCCCTGCTGTCAATTGCCGAACTTGCGCCTTTTCGGAGCCTCTTGTGGATGATAAAACTATGAACGCAACCTGGAAATGTTATAAAAAGAATATTGAGTTTATAGGTCAGGGCGTGACTTGCGAGGATCACCTGTTCTTAAATACCCTCGTACCTTTTAAAACAGTTGCGGCAGATGAGGGTATCCCGAACTGGATTAAATATTCATTGCCAACCGGTGAAAGTTTCTGCAATATCAATTCAAAAAGCAAGGCCAAGGGCTACACCTCAAAACAACTTTATGATATGGAATATTTTGAACTGGCTATGAAGACGGATGATGAAGGATTTAAAGCAATCCAAAAAGACAAAGAAGAAACTAAGAAATTAAAGGGTGTTATATGAATATTCCAGAATGGCTTGAAGCCGGTAAACCGTGGAACGTAATTTTGCACGGTGACTGTATGGATTTAATGAAACATTTTAACGATAAAGAAATACCACTTTGTATTGTCGATCCGCCGTATGGGATCGAACGATTTAAAAACGCGCAACCAACTCGTTTAAATAAATACGGGGATGTTGGGATAGTAAATGACCTAAAACCTGATAAGAGTTATTTTCTTGAATTATTTCGGATTAGCAAAAATCAAATTGTATGGGGTTTTAATCATTTATGCGATTTACTCCCACCTACTAAAGAATATA
>CAZVFJ010000424.1:0-2096 GCA_964625825.1 uncultured Leptospirales bacterium | reverse complement strand
ACAGATTTACAATGGTTATGTTGACAAAGCATTCCTTGGTTATGCACAGGTTGATATGTACGGGAATGTCAATACTCACATGATTGGTGGAGATTTTCATAATTATAAAAACAGGTTAACAGGTTCCGGAGGGAACAATGACCTTTCATCACTTGCTAAACATCTGGTTCTTGTAGGATTACAGAATCCGCAAAAATTCGTAAAACATCTGGATTTTATGACATCAGTTGGATACCTCGATGGTGGTGAAAGTCGTAAAGAAGCAGGCCTGGTAGGTGATGGCCCCAAATGCGTCATAACATCTGCCGGAGTTTATGATTTTGAGCCTACATCAAAAAGGATGAGAATAAAGACTCTCCATCCGGGAGTATCTCCGGAGCTTGCACAGCTTGCTACAGGATTTGAACTTATTAAACCTGAAGGGCAGATTCCGGTAACTCCTGTTCCGACAAAGGAGATTATTGATATACTCAGAAAAGAAGTTGATCCGAGGGGAGTATTCACATCAATGCCGAGTTAGTATACCAGTATCAAATCAGCATTCAATAAAAAAGAAGACCGGTAAAACGGTCTTCTTTTTTATTGATTATCTTTTACTGATGTCCTTATATTCATAAATCTCATTATTCGGTGGTATATAAGCCGGCCTTATAATCTTACCCTGAATAATCTGTTCAAGCCTGTGTGCCGACCACCCTGCAGTCCTTGCCATTGCAAAAATAGGGGTATAAAGAGCTTCCGGTATACCCAGAAGTTTATAAACAAGCCCTGAATAGAAGTCAACATTGACACAAACTGCATTCCCCTTTCTCTCCTTTACCAGCTCCGGACCTATCTTTTCAACCGTTTCAAAAAGATTGAAAAGATCCATCTTGTTATATTTTTGAGAAAGAGTCTTCGCGTAATTTTTCAAAATTCTGGTCCTGGGATCTGAAATTGTATAAACAGCATGCCCAAGGCCATAAATCTTCCCTCTTCCATCTGCCGCTTTTTTATCCAGGATTTTTTCGAGATATTTCTTTACCTGCTTTTCATCAGTCCAGTCCCTGACGTCCTTCTGACACTGTTTCATCATTGACATAACAGATTCATTGGCGCCGCCATGAAACTGGCCACTCAAAGACGCTACTCCCGCAGCAAGTGCCATATAAGTATTTGCTCCGCTGGATGAGACTGTCCGTACTGTAAAAGTTGAATTATTCCCTCCCCCATGTTCAGCATGCATAATGAGGCAGGCATCAAACATAAGAGCCTCCTCTCTGTCTGGCATAACGCCTGTTAGCATATATAAAAAATTTTCAGCCACTGATAGATTTTCTCTTGAACGGGCAATACGGAGATCATCACCTTTTCGGTATTTATATACACTATAATTATTTGCCACAATAACGGGAGCTTTGGCAATTACATTAAGACACTGCTCACTTATTTTCGAAAAATCGTTTGTATCCGGGTCACTATCACATCTGCTCATGTGAGATATTACACTATGGAGCGCGTACATCTGGTTAAAATTTTCAACTTCTTCAATGATTATTCGCCTCTCAATATTTGAGAGTTTGGATTTTTTGTGAAGTTCATTACTGAAATTGTCAAGATCGGATTTATCAGGGAGTACATTTGTCAGGAGGAGGTAAACTACTTCTTCGAACCCGAACCTCCTGTTCTTTTCATTATTTTCAATGATGTCACTTACATCGTAACCGCAATAGTATAGCCGCCCATCAACCGGCTTTATCCTTTTCTTAGACGGGTCAGTATCATCCTGAACGATTTCATATCCGATTACCCTTCCCTTTGTAGTTATACCTACTACAACACCTGAACCGTCCGGATTCCGGAGTCCCAGTTTTATATCCTTTTCACGTATAATCTCAGGAGATATCTGATCATGCTGGAGGGTCAGTCTCTTTATTTTTTCAAGTATTCTTTCCATAAAACCCCCTTCTTTTTATTTAAGCCATCTATATGCATTTTATACTGCTCTCGATAGCAACTGCCATAAAAACTCATTAATATCAAAAAATAATTCGGACTCTCAGATTATAAAAACTAATATAGCCCTTTCCGGATTGTTGGGATAGCCCCCTAAATCC
>CAZVFJ010000423.1:0-2106 GCA_964625825.1 uncultured Leptospirales bacterium | reverse complement strand
TTTGCGGAGTCATAATCAGCAGGCACCTTAAATAAATTTCTGATCCGCAAAAATAATCAGCGGATTTAATCAGCATAAAAAAGCAATTAATTCTTCCTGCTGAATTTTATCAATTAATAATTAACACTGAATATAAACAGTTTTATCTTTTAAAACATTTTTAAAATTACACATTACTGATTATGTTTATATTTTTTGGTTGAAATAATATTAAAAAGAATTATAAATCGAAAAAATGTTTAATTTTTACTCTTTAATTTATTTGAAGTAAAAAATGCTCTATTATCTCCGCTATCGCAGGCAATGGTGATATATAATTTTTTTTACACTAAAATATAAATTTTGGATTTATTACCGAAAAATATTATAAAATCTGCTTTCAAAAAAATGATTTATAAAATTTTTTATCTATTTGTTGATTTTTTAAAAGTTGTTTGTAATACTGTTACGTAAAATGCTTGACTCTGTAGCATAGAGATTAAGGCTTCAAACATTGTTATTTATGCATTACCACCCGAAGGATAAGGTTCGGGATATAGCTTCATTATTAAGGGATTAAAAACTATATGGAAACTTACATTATAGTGTTTTATCTGGCCATACTCTTTCTTCTCTCAATTTATGGCGCAAACAGATATTACACAATCTATTTATTCAAAAAACACCGCCATGACAAAATTTTACCACTTGCAGAATTTAACTCTCTTCCGAGAGTAACCATTCAGCTACCTGTATTTAATGAAAAATATGTTGTTGAAAGACTTATTGATTATGTTTCCCGGATCAGGTATCCGAAGGATCTGATGGAAATTCAGGTGCTTGATGATTCAACAGATGATACAAGTGATATAGCACAGAAAAAGTGCGACGAAAAACAGCGTGAAGGATTTAACATAAAATATATCCACCGTACTGACCGGACAGGCTTTAAAGCCGGTGCACTCGAAAACGGCCTTAAAATGACTGACGGTGAATTCATTGCTGTATTTGACGCCGATTTTCTTCCCCCCGAAGATTTTCTTGAAAGGACCATACACTATTTTACAGATGATAATATAGGTATGATTCAGGCGAGATGGGATCACGTAAACAGAAGATACTCACTCCTTACCGAGTGCCAGAGTATACTCCTTGATGGCCATTTCATGATTGAACATACTGCAAGGAACCGTTCAGGACGATTCTTTAATTTCAACGGAACTGCAGGTATATGGAGAAAATCAACAATAATTGATGCCGGCGGATGGCAGCATGATACACTTACAGAGGATCTCGATCTGAGCTACAGGGCTCAACTTAAAGGATGGCATTTCATTTATCTTCCGGATCTGACAGTACCTGCCGAGCTCCCTATTGAGATGACAGCTTTCAAATCACAGCAGTTCAGATGGGCAAAAGGATCTATCCAGACTTTTCTGAAACTTAAAGGCATTTTACTAAAAGCAAAAATTCCTCTCAAAGTAAAAATTGAGGCTTTTTTCCACATAGGAGCAAATTTCGCTTACGCGCTAATGACTCTTCTTACACTTTTCATGCCGTTAGTCCTTGTTATAAGGTTTAACCACGGTTACAAAAAATTATTTTATCTTGATCTGCCAATTTTTCTCTGTGCAACCCTTTCTGTCTTTTTATTCTATTTTTATACAGAGTATGTTGTAATAAAAGAAACTTTAAGTGTAAAAAACAGGTCAACGGTGAAACCACTTTTTATACTTCCATTTGTTGTGGCAATCGGTATCGGGCTCTGCATCAATAATAGTAAAGCTGTGATTGAAGCCATTTTCAAAAAAGAGAGTCCCTTTAACAGAACTCCAAAATATAACGTTTCTGATGATGTAGATGTATCAATCAAAAACAGGGTAAAAAATATTCTGGGGAATGTCTACAGGTCGAGAAATATTGATGGTGTTACAATCATTGAGCTGATGCTTACTGTTTATATGACATACGCTGTTTATTTCACATATCAAAACAATCTCTACTTTTCACTCCCTTTAATTTTACTCTTCCAGATAGGTTTCTTTTACACATCTGTGCTGAGTATTGTTCAGGTACCTTTATCAGTCTTTATCCATAAAAGAAAATAATTACCACATAACATATATG
>CAZVFJ010000422.1:0-2112 GCA_964625825.1 uncultured Leptospirales bacterium | reverse complement strand
GGATCAAATTTCTGCGACAGAAGCCAGGGCGGATAAAAATATTAATATCGGTTCAAAAGGGAGTTTCAGTATTGAGGGATGACGTTTACCTTATTTTTGAATCTATCCGTCATTATCAGGAAAAAAAAATATCGCTTCTGACAGATTTCCTTAACATTGAATTTGAAATTAAACATCTTATATCTGGAAAGATTGAGGATGAAATATTTATACATCTGGATTCTGAAAATAGTCTTATTGAAGAGATTGATATCTGTGATTATAATTTATCATCCCTTTACGATAAAATTAAAGTGACATGCGGGATAGATCCCAGGCGAAAAGATATTGCTAAATATCTGAAAAATGAAACTCAGTTTATCGGGTTCAGGGAAAGATTAGATAGAATTGACAAGATTCTTAATGATATCGATCTGATTAAGACAGAAAATATTAAAATGCTTCAGAATAACGCAGGAGAAACTTCAAAATTATGCGATGAACTTAACAGTATGGATAGAATCAAGCGCGGACTATCTAAAGATTTTCAATCTTTTTAGTCTTTAAAATTTCCTCTCTCCTCTTCTTCATTTCTTCATAATCAAAATAATAATGCTTCCTGTTGTAGTACTTTTTAAATGTGGTCTTATATTTTTTTGAATTAAAATAATGCTTCATACGCCTTGAAACATAAAATATTTGTTCACATGGTTCATATACAGCCGGTTTATTTTTGTATCTTTCTATAATTGTGTTTGTTATAACACCCCAGGAAATATCTGAAAGAGAGTAACCTGCAAGATCCCTCATTACTGCTCTTATTATTCCTTCATGAACGGGATCAAAAAATTTGAATTTTTTTGAATAGATTATTGCCCCGTGCATATGATCCGGAACATCAAGAAATCCGTCCTTAAAAACCTGTTTTGCCATAAGGTAGAGGAGATCAAAACAGTAAGGCATTACACCAAGTCCCGGATTGCTTTGCCCGGGGAGCTGAGGACGTTTTTCATCGAACTGTTTCAAAGGATTTTTGGCTGAAAGCCATTCAATTACTATCATGTCATATGGAAGAGTAGCAGTTTTATTATTAAAAAATTTTTTATCAGGTATGAATGATGTCTCGCTTAACCTGAGATCGATAAGAAGCATATCCGGTGTTTTTTCGCGCCAGTAGAGCTTGAAATAATAAATCTGGCTATGGTCCTTGTCTATTTCTATTTTAAGACTATCAAATCCGTGTGTTTGGAGATGAGCTGTTAGTCCTGTTTTATTCATCATCTCGAAAAGATCTTTTTCGCTAAATCTCCCCAGAAAAAGTTTTTTTGAACCTGATAATCCCGGGAGAGATTCAAATGATTCAGTAAGATCAAATCCATCAATTTTTAAATCAATATTTTTTTTTATATTAAAAATATCATAAAAGAAATGTTTAAATTTACCTTTAATGTCCTGAGTTAAATCTGCCAAAATGGACCTCATTTAGATATTTTCTTACTCTTCAGATAGGCATAAAGAAATCTGTTTATTTCACCATCGAACACAGATTCAATACCGCCAGTCTCTTCTCCGGTCCTGTGGTCCTTAACAAGTGTATAAGGCTGAAACACATATGATCGTATTTGGTTACCCCAGGAGATATCTTTTTTTTCTCCGGCAGACTCAAGTTTTTTTTCGTCACTTTCTTTTTTATACAAATTATAGATACGTGCTTTGAGGACTTTCATTGCGAAAGCCTTATTCTTATGTTGCGACCTTTCATTCTGACACTGTACAACCAGCCCTGTCGGGAGGTGAGTTATTCTCACAGCCGAATCAGTTCTGTTTACATGCTGACCACCTGCCCCTGATGCACGGAATGTATCTATTTTGAGATCATTTTCATTAATATCCACTTTTATATCATTATCAATATCAGGAAGAATTTCCACAGAGGCAAATGAAGTATGTCTTCTTTTGTTAGCGTCAAAGGGAGATATTCTGACAAGCCTGTGCACTCCCATCTCTCCCCGTAATAAACCAAAAGCATATTCACCTTTTATCAGAAGCGTTACATTTTTAATTCCAGCTTCCTCACCATGCATAAAATCTAAAATTTCAGTTTCAAAACCATTTTTTTCAGCCCATCTCGAA
>CAZVFJ010000421.1:0-2117 GCA_964625825.1 uncultured Leptospirales bacterium | reverse complement strand
GAGTTTGCGCCCAGGTCGCCAGGACAAAATAGTCTGCGCTTGTTTTGGTACTCGCTGCGGGGTCGCATGTTTGGAAGATTTTACACTGATTTAAGAGATACTTTTTATCTCCGATACCAAGAATATTATTTTCAAGAGTACAATATTTGAATTGTTCTTTTTTTACGAGGTTGCCCTCTGCTGCGGATGGACGTTGTTGGTAGAGGGAAAGCCAAGTATAGAGCGGGACATTGGCCTTTCTTTTCTTTAGCCAAGTTTCTGAATACTTCCAAGGCCACAGGGGTTGGTCTGGACCTGTTCGGAGGTCGTACTCAGGCCTGATTTCTTCAGACATCGCAGGAAGGTTGATGACTTCCCATTGATCAGCTTCAGGATCTTTCGCTGCTTTATCAAGGAGTCTGCCGATAAGGTCATCCTCATGCCAACGAGTCGCTGTAATAAGGATAGACGAGTCCCCTTGTTCTCTGGTTCCCAGTACATCTGTATACCATTCGTATATTTTATTTCGAATAGTTAGACTTTCAGCTTCCTCTCTGTTCTTCAAATAATCATCAACTATTCCGTAATCCATCGACATTCCAGTTATACCACCACCGATTCCACATGAACGATAAACCCCTTCATGATTAACTATCTCAAAAATATCAGAGTTTCTCATGTAGCTTCCGTGAGCGTCTGACCTAACATTCGATTCATTGAGGTAAGTATCTGGAAACAATGCGGAATATTCAGGAGCGTCGATTATTCGTTGAACGTCTCGATTCATACGCTGTGCTAGATCTGCACTATATGAACAAGAAATTATTTTACAATCTGGCTTTTTTCCAAATAGATAAGCTGGTAGCCTTCTTGAAACAGCTTCGCTTTTTCCATTCTGAGGAGGCATACAGATTATTAATCTTTTAATTTCTCCTGCAATGAATTGATCTAATTTCTTGAAAATTAATTCGTGATGCCAATTCAGATAATAGTTGGGTTTTGTAAAAAGAGTGAAATCCTTTAATGAGTTAGTTGCAGCGATCCTTCTGTTATATTCCCATTCAAAAGCATCAATTGCTTGGTTTAGTAGGTCCTGATCAATGAGATCGGTTTCTTGCGTCATCAATGAATCTCCGAAGTTGATCAGTTGGAAGGTCGGACAGTTTCATAGCGTTGATGTTATTGATTGTGACACCGGAGTTATTAGAGAGTTTACCAAGCCTCTTATCGAGGCTGTCAAGAGCATTATTAGCCTCTTTGAATGCTAATACCCTAGTGTGTTCGTTCTCTGCACTCTGCGCGAGTCCTAAGAGCCCGTCTATAACCTGCTTGCGTTGGTCAATAGTTGAGATTTCAGCCTCTACAACTTTAGCCTTAAGTTGTGATTTGCTTTCGACAATTTCAGCCGTGTATTTTTCATCTGATTTCAAAAAAGAGAATACTGAATCCTTGCTTATTTTGTGTCCTGATTCTGTCGTTAAAGTGTCTGCAATGTCTCTTAATGATAACCCATTTTCATTAAGTTCTCTTGTCCTTTGTTCAAGGTTATATTTGTTGATTCTGTTAACGGCTGACATTGTTTAGTCCTGTCTTGAATTGTCGGGGGTTGTCGAGATATAGTTAAGTGGTATCAAATATAAAAGAAAATTGTTATTTCCCATTTTTCCGATAAATATAAGCCCGCTCACCAACTGCAATATTATCCAAACACACGATATCCGACCTCTTCAGATTACATGTTGAACAATATTTTTCTTTTTCGCCGGTGAATCGGTGATTACACCCTATTATCGTGTAAGTTGTTGTTTTTTTCATGTTCTATGCCTTTTCATATGTGCTTCTTCATTGTCACAAGATGCAAATATTTGAACACTTGGATACTTAGAAATGGATTCATATAATTCCTCTACAGAGTATTCTTTCACGTACCCCAGAACGGAAAACAACCCCATGTGATATTTAATCACGTCTTCCTCTTCGGGTGTCAATTCTATGTACTGTTTTGCGAGGTCAACTGATAAAACACCATGTAACCCATTTGCAGCATGGTTTTTACTTGATTTCCATTGCCCGTTTATATTAGTATAATATCCAATTTTACATAAATCGTGAAGTAATCCACATATGATAGCTGACTC
>CAZVFJ010000420.1:0-2134 GCA_964625825.1 uncultured Leptospirales bacterium | reverse complement strand
GCGTTAGTATAAAGAGTATTCAAAAACATTCATACGGATTAAATTTACAGGATTACTCTACAATCATATTCTGGGATAAGACATGGGATTACGCTCAAAGAGAACAAATTGAACGCCGCATATTCAGGATAGGACAGAATAAAAATTGCCTATATTATGACTTGACCGGCAATGTAGGATTAGAAACAATGATCAATCAAAATATAGAACGCAAGCGCAATTTGCTTGACGTGTTTGCTGAAAAAAGTATAGAACAATTAAAAAAAGAACTATGAAAGAATTTAAAAGCCCTGTTTATAATGTGATTGCCGTTCCGATTGAAAAGATTGAGGCAAACGATTACAATCCTAATCATGTTGCCAAACGTGAAATGGACCTGTTATATCAAAGCATCAAGTGTGATGGGTACACGATGCCTGTTGTATGCTTTCATGATAAAGAGAATGATAAATATATTCTCGTTGATGGATATCACAGGCATTTAGTGATGATGTTACATAAGGATATACACGAAAGAGAGAAAGGGTTACTGCCTGTTTCTGTAATTAACAAGGATATTAAAGACAGGATGGCTTCAACTGTAAGGCATAACAGGGCAAGGGGCAAACATGAAGTAGAATTACAGGCATCGCTAGTTGCAATGTTAAAGTCCGGATGGGATGAATTAAAGATAATGAAAGAGCTAGGCATGACATTGGAAGAAGTGCAGAGATTAATAGGGCTAAAAGGTATTGTATCTGAAATTAAAGGAATACCTTATTCTATCGAGAGGCAAATTGTCGAAGTTGGAGAAGATATTAAGGAGGATATATAAATGGCACGCACAACAGCAAGAGGCATTCACAACGTTTTATATTCCACCCAGAAAAGAATCACTTACTTGTTTGATAATTACGATAACATATCATTGTCTTTTTCGGGCGGCAAGGATAGCACGGCTTTATTTCACCTTGTAAATGAAGAAGCTAAAAGACGGAATAGACAATTTATTCTTTATTTTCAAGATCAAGAAGCCGAATATCAAGGAACGATAGACTTAATTGAATGGGCAATGTCACAACCTACCGTTATTCCTTTGTGGTATCAGGTGCCAATATTCATGACTAATGCTGCCAGTCAACAACAATTATTTTTATGGGCCTGGGGTGAAGGTGAAAAATGGATAAGGGAAAAACATGATCTGGCTATCCATAACATTGAAAAAAAGTACCCCAAGAGATTTCACAAGTTTAATTTATGGGTAGGACAAAACTTGAGAAAATTAAAAGGTAACTCAGTTTCAATAATAGGATTACGAGCTGAAGAAAGTCCAGATAGAAGATTTGTCATGTTTGGGGAAGATAGTGACTTGTTTTGGCTTAGGCGAAAGAATGAACCTCACAAGGCATATCCTATTATAGACTGGAGATATACTGATGTATGGAAGTATATTATTGAAGGTGGTTACAAGTATAACAAGATATATGACAAGATGTACATGATGGGAGGTAATTTAAAGTTCTTCAGGGTATCAAATTTAGTACACGAAAAGGCTTTTAGATGCCTAACAGACTTACAAGAACTAGAGCCAGATACATATAATAAACTAGAAGAAAGACTACAAGGTGTTCATACAGCCGCCATTTACGGTAAAGAAAACTTGATATATTCCATCAAAAGTTTACCAGATAATTTCAAGAGTTGGAAAGAATACAAAGACTTCCTTCTTGATAGTATTCACCCTGACTTAAGTAAACTTTTCAAATTCCAGTGGAGCAGGTTTGGAGATACTGATGATGTTCAGGCATGCAAGTACATGGTGAAAAGAATATTGCTTTGCGACTGGGAAGGCAATATAACTTGGAATAGAGATTATGAATTTAACTATACTAAAGATCAAATATTGCAAAAAAATATTCTCAAAAGAGAAGATGAAATAATTAAAAAATGGATGTCAACACTTTAACAAACGACCAAATGATATCAAAACTTATCAACTTTTCCGAACTTTCCCGCTACATAACCGGCGGAGATAGAAATTGCATCAGACCTAATAAGATACCAAAAAAGTGGATCAGCAAGATTGATGAACTGATTTATAAAGAACTCCCGAAGTATTGGGAAGAGGTTAAGGCTGGCAGTCACGTTAACACAA
>CAZVFJ010000419.1:1183-2140 GCA_964625825.1 uncultured Leptospirales bacterium | reverse complement strand
TATGGAGATACTAATGTTTGACAAACTCTTTGAACCGATAAAAATAAATAAAACTATTATAAAAAACCGGATTGTCTACCCTTCCCTTGCCCTGAACTATTCCGACGACAGAAAACTTAATAACAGATATCTGAGTTTCTACCGTGAAAAAGCTAAGGGTGGAGCAGGTATTGTCACAGTGGGGCCTGTACTCTTTGATGATACAGGAACAGGCGTTATTACTCCATCATTAGCCGAGGATGAATCAATTCCGTCTTTCAGGAACCTTGCATCTATTATTAAAGAGGAAGGTGCACGGGCGTGGATACAGCTATATCATGCGGGGGCCTACGCCTACTCTTCAATGATGAACGGGAGAGAGAGTATTGCTCCATCTCCGATATATTCAAAGTATTCAAAGGAAAATCCGCGTGAAATGTCGATTGAAGAAATTCACTCTGTACAGGAGTCTTTCATAAAAGGTGCCGAAAGAGCTAAGGAGGCAGGATTTGACGGAGTTGAACTTCTTGGTTCAGCAGGTTATCTTATCACGCAGTTCCTCTCCCCCATGAAAAACATTAGAACCGATGAATACGGAGGTTCCTTTGAAAACAGGATACGTTTCGCGCGCGAACTGATTGAAAAGATGCGGAAACGCCTCGGCCCTGATTTTCCAATAACCATAAGAATGGCTGGAAACGATTTTGTACCGGGAAGCAATACAAGCAGCGAAACTCCGCGTATCGCGAAAGTATACGAGGATGCTGGAATCGATGCAATTAATGTAACCGGCGGGTGGCATGAATCACAGGTCCCTCAGCTTGCCATGAACCTCCCGCGCGGTGGTTTTGTCTATCTTGCCGGAGCAGTAAAAAATGCTGTATCCATACCTGTAATTGCATCAAACCGGATATCCGATCCGTATATTGCGGAGCAGGTCATAAAAGATGGATACGCTGACATGATTAGCCTTGGCCG
>CAZVFJ010000419.1:0-1173 GCA_964625825.1 uncultured Leptospirales bacterium | reverse complement strand
ATTGCAGATCCATTCTGGCCGGAGAAAGCTAAAACAGGCAACGTCCGGGAAATACGTCCATGCGTTGCCTGTTCACAGGGATGTACAGATGAATTCTTCAGCGGACGCCCTGTGATATGCCTTGCCAATGCCCGGGCAGGCTTCGAAGGTGAGAGGAATATTCAACGAACAGATAATCCAAAAAAGGTAATGGTTATAGGAGCAGGTCCTGCGGGACTTGAGGCGGCTTACCGCGCTGCTGAGGCTGGCCACACTGTTGATCTCTACGAAAAAAAAGATGTTATCGGCGGTCAGTTACAGATTGCCGGCACTCCACCGGACAAACATGAGTTGTGGGAGTTTATCCGTTATTATGACGAGATGCTTTCAAAATACAATGTCAATATCCACCTTGAAACTGAGGTCACCACAGAACTGATAAAAAAAATAAACCCTGATTTTATCATAGCCGCAGAGGGAGCGGAAGAATCTCTCCCTCCCATTGACGGTATTGATGATAGCAGTGTATTCTCATCATGGAAAGTTCTTGAAAAAGATCCTGAACTCGGCAGTAAGATTGCTATTATAGGTGGAGGAGCAGTCGGCCTTGAAACAGCGGAATTCCTTGCTGAAAAAGGTACTATTAATCCTGAAACACTTTATTTCCTCTTTAAATATAAGGCTGAAAGTGATGAAAAACTTCATGAACTTATCAGTAAAGGTTCTAAGGATATAACAATATTTGAGATACTCCCCAGGGTCGGGAAAGGTGTGGGAAAATCAACAAGGTGGATACTTTTTGCTAACCTTGAAGAGCATGGCGTTAAAGTTATATCAGGCGCAAAGGTAACATCTGTTAAAGAAAATATAGTTACTTATGAAAAAGATGGAGTAACCCGTAAACTGCAGTTTGACTGTATTATAAATGCTTCCGGCTCAAGGCCGGTAAGAAAGATTGCTGAACAACTTGAAGGAAGCGGGATACCTTATGCAATTGTTGGAGACAGTATTCGCCCGGCAACTATTCTTCAGGCAATACACGATGGATTTTCTGCGGTTATGAATATCAAATAAAAGCGGAATGTTTTTTTAATTTACAAAATCATGATATGAATAGTTATATTTCTTATAAGCACATCATTGAGGAATAAAAAATGAAACTCCAATTGGCACCAGGCCCCACAGGTAATGCCA
>CAZVFJ010000418.1:0-2162 GCA_964625825.1 uncultured Leptospirales bacterium | reverse complement strand
CCGTTATTATTATCTATCGGATTAAACAGGTTTTTTAGTGGTCACAGGTATTTGTCCCTGTAACAAGGCTCCCTGCGAGGAACTGCTTTACTACGCCTTCAGGATCTCCGGATGGCGCTCCTGTTATTACGTCAACACCTCTCTCTTTGAAAAGAGTAACTGCTCTTGCGCCCATTCCTCCTGCTATGACGAAGCTAATTCCTCTCTCGGAAAGCCATTTTGGGAGAAGCCCCGGTTCGTGTGGAGGAGGTGTTAATGAATCCCTCCCTTTAATGCTTTTTGTTTCTTTATCAACATCGAATATCGCGAACTGTTCGCAATGTCCGAAGTGCATGCAGAGCTTACCATCTGCCATTGGTACCGCAATTTTCATTTTTAATCTCCTTCTATTATCGTATTTACTATTGATGTAAAATTTTTCTGTGCTGGTGTAGCGTCATCAACTGATGCGCTCAGGTGAGGTACCCCCCCATCTCCGCTTTGGACAACCTGAGATTCAATAGGGATTGATCCAAGAAACGGAACATTCATATTCTCAGCCATAGATTTTCCACCACCACTTTTGAATATATCAGTCACTTCACCACAGTGAGGGCATACAAATCCGCTCATATTTTCAACAACACCGATTACCGGCATCTTCAGCTGCCAGCAGAACGTAACAGATTTCCGCACATCAACAAGTGCTACATCCTGGGGAGTTGTTACTATCACAGCACCATCAGGGTTCTCTATAAGCTGGCATACCGAGAGAGGCTCATCCCCTGTTCCGGGAGGTGAATCAATAATCAGGTAATCCAGTTCTCCCCACAGGACGTCAGTGAGAAATTGTTTTATTACACCGTATTTAAGGGGGCCACGCCAGATCACCGCCTGGTCCCTGTCCGGCATAAGAAAACCGACAGACATAACCTTGAGATATTCATTATATTCAACAGGCATTATCGACTTCTCACCGGTTCCTGCTGCCATCTGATCTTCAATTCCAAGAAGTTTAGGAACGCTTGGCCCATGAACATCTATATCGAGAAGGCCTGTTTTAAACTTTTTCTCAGCAAGCGCTACAGCGAGGTTTACAGCAACAGTGCTCTTCCCTACACCGCCCTTTCCCGACATGACAATTATTTTGTGTTTAATCTTTGCCATGTTGTCGCGGAGCATCTCCGCTTCCATTGCATCCTTTGCCGCATTATTCTGTCCGTGAGAACATGCTGAATGCTTTTCTGTATTATCAGACATTTCACATCCGCTCCTTATATATTAAATCTCATTGTTGATTCTTACCCATAAATCTTTTATTGCTTTTGACGCAGCGCCGTCAGAAAACTCCACTACTGTTTGACCTTTAATCTGTGCTGCTGTTACATCTTTATCATAGGGTATACTTCCAAGAAAACTTACTCCTTTTTCCCTGCAGTAGGTCTCAATCTCCGCTGTTTTTTCGTTGTTTATATCAGACTTGTTTACACAGACCCCGCTCTTTATCCTGAAATGAGCTGCGAGTTCAAGAGCCCTCTTCAGGTCGTGGAGCCCGGATACTGTGGGTTCTGTCACTATCAGCAGATATGAAGCACCTGTCACAGATGCTATTACAGGACATCCCGTGCCGGGAGATCCATCTACTATTACCAGATTGAAGTTCTTTTCTGTTGCTATCTCTTTAGCCTTCATCCTCAGGAGCGAAACCAGTTTGCCTGAATTACCCTCTGCCATTCCAAGCCGTGCATGTACCAGAGGGCCGTGACTCGTTTCAGAAACAAACCAGCGCCCCGATTCATGATCGACCATTTGTATCGCTCCCTCAGGACAGAACGCAGCGCAGACTCCACACCCCTCACATGAAAGAGTATTAACTTTGAAAGAATCTTCGATTGCGTCAAACCTGCAAAGCATTGAGCATTTCCCGCATGATGAGCAGAGAGCACTATTTATCACTGCTTTTTTCCCTGAGCTGAAAGATTCATCAGACATTATCCTGTGCTGAAGAATAATGTGAAGATCAGCGGCATCAACATCGCAGTCAGCCATAACCTTATTCTGTGCCAGGACAGCAAAAGACCCAGATATGCTGGTCTTGCCAGTGCCCCCCTTTCCGCTTATAATTACCAGTTCCTTAATCACAGGTTTATATACCTCCTGTTGTTACGGAATATATGTGATGA
>CAZVFJ010000417.1:0-2179 GCA_964625825.1 uncultured Leptospirales bacterium | reverse complement strand
AGAAGAGATTTCCTCAATGATGCAGGAGCAGAGCATCAGCAGCAACGAGATTATCAAGGCGATTGACAGGATTAATGTTGTTACACAGAGTGTCGCAAGCGGTTCGGAGGAGCTTGCTGCAAGTTCTGAAGAGCTTTCATCGCAGTCAGAACTTCTGACTGACCTTGTAAAGAAATTTAAAATAGAATAAAAATATGCCCCTTGCCCCATGGATGGGCCAAGGTTAATTAAAACAATCTCTGAAATTTTTTAATCTCCTCCGCAACATCGGGCATTGTTATAACTGCTGAAATGGCGCAGATCATATCTGCCCCGGCTGCTATAACGTCACACGCATTGGCAAGGCCTATACCCCCTATTGCAATTACAGGAATTCTGCATACCTTTTTTATAGCAGCTAAAAGTTCAAGGCCGCCGGGGATACCGGCGTCCTTTTTTGTTAAAGTGGAAAAGACGGGACTTACGCCGAGGTAATCGGCACCTTCACTCTCCGCACTGACCGCTTCTTCAATATTATGCACAGTGATCCCGATAATTTTATCAGGTCCCAGAATCCGGCGTGCCGGGCCGTAGGGCATATCGTCCTGCCCGAGGTGGACACCGTCAGCATTCACAGCGAGGGCTATATCTATACGGTCATTGACAATAAACTTTACAGCAGTACCGCGGCATATTTCGGAGAGGAGGAAAGCCTCTTCATAAAGCGCTCCTGTCTCCTTTGTCTTCTCCCTGTACTGCACAATATCAGCACCGGCAGACACTGCACTCTTGACATCAGATATATTCCCGGCAAGTGAAAGACCGGAATCAGTTATAAAGTAGTAGCCGCGCACTCTTCCACCCTCCGCATCTCATCAACCTGTTTTTTATCAAGGAGATATATCGCGTCAAAAAGATTACCCGTGAAAGTCCCCGGGCCCGCTCCTTTTTTCACCGCAATTTCTGCTGCAACTTCAAAACAGCATAACCCGGCAACCGCAGCCTCAACCAGGTCCCCCGGGACCGCTCCCGCGAAAGTGCCTATGACAGAGGCGGCCATACAGCCGGTGCCCACAACGCGGGCCATTACTTCATGGCCGTTCTTCACAACAAGGCAGGACTTGCCGTCTGTTATAATATCCTCTACGCCTGTTACTACAACCACGCAGCTTCTCGACTTTGCCAGGGCTGATGCGACAATTTTCATGTCACTCTCAACGTCTCCCGAGTCGACACCTTTTGTAATTACCTGCTCACCGGCAATACGGGCGATCTCCGAAGCATTACCCTTAATAATGCTTATTTTCGTTTCATCAAGGAGCTTAAAACACATATCATCACGGAGCTTTGTAGCGCCAGCTCCGCATACATCGAGTATTACAGGAATCCCTTTGCTGTCAGCAGCACGCGCCGCTTTTATCATGCTCTCAATAAATTCAGGAGTAAGTGTGCCGATGTTCAGCACGAGAGAGGAAGCGATTGATGCCATGTCAGCGGACTCTTCAATCGCGTGCGCCATAACAGGGGACGCGCCGAAGGATTTCACGACCTGCGCGCAGTCAAAAATTGTCACCCAGTTTGTAAGATGATGAACAAGGGGCTGTTTGGCTCTCACAAGTTCAAGATAGGAATATACATTCATTTGTATCACCTCAATTTAGTTTATTATTTAACTATATTTTGTGGGTTTAAGGGATACAGTCCCTTTAAAAGCCCCCGCAGGAGCCCCCCTGCATGTGAGAAACGCAGTTTCGCAACAAGTTAAATTTGATTGAGGGTGAAAGTTCAGGCTGAAACAAGAAGAGATTTTATTGCCGCTCCCTTCGCCGGCATTACCCGGATCAGGTTCAATGGGTATAATCTCAGGCTCTATTCAGGAACCACCCCAGACAGAATATATTTATGCCGGAATTAAGCTGGAGTCAAGGAAAAATTTTATTCAATTCCTACTGATTTAGTGAACAGTTATTTATATTAACCTTTTCCATCTTACCTGAACCGGGATAGCCAGATACTGTAATACTCTAACAACTTTCAGCATATTTTAAGACAGGACAATTATCTCACATTGACCTTCTATATTTGTAGACTGATAAAGTTGTATTATAGCCCGAGTTACGTTATGCCTTGACAATTTCAGCGCATTCTTTCATATCATATCCATTAGCAATAAACAGTTTATAATCAGTATGGATTAATT
>CAZVFJ010000416.1:0-2182 GCA_964625825.1 uncultured Leptospirales bacterium | reverse complement strand
CCACTTTTGCAGTAATATGGGGGATGGTTATCTCTAAGTTCAAAGGAGAAAAACAGATAATTTTTTGGAACAGATCTATAAGTGACGAGGCAATAAACAAAAGTATGACTCTTGTGATTCTCTCTTTTATCTTTATTTATTCTTCAACAATTTCAATCCTCTCAATTCATTCCTTTGATGAAAAAAATTCATTTCTTCAGGTCATATTTGAAGTGATATCCGCTTTTGGCACAGTAGGCCTCTCAACAGGGATAACTCCACGTTTTCCGGATATGAGCAAACTCATGATGACACTAATAATGTTTGTCGGAAGAGTTGGACTATTTGCTATTATTACGGCTTTAGCATTTAAGAAACAATATTCAGGAATAGAAACCGCAGAAGAAAATATTATGATAGGGTAAAAGCATGAAAAAATTCGTTGTAATCGGACTGGGTAATTTCGGGATGAATATAGCAAGAAGCTTAGTTGAAAACAATTGCGAGGTACTGGGAATTGACATCGACAAGAACACTGTTGAGAAGGCAAAGGATTTTCTCACATATGCAATTACAGCTAATCCCGCAAGTAAGGCGGTTCTTGATTCAATTGGGATAAATGAATATGATGCTGTAATCCTGAGTATAGGCCAGGAGATGATTTCGAGTATACTTATATCTCTTTACCTGAAAGAGATCGGAGTAAAGAAAATAATAGCAAGGGCCATATCTGAAGATCACGAAAAGATTCTGAAACAACTTGGTGTAGAATCTGTAATATTTCCTGAAAAGGATATGGCAATCAGGATTGGGAAAACAATTTCCATGGATAATGCTATTGACTATCTTCCGCTCACTGAAGAATATGCAATCATTGAAGTAACCCCTCCCCCGAGTTTCATCGATAAAAATCTAAGGGAGCTTAATATTGCTGCAAGATACAGGTGCCAGATACTCGGTATAAAAAATATTGCCGACGAATTTATAACGGAGGATAATCCTCAGTACACAACCATAGCTCCCCCGGCTGACGAAATCATCAGAGATGGTAATATACTGATAGTTCTCGGAAAAACTTCCGCTATAGAACGGATGGAAAAACTAGGCTGATCAGAATTCAAAGACCATGCCTTCTGTTGCGAGGTCAACCTCAAGATCATTAGCGATCTTTTTGTTTACATTTATATATGTTCTTGCGTTTGAAATCACGCTGTTCAGTTTTTCATCATCATAATTCGGGTCATGGTGAAAGAGAACAAGCTGTTTTACATTATATTTTGAAGCGATGTCTATTGCTATCGATGCAGATGAATGTCCCCATGTGAGCTTATCTACCAGTGATTCATGGAATGTATATTGAGCGTCAAAAAGCACCACGTTCGCGTCTCTGAATAAAGGCTCGTAGCTTTTAATATTATCAATCTCATTGATGCTGAATTCGCAATCGCTTGTATAAACAAAAACGCTGTCACCATCTTCAATCCTTATACCAAAAGCCCCTCCTGGATGAGGCATACTTTTTGTATATATCCTGACATCATTTATATAAAATGATTCATCCTGATTAACTTTAAAAAAACGTTTTGAGGACTGCATATTATCAAACGATACAGGGAAATGGGTATCGACCTGTTGATAGTTAATTCTCTCATGAAGGTCATCAAGTGGTGAATAAAAATTAAACCTGTTACCCTTGATATAAAAAGGGGCAAAAAAAGGTATCCCCTGGATGTGATCCCAGTGAGTGTGAGTGAGAAAGATACTTGCCACCCCTGCACCTTTACTAAATTCACCAGCCATGAGAGACCGCCCCAGGTTCATAATTCCTGAACCGCAATCAATTATTATCAGTTCTCCTGAATTAGTCCTTACTTCAATACAGGTTGTATTTCCACCGTAAGTACCCTTTATATAAAGCGGAAGCGTTTTTACAAATGAACTGACAGCCTCCTCTGAGGATATATCTCCAGGCCTTGCCAGTGTCAGTGCCTTAATTATCTTCCCTTCAATTGTTTCAGAACTTAATGGTGTCGGAATTGACCCTCTGACTCCCCAGAGTTTTGCCTTCATATATCTCCCGGTTTTATAAATTCTTTAATTATAACATTTTACGATTGAATTAGTACATTCTTTGTCATTCCCGCGAAGGCGGAATCTATATCTTATAAAAGAAATGGATATCCGCCTACGCGGATATGACATA
>CAZVFJ010000415.1:0-2183 GCA_964625825.1 uncultured Leptospirales bacterium | reverse complement strand
AGGATCGGATAACTCTCAAACTCACTAAAACGAAAACCTTTTCCAGCGGGGCTGTTGTGATGTATTACGTACCGGGAGACAAAATAAAGTAATCGTAATTTTCATGCTGTGAAAATCAGCTACCAAACAACTGTTGACAACTCAACTTTCAAAAGATACATTTTTTTGCTGTAACCAAAAGAATGAGTAATTTTGGGTCATGGAATTGTATATGAGATGAATTATTAATACCAATGAATCTAAAATAATATAGTATCATGAAGAAAATTCTCATACTATACATTATCGCATTTTTCATCTATTCATGCAGCGAAGAAAAAGATATTCCGGAAGAAGTACCTCATGGCAGTGTAGAAGGTGTTGTACTAAACGAATTCGGGCAACCGTTAGAAAATACAATTTTGGAAGTGGATGAACGTACAACAAAAACAGATGCACGGGGAAAATTTAACTTTAAAAGTGTAAAGACAGGAGTGCATACGATATCTGCTTTTCAAGAATTATACTTGCCTGAGAATAGTACGATTGAAGTAATGAAGGATAGCATTACAAAGGTAGCGTTTGAATTAAAAGCAGGGTCCCCTTACTTAAGGGTTTCACACACAAATTTAGAGGTGAGTTCGAAGGATGGTTTTGAAGATATCTCTATAGAATCTAATTCCGCATGGATCGTTAAAAATAACAGCTCGTGGATCAAAGTCTTACCAGATAAGGGAGGTGGCAATTCAACAATTAGATTGAGTTGGGATGAGAACGCGGGTACGGATGAATACAGGAGTGACTCCGTGTTAATATCAGCGGGGAATCAATCAATATACTTACAGGTTAAACAGTCTTTTCCTCTCAGAATTAAAGAGGTGAAAGGGATCATTGGTAATGAAGTAACAGGTATCTCTGATTCTGTTTTGGTTATTTTCAATAAGCCAGTTAGGGTAAGCAGCATTACAAGTAACGATAATTTCTGTACATGTGAGATAAATTATTCAAAACCAAATAGTAACAGCGTGCGCTTCACGTATAATTGCGCGAGATTAGGGGAAGAGTATTCATTCACGATCAGAATACAGGACGATTTTACCGAAGAAATTGTTGTTCCTTTCTATGATTCATATGTAGAATTGGAAGGATTGCTAAAAGACTTCAAGCTTTCGGAAGATGAACAATATTGTTGGGTGACGACCTATCATCCAAATAAATTGTATTGCATCGATATAAATGGAAACTCTGTGAAGTCGGCATTCGATCTTGACTTTGAACCTGGCAAGTTGACGTATAATCGTTACAATAATTATTGGTATGTTTTACCATCATTTGAAAAATACATAGATATTTTTTCTTCTTGCTTCTATGTGATAGATCCTGTGAACGGAAAGACAGTAAAAACTGTCATCATTGAACCGGACGAATATGATCATCCTCAACATCCTAATGTACATCCATATGACCTAGTGTTCTCGCCGAACGGTTTAGGGGTGATCGTTTTGAAAAACCCGGGATCATCAGGTGGTAAATGGCGAATGATTGAAAGCTACAATGACGATAAAATGTTCTATCATCCTTATTTCATAGATGAACGCGACAAATTTGATAATGTTTATCTGAATTATAAAAATGAGATTATAGCTGCTGGAGATAGGGAGAGCTCTTTATCTTTTATCACCAAAGACAAAATGGAAGATTTTATCGTCCACCCTAAGTTTCGTTCAGACGAATATTATGCAGGTGGAGTGAATACCATTAAACGATTACATAAACTTGAAAATAAATACTATGTAGCCGCCGCACCAGGCAGCCAATGTATCATTAATTTAGACAATGATCTGTACAGCAATGTACTTTTTGTAGAAAGTCGTGGAGCCACTGCTGATTTTAGTTACAGGCCAGGCGATCACAAAATTATTTTTCAAGAAGCGGACTTGGGTTTTGGTCAATATTTATTCCACGTATTAGACTTTAACCAAAATAAGGTAGTAATGATGACTGACATAGTCTATGATTTGAAAAATATCACATCATTAACAGATGGTAATACATTGATAATGAGCAAGGTTGATTACAATAAGTTTACTACACGATTTTACAAGTTTCAGACGGGTATTTTTTTCAACAGGTAAAAAAATTAGTATACAAACCTTTTCCAGCGGGGCTGTGGTGATGTATTATGTACCGGTGGAAAGACAAAT
>CAZVFJ010000414.1:0-2207 GCA_964625825.1 uncultured Leptospirales bacterium | reverse complement strand
CGGTGGAGGCGCCGGCGAACAGGTTGACCTTGAACTGCTCGCCTGTCTCGGCCCGGCGCACCAGTTCGCGCGGGATGAGCTTGGGGTAGCCGGAGGTGAAGCCGGAGATGAACAGGTTGGTGCCATCGCCGATGTGCTGTGCCGCGGTGCGGGCGTCGGTGATCTTGTCGGCGAGCGGGGCGTAACGGATGCTTGGGTGCATGAGGGTCGGTTCCGGTTGCATGGGGAAAGGCCAGCAGCCGGGGGGCTGCTGGCCGGTTGGGCCGTGGAGGTTGCCGGCTAAGAGGCGGGTCGCTCCAGCTGGAATTCCGCTAAGATAAGTAAACTGTCACCGGAATTCTCGCACGGTACATGGGCGACTGCGGCTTATGTGGGAAATGCGCTAAAAACGAAAATAAGTGCCTTGCCGGGGCACCTGTTTTTTGCTCATTAGGATGTTGTAAGGCCGGTGGCGGACCAACTGTTTGGATGGATTGCGGATTGCGTTGAATGGCAACAGTCTGCTGAGACTGATAGGATCGGCCGTGTACGAAACAGCCTCTATGGCTATGATTCTATCCGGTATGTAAATAGGTTCGGGCGCAGAATAACGGTGAAATAACCTGCCAGCCGATGCATGCCCACCCTTAATATGCGCGATTTCTTTTATCAGGCGCATTGACTCGTTAGCGATCTATCTGATCAATTTTTTCAAAATCACTATTTTGCGGAGGTTCGACACCGAACCAATCAAAATTGAACACTGATTCCCTGTCTGAGTTAACTTCTTCAGTTGTAAACAATCCTTCCCCGGGAAGACCTGTTTGACGATTGACGACTAAAACTGTGAGGGGTGGGAGACTGTTGTCTTTGCAATACCACATGATACATCCAAGAATAGGAGCCATCACTCCTGCCCCACCGAATCCAAGAATGTCAGCGATATCTCCATATCTGTATGTTTTCCTTTCTCTCGCTGCACAGACTAGCAAAGACCAAATTTGAGAAGCCCGCTGATATCTTGTCACTTAGTCCCCCGATTTTATAATCAATCGTAGATTTTAATTTTTGTTTATATTTTCTAAGTAGTCATTGGCCTACAAATATTTGTAATTTTTCGATTATTATTTTCGCAATTTCTTTATCTATTTGTATGTTTTGCTTTGAATTTTCACTTCTATTTAAATCACCTGCTTTATAAGTCCTGATTTGAAAAAGGTATCTGTCGTAGCAATAATCAGCAACTACCGATGTCCGACCCTGTGGCTCGTCATCGCAGGGAATAAACTTTTTTATTATAGCCATTTATACACCTTTTTTAACTTTGTTTTTTTTAATAGGGCAACGGGTATTTTTTAAAATTATTCTCTTGGCAAATTATTTTTCAATAAATTCGATCCAGTCATTTCGTATTTTAACTTGTAATAACCGAAACATGGCCCATCCATAAAACTTCCTACAGTCAAATCCGCCTTAATTATGCCAATTTTTGGGTAATACCAAACATATCCACTTTCTTCGTATAAACAATTTGTACAATCAAAAACTTTATCTCTTTCATATGTAAAATATACTTTTAATGCATCAAAATTACCAATATCTAAAGAAACTGTTTCTTTTGAAATAACCTTGTAATTACCTCTATGATAAAAGTTAAAATTTATAGTTGACTCAATTGGAGTGGTCGAAGATGGATAATCAAAGTTCCATGAAAGGCCAATATTTAATGGAGATTTAGTCCAAACAAAACCGTACGGATAATGATGATAGCCAGTTTCAGAATCATGAACAACAGATATTGTACCAGTTTTTTCTTGTAAAAAATCTACAATAGTTTCAGTTGAATTTGAATTTATATAGAAATTTACAGTCTCTCGCATAATCCACCACGGATCAGTAGGGTCAAAAGGAGGTGAAGAAGCTAAAATTTCACCATTTAAAGGCGAAAAAGAATATCGTGTTGATCCGTCACCATTTAAATTTACCGGATAACCAATGCATTGACCATATCCATTGTAATAAAGAAAATTTCCTGAAATGTTTCCTTTGTAAAAAATAGTATCATTTGCTTTATATTTAACCAAAACGTTATCAATTAATATATATTTTAAAGAACTTGAAGCTATGGGAGTAGAATTGCATTTATTAAAATACCAGTATCCAGAATTATAGTAACAATCAGAAACAGTTTGGCATAATGACAGGTTTTTTGAATCACATCTTGGTTT
>CAZVFJ010000413.1:0-2217 GCA_964625825.1 uncultured Leptospirales bacterium | reverse complement strand
TATTCTCCTTGATTCAGGGGTATCCACAAGTACTTCATCATCTCCGGGATACCCTTCAGATATTATGAAATCCGCAAATACTTTCAGGCTCCTCCATCCTCTCCCGCCATCTGCCGCTATATTCACAGTCCACCTGCAGGGCCGGTGGTATCTTCTGACGCGTGCCCATCCGTTCTGTACAAGCATAATTATAATCTCCTCCCTGGCCTTCCCCTCTGTCCTGTATTTTTCATTATACAGATCATAAACCGATTCAATAAGTTTTAATGTAAGCCCGTACCTTTCAGGATTATCAAATACCATCTCTATGTGGGTTTTCTCGACATTATATATGTCCCCCTCCGGTGAGATCCAGAGGGCTTTTTCTGCCGGTATAGTTCTTTTGCTGTTCATAATATCCCCTGCTTCAAATATTATTATGACGTTCAGTTTATTTAAAGCACAGGGAGTGGGTTCCTATGATAATCATGGAAGTTTTATATATATGAAAGCTGAGCTTTGCTCTTTACAGAAGAGTATTTTGTATTAAATGAGAGTAACTACTATGAGCGGAAAAGTCAGCTGTAATCAAAGATGGTCTCTTGCCTGGTTCAGAGAACCCGAATGAATGTAAAAACGGGTGAAGACCTCCCGGGCGATGTCCTCAGCTGAATGTATATCACCTTCGAAGAGAGGGATTAAATAATGGCAAATGCGGGGATAGTATTGGATATAGTTCTCAATGAAGAGAGAGATATCACCCTTCTTTTAATGGCAGAATATCATGATTCCAGTTTCCTGTTTTTGAGTCTTTTATATGTTTAACACTATTTTATAGTGCTATTAATTTGTGTCAAGGGGATTTATTTTGTAAGGAAGAAAAAGTGACTGGAAGGTCGGGAGAGAACATATATAGTATGAAAAAGGTACTTTAAGATAATTTATATTTTTATATGTTCAGATATTATACTCACTTGCTTTCAAGAATGTGATAGAAGTAGTTTTAAGAGAGTAATTGAGCTACTATAAAAAAAGAAACTTTCATCATATACTTCACATTGTTGTGATAAAACGATTATGGTCCCAAAGAGTTTTTCATAGAATATAGTACAATACCAATATTGACGTTCGTTAAGAAGAAAAAAGTTTTTTTAAATTTTCTTCTTCTTTCCCACCTTCAACGATATAAAATTCAACATTATCATTTAACTGCCCGAATGGCAGTTCAAGCTGTTCTCCGAGATACACTTCTTTTTTCTGTTGAGTCATTATATCAAAAACTTTACCCTTATATTCGGTATCTTTATTGCCAAGTAAATGTTCTCCTTTACTTTCAAGTATATAAATCAATTCAAGATTACCATCGTCACTTTTCTTGGCCGCAACAAAATCGGGGCGGAGTTTATACTTTTGCCAGCCCTGGATTGAATACCAGTCCTTGTTGACTTTATTTCTGAACCACCAGAGTATCTTTTCCTGTTTATCGAGAATATCCCCAACTCTCTGTTCAAGGGTATTCATTGTTGCAAGGTCAACATCTTCAAACAGATAATACTTATATAAATTCTGAATTCGACCAATTGTGACTTCATCAAATTCCGGAATTTTAAAACCGCAATTTAAATCATTTGATACGGCCAGGACAATTTTTTTATTTTTTATGTAATCAAGAAATAACAGCTCTTCATTTTGAGTTTTTTCTTCAGAAAGATAATTAAAAAGAATTGCCGAGATATAGCCGAAGTTTTCTTCAACTTTATCTTTCCCGAGTTCAGTGATTAGTTTTTCCACATGAGACATAGCAAGTTTACGGGCATAAAAAGGATTTTCAGTAAGCTCGGCATACCGGCGTGTCAGATAGTCTATGTTTATTTCTTTTGTTCCATTAATTGTTGCTTGCTGATATTTTGAAGAAAACTTACTTGTATCATCAAGAGTGACTATTACAGCCCGCCGTTCTTTATGGTTTAATATCTATTTCGTAAGAGAAACGCCTTTTTACACCTGCCTTATCAATCATTACCCACACAGGAAGATAAAATGCACTCTCGTATTTTGATTTATACTCTTCTCGTATACCGACTTTTTTCTTTTTATTAAACTCATCATTATCAGAAACTTTAACTTTAGTAATAAGATCCTCAAGACCTTCATTCCGGAAACCCGCATCGACCTTGTTTATAATTTCGCGTGTATCACCTTTAGAATAATATACATAACTTTCATCGAGTTCAGGGA
>CAZVFJ010000412.1:0-2218 GCA_964625825.1 uncultured Leptospirales bacterium | reverse complement strand
CATCTTTCACGTCAAGAAAACCGAGAGAATCAGCTATCTCAATATTTTTCTGCATAGTCAGGCCGGAGATCACAACCTTCCTGTTAAACTTCTGGGCTATATCAAGAACCTGCTGTATCCTCTGAATATTTGAAGCAAATGATGCTACAATAATTCTTCCCTTTGATGCGGAAAAGATTTCTGAAAGCCTGTCGATAAGTACTGATTCAGATTTTGTAAACCCTTCTCTTTCGGCATTTGTACTGTCAGACATAAGGAGGAGAACCCCTTTCTCTCCATAGTGAGCGAACCTGTAAATATCTGTAACCTCACCCTCCGGGGAGGAGAAATCTATCTTGAAATCTCCGGTATGGATTATTGTTCCCGCCTTTGTCTGAATGGCAAGGCCAACACCACCAATAATAGAATGATTAACCCTAATAAATTCTATGGTAAATGAACCGATGTTCTCAATCTGCCTTGGGACAACTTCGATAAACTTCGGTTCATATTTAAGAGGCTTCTCTTCAAGCCTGCTCTGAACAAGACCTATTGTGAGCTTTGTGGCATAAATCGGAGCTTTAATTTCCTGAAGGAGAAAAGCAATCGCCCCTATATGGTCCTCATGCCCGTGAGTAAGAACTACTCCCTTAACCTTATCTCTGTTTTTCCTGATATATGAAAAATCCGGAATTATATAGTCTATACCCGGCATTTCATCCCTGGGGAACATTATGCCGCAATCAACTATTATTATCTCATCATCCTGTTCAAAAAGTGTTATATTTTTCCCGACAGCACCGAGTCCGCCTAGAGGAATTATTTTTACCTTTGCATCTTTTACATTCTCACTCATACGCCGGTATGCCCGAACCCCCCGTGACTCCGATCTGTTTCATTAAGTCCCTGTTTTATAATAAATTCACCTCTGTATATTTTCGAAAAAATCATCTGCCCTATTCTCATCCCGTTTTCAACGGTAAAATCCTTTTCACCAAGATTGGTCATTATCACCTTTATCTCACCCCTGTAATCAGAATCTATTGTCCCGGGTGAGTTTAAAAAAGTTATTCCATGATTCAGAGCAAGTCCGCTCCTCGGCCTTATCTGGGCTTCATAACCCTCCGGAATCTCCACAAAAAGCCCTGTTGGTATCAATGCCGTTTTACCAGGCCGGAGCAGAACAGGCTCATCAACAAAAGCGCAGAGATCAGCCCCTGCGGCACCTTTGCTCTGGTATTCCGGGAGCCTCGCTCCATCATTAAGCCTTATTTTTACTGGTATCATAAATATTTTCTAATCTCCCTCATAAGGCAGGCGTCAACATCATCACATTTCAGGCAATAGTCATCGGTATAATCAAAATCTGATTCTACGCAAAGGCCATCTTTATTCTCCATCATTATCTCCTTTAATTTTATATGCTGAAACTCATCATCTGTAAGAGATAAAGGCCCACCACTTTTAATTTTCCGGAGTATATTAAGGAGCCTGAGAGTCTCCTCGCTTTTCCCTTCAGGAATTATTGTTTCCCGTGAATTAATCTCTTTGTTTATCTTTGCTCTTATTTTTTTTGCCTTGAATTCAATACCTCTCCTTCTGGTTACAAGGAAGAAAATCCCACCGAAGAGGAGTCCACCGAGGTGTCCCACATGAGAAACATTGCTCGCTCCTCCGGATGAAACAAGTGACATGATCTCAATCCCACCGTAAAGCACTACAAGGTACTTTGCCTTCATCGGTAAAATAAAAAAAATCAGAAGTTCCACATCCGGGAAGAGAAGGCCAAAAGCAAGGAGAAGGCCAAAAACAGCTCCGGATGCACCAATTGTCGGTATATATGGCGAGAGACCTCCAAGAAAAAAATTGATAATCAGAATCGTCAGTCCTGCTCCTGTACCTGTAAATAAATAATAGAACAAAAATTTCCTGCTCCCCCATAATTGTTCCACAGGCATACCAAAGAGCATAAGCGCATACATATTAAGAAATATATGAATAAATCCTCCGTGAAGAAACATGTAACTAAATATCTGCCAAATATAAAATTTCCCGACAACAAGAGCAGGCGTCAATCCAAAATAATAATTCATCATCGGCATTGGATAAGTACCATATGGAGTTATCATTGGAATTACAGAAATTGTCACTTGTTGAAATAGATATATTACTACATTTATCAGTATAATCCTCATTACCCAGTTCTCTGAACCGGCAAAACCGTCTCTTCTCATCATTT
>CAZVFJ010000411.1:0-2222 GCA_964625825.1 uncultured Leptospirales bacterium | reverse complement strand
GCAAATTCCCGCATTGTATATGCTTTCTGAAAAAAAAGAGAGTTTGGAGGATAAGGCACATCAACTGGCTTCGGTATTGCGCCAAGAAATAGGTCAAGGTTGTGACCTTGATATTATTGATGTTGAGGAAGAGGCAGGAGGAGGTTCTTTGCCTGGAGTTGTTTTTCATGGCAAGGCGGTAGCGGTTGTACCCTCGAAAGGAACGCCCGATAGTATTCGTGACAAGCTACGAAGAGGTGATATACCGATTGTTTGTCGTATTATTGAAGATAGACTTCTCTTTCACGTAAGAACCATAAAGGAGGAGGAGTTTGGCATAATCGCAAGGTCATTGAGAAAGGTATTGGGTGATTAAAATGAAACATATTACGATGGGAACTGCGGGTCATATTGATCATGGTAAAACTGCCTTGGTTAAAAGACTTACTGGTATAGATACAGATAGATTGGCGGAAGAAAAGGAGAGAGGAATGACCATTGAGCTTGGTTTTGCTTTCCTTGAGCTTCCGTCGGGAAACACGGTTTCCATAGTTGATGTGCCGGGACATGAGAAATTTGTTAAAACAATGGTTGCAGGAGTTACAGGTATAGATTTTGTTGTGTTGGTTATTGCAGCTGATGAGGGAATAATGCCACAGACTTCTGAACATATTGATATTTTGTCGGTACTTAAAATGGAATCAGGAATAGTAGCCCTGACAAAAGCTGATTTGGTAAATGATGAAGTTCTTAAGGAGAGAAAAGAAGAAATTTCACAGGCCTTAAAGGGAACTTCCCTAGAAGGTGTTGAAATTCTTCCGGTTTCATCTGTTACTGGTGATGGAATACAGGAACTTGTTAATAAGATAGATGAGTTGACAACAATGACCTCAAAGCGTTCTAGCCAAGCTTTATTTAGATTACCTGTGGATAGAGTTTTTACTATGACTGGTCATGGAACTGTTGTTACAGGAACAGTTTTTGGAGGCTCGATTAGAAAAGGGGATCTGGTGGATATACTACCGGAAGGGTTGTCTTCAAAGGTGCGAAATATTCAGGTAAGGAACTTAAATGTTGAGGAGGCTGTTGCTGGAGATAGATGTGCACTAAATCTTACAGGAATTGAAAAGGAAGAGCTTAAGAGGGGAACAGTAGTTGTTGAGAAGGGTAAAGCTAACCCGGTTATACTTGTTGATGCAGTAGTTCAAATGGTTAAAGAGAGTGAAGAACTTGTACATAATCAACGAGTGCATTTGCATACAGGTACCTCGTCAGTGTTGGCAAGAGTAAGGATTATTGGTGAAGACCGGATTAAAGCATCTGGTAGAGGATATGTTCAGCTTAGATTGGAAGAGCCTATAGTTGCTTTGAGGGGAGACCGATTCATATTAAGATCTTACTCTCCAGTGAGGACAATAGGTGGTGGGAAAATTCTTTTTCACAAAACAAAAAACCGCAAAAGATTTGATGACGATTCTATAAAACTTTTGAGTATTTCTGATGAGGGTGATGAAATTGCACTTATTGAACATGTGATGGATTCTTACCAAACACTTGTGAATCTTGAAGTTTTGCAGGAAGAGATAATGATAGATAAGGGACATATAAAACAAGTGTTGACGGATATGGTTGTTGAGGGAAAAGTGCACTATATACAAGATACTGACAATTATGTAGCTGAAAAGTTTTATATGCAGGCTTTAGTGAATATTGAAAAAGAATTTCAGGAGTTTTTTAAGAAGTACTCCTATCGTTATACTATGTCAAAGGAAGAGTTAAAAAACAGGGTGTTTCCTTCATTGTCTGTTAAAGAATTTACAGGCTTGATAAAAATAATGGAGCAGGAAGGTAAGTTGAAAGTAAATGGTAATTCTATAGGAATGGAAACCGAAAAAAGAATTAGTGATATACTATCTTTGAGGGAAGTAATGCAAGTAAAAAAGGTATTGCATGAGCAAGCGTATCAGATTTATACGAAAAACCAGTTGCTAGAAAAGATAAAGGTAGAAGAGAGTGGCTTAGAAGAAATTATTCGTTTTTTATCAGCTATTTCTTTAGTTGAAGAATTGGAAGAAGGCTTTTTTGTAAGTAAAGATATACTCTTTGAAGTTTATCAAAAAATCCGGAATATGATAGAGAATAAGCGAAATATAACTGCTGCAGAATTAAGGGATAGCTTACAAATAAGCCGTAAACTGGCTATAATTTATCTTGAGTACTTTGACAGGCAATTGGTGACAAAG
>CAZVFJ010000410.1:0-2254 GCA_964625825.1 uncultured Leptospirales bacterium | reverse complement strand
GAGGGGGGTGGAGCGTTCTACGGCCCGAAGATCGACCTTAAAGTGCGAGACGCAATAGGGCGAGAGTGGCAAATGACTACGATCCAGTTCGACTTTAACCTCCCTGAGAGATTTGACATGTATTACATCGGAGAGGATGGGCAGAAACACAGGCCGTTTATGGTTCACAGGGCTCTTCTTGGCTCAATTGAAAGATTTGTAGGTATTCTTATAGAGCATTACAGTGGAAAATTTCCTGTATGGCTCTCTCCTGTGCAGGCTATATTTATCAATGTATCAGAGGAGCAGGCTGAAACTGTAAATTCTATAAAAAGTGCAATGATTGATAAAGGTTTCAGGCCCCAGGTTGATCTCCGGAATGAATCAATGGGATATAAGATCAGAGAGGCTGTATCACAGAAAGTACCATATGTCTGTGTAATCGGGAAAAATGAAGCTGAAAACGGAACTATCTCAGTAAGAAAGAGGGGAGAGAAAGATTCAGTTACTATGACTATAAAAGATTTTTATACAATGCTTGATGAAGATATTGCAGAAAAGCGATAGTCTAATATATTATGTAAGCAGTTTAACCATGAAATCGATATAAGCGGGGTAAAATTTACTACTGTATTAAAAAATATGCCCTATGAATGAATTTTTTATTGATTTTAATCAGTATGTTGTTTCATTCTGACGGTAGAGATATTATTTTTTATACGGGGGTAATTTTGGTAAATAAAGGTAAGATGCCTGCTAAAGACAAATTCGATAAATTCAGGATTAATGAGGAGATTGATGCTCAAACTGTAAGACTGGTCGGTGAAGAAGGAGAGCCTGTTATCATTGCAATGAGCGCAGCTCTTGAGATGGCCAGGGAAAAAAATCTGGATCTTGTCGAAATTACTGCCAATCAGGATCCCCCTGTAGTAAGGATAATTGATTACAGCAAGTTCAAGTTTGATCAGATGAAAAAGGCCAAAGAGGCCAAAAAAAAGCAGAAAGTTATTCATATTAAAGAGATTAAGATGCGGCCTGCAATTGATGATAACGATTTTCTGCATAAAGTTAATAATGCAAAGAGTTTTCTTGAAAAGGGCGACAAAGTAAAGTTTACATTGATGTTCAGGGGGCGTGAAATGGTTCACCCTGAACTGGGTTTTGAAGTAATGGACAGAATTCAGGAAGTACTGAAAGATGTTGCAGCAGTTGAGAAGAAACCGGCACAGGAAGGTAGAAATATCACAATGTTCATGAATCCTGTTGCCCCGAGTAAGAAAATCTGATATAAAGACATTGAGTGAGAAAGAATAATAAGAGGTAAGGTTATGCCTAAACTAAAATCTAACAGCGGGGCAAAAAAGAGATTCAGAATAACAAAAAACGGGAAGGTTGTGAGTGCTAAAGGATTCAAAGGCCATCTTCTTGAGAAAAAATCTCCAAAGCGTAAAATGGGTCTCAGGGGCACAAGTGTTGTTTCCGATTCTGAAGCTTCAAAAGTAAAAGCCATGCTTCCGTATGGTTAATAAGAAATCATCATCTGAGTAGAAAAGAGGGTAAAAAATGGCTAGAGCGACTACTGGTAGAATACACCAGAAAAGAAGAAAGAGAATATTAAAAGATGCCAAAGGTTTTAGAGGATCCAGAAGCAAACTGTTCAGAACAGCCAAGGATGCCAGAAGAAAGGCTCTCCAGAATTCATATACGCATAGAAAACTGAAGAAGAGAGATTTCAGGGCACTCTGGATTATGAGAATAAACGCTGCGGCAAGAGCATGCGGTATGTCATACAGCAGACTCATCGGTGCGCTGAAGGCAAACAATGTTGATATCAACAGAAAGATGCTTGCTGAAATCGCAGTGAGAGACATGGATGCTTTCAGAAAAATTGTTGAGAATGTAAACAAAAAAGCAGCGTAAAAACATCATTAAATAATGATGAAATTTTTTATGAATAGAATCGGCACCATCATAGTGGTGCTGATTTTGTTTTCAGAATCGGCTTTTCCCCTCACTCTTACAAGAACGTGTTATACAGTGCCGGAAGATATGATTGATTTCTATTTTGGAGAGGAACTGATAACAGACTGGAGCACTCACAGAAAAGATATTATTTGTATAAATCTCGGGCTATTGGACTCGACCACACTTGGTTTTAAATTGGATATCCTGAATTACGATATTGCGGGAGAAGAAAGAACGACAGGTGATGCAATTATTGATTTATGGCACTATACAGGGCGTTATCTTGGGGATAAACTCGATACAGGGATAA
>CAZVFJ010000409.1:0-2254 GCA_964625825.1 uncultured Leptospirales bacterium | reverse complement strand
ATACAGTAATTGAATTTACCGGATTCATGTCTCTTTTTGAAAAAAGTAAACCGGTTGTATATTTTTTAAAGTATGAATACATTTCTGAATTTTTAAAAAGCATAGGACTTGCAACTATAATTGAAATGACGCAACAGATAAAAATTAATCTGAAGGAATTTTTCGGAAGAGATTCTTCGATAATCAGACTTTCTATGTCAAGTTTTGTTGTGATTGTTTCATCAGGATCTGAAATTTCTGAATTTAAAAAAATAATAAAAAAACAAAGTATCGATTTCAGCTTTAAAGGAATTATACTACCATACACAGTTATCCAGGTACCTTATGAAGAAGGAAATTCAATTTACGATATCTTTGAAAATGTATCCCATCTGAATAATTATATCAAAACAGGTGATGTCAGACTCTAACCTGTTAAATATTGCTGTTTTTTCTATTTATTAAATTATTGTATCTTAAAATAACACCCGTATTCACTCCAACAAGATAATCATTTTTTTTCTGAACAATATTATTTTTAAGAAGAAACTTAAGGCCAGAGTTGATTATCTGTTTCCTGCTATAAGATGTAATTATATTTTTGTCGGTGATATACCTATCAATATATTTCTTAAGCTTATTTGCTTTTATCAGGTTATTCTTTTCATATAGAATCCCGCATATTATATATTGAGGAAGAATTATTTCATCATTGCTCCATGTGTCTCTTACTAAATCCATTACAGGAGTATCGGCATGAATTTGCTTTGTATAGTCAGAGAGGAATATTGGTGATGAAAAATTTACAGATACCGGTTCTGACATCACAGGGAAATTATCTGCTTCATTCACCTTTTCGTTATAAGTAAGTTGTGTCGGGATCAGAACAATTTCAGTTGATTCCTGATACATAACCATATTCAGCAGCAGGAAAAAATTATCATCCAGAGTAGATATTTTTGAGTCAATTTCCGGTCCCTGCTCCGGGAAATATAAAAGCGGCACTCCATGGCTTATAAGAATTGACATATACTGAGTTACGCATTCACGGTAAAGGAGATTCCCGAATCTGGACTTATCAATAATATATCCGCCTGTTTTCCTGAGTACAAACCTGTTAAACCATCCTCCTGCAGCATCAGCCGGGATAAAGAACCTGGGCTCGGGAAGATATTTTTTATATATAGAATAGATATAATAGTAAAAGTCTGAGTTATTTTTAAACCTCGCAATATAGATAGTGTTAACTCTTTCTTTCAGATTTCTGATTTTATCAGTCTCTCCGGTTATCCTGATACGGTTTTTTCTTCCATTCAAGTTATTCCAGAAATGCTTTAGATACAGATAGTTGAGGGATAGTCTGGTTATGAAATTATTATTATGATCAATAATCTCATTAAGATAAATCATGGCAAGTTTACTGAGATTTTTTTCATAATTTGTATTATTGATCGAAGATATGTATTTTAATTCATTTTTTATAAAACTATTCCCGGAATAATTTTGTTGCTCAACATATCCTTTAAAATTAGAGATGACGAAACTTTTTAATTCAACCGTATCATAATCTTGACTAAATTTTTCAAGAACGCTCTGAAATATTATTTTTTTGAAAGCCTCACCTCTAAGTGATTCAAGACCGCGTTTTTTACCCTTTACATAAAGCTTTGCGTTATTATATATTTCATCATATTTTTCAGGATTTTTAATTGTTTCAATCAGAAGAGATGGCTCCTTTTTGTTGAGGAGTACTTCATATAATGATCTATATACCGGTATTGAAATTGATTTTTTATCGGCAAGTTCTATAAGAGGCTCAATGGCATAAGCTCCTTCTGCAAGATAGTGAAAACTATTACTGAGCTTTTCAAGAACATATTCAGGCTTGAATCTAAGGTATATTTTATCTGTCATTGAAAGTGGCGTACCCTTTTCAAGGATTTTTTTTGCAATATCCTTTCCAAACCTTCTGTTTCTGCTATGGTCACTGAGAGCTGTCGCCACGAGATCGCCTGTACCCGTGATATCGATAATTGTATTTGAATCTGCACCGAGAGCTGAGCCGAGCCGGTTCATCTCCTTTAATGATTCTGCAATCAAAGCACCTTCAAGATTATCACCACACCTTGGAAGAATACTTATCATCCCGGCAGCAATAGCCGCGGGATTTTTCAGGGTACCCCCGAGGTCAACACCAAGGATATCCTCCATTTCACGGCATTGAAGATAATCGCAGTCAATCAAGGAGCAGAAAAATTTTCTATCCGTCTCTGAT
>CAZVFJ010000408.1:0-2257 GCA_964625825.1 uncultured Leptospirales bacterium | reverse complement strand
TCGCTGGGTAGCTATGTTTGGAATGGATAACCGCTGAAAGCATCTAAGCGGGAAGCCAACTCCAAGATTAGATTTCCCTGGGGCTTTAAGCCCCCTGAAGACTCCTTGCAGACTACAAGGTCGATAGGATGGAAGTGTAAGTGTAGAAATACATTCAGCTCACCATTACTAATCAGTCGTGAGGCTTGACCATATTATTAAAAAACCCTCTTAAGTAACCTTAAGAGGGTTTTTTTATTGTGTACTTTCTAAATAAAAAACGGCTGATTTTGTTTAAGGTCAGCTCCTTGATTGTTTTATAAATAGATCTGGATATTATCTATCATCTATATCATCGAATTAAAGATATAATTAGTTTTTTTCCTGAATAAACCATTGAAATGCTCTTAAAATCATTAAATTTCTAATAATACAAATATATTATTTTGTAAAGAATTCATTAATTATATTCAACCTCTTGACAGGATAACTGAAATCAGAAGTATAGCAAGAAAGGTATTCTTAGAAAAAAGTAAAATTAATTATTAACAATGAGGTAAAAAATGGGTACAGTTGAAAATCTGGAGTATGCGAAAAAACTCATTTCAGCCACGGATGCAGCGGCACTGGTCAAATCGGGTGATTCGGTTTTTTACGGTGAATTTGTATTGTTTCCGGAAGCCTGTGATGCAGCTCTTGCTGACAGAATTCATGAATTAAAAGACGTTTTGCTTCTCAGCACCGCTTACACCAGGGTTCCGAAAATAGTAATGGCCGATCCCAAACGGGAACATGTTATTCTTCATGATGCGCATTTCACACTTGTTTCAAGGAAGCTTGCTGAAAAGAGCCTTTGTTATTATGCTCCGATGACATATCACATGGCACCGCGTGCGATGAGAAAATATATTGATTTTGATGTGGTTTATATTACTGCGGGTGAAATGGATCCTAAAGGTTATTTTAATTTCGGGCTCGCAAATTCAGTTACATCAGCAGCTCTTACAAAGGCAAAAAAAATCGTGGTTGAGGTCAACAAGAATGTTCCATACTGTCTTGGCGGAAACCAGGAATCAATACATGTATCTCGTGTGGATTATATTGTTGAAGGTAATAACGCACCTCTCTTTGAACTCCCCAAACTTCCATCGTCAGAAATTGACCGTCAGATTGCCGAGCATATAATGAAAGAACTCGAAGACGGCTGCTGTATTCAGCTCGGGATAGGGGGGCTCCCTAATGTTATTGGAGAAATGATTGCAGAAAGTGATTTGAAAGACCTGGGAATACATACTGAGATGCTTGTTGATTCGTCGGTTGATCTCTATGAAACAGGGAAGGTATCAGGTAAGTATAAAAATATTGATAAGTATAAAATGACATACACTTTTGCACTCGGTTCAAAACGTCTTTACGAGTTTATTCATCATAACCCTACCTGTGCTTCATATCCTGTTAATTACGTGAATGATCCCCGGATAATTGCATTGAATGACAGAATGATTGCCGTAAACAACGCAATTGCAGTTGACCTTTTCTCACAGGTATCCTCCGAATCTGTCGGACCGATTCATAAAACAGGAACCGGAGGACAGCTGGATTTTATTACCGGCGCATTCTCTTCAAGGGGAGGGAAAGGCATTATAGCGATGAGTTCGACAAGGGATGATGGAAAAGGTAATAAAGTCTCAAGGATTGTCCCGACATTCGAACCCGGAACAATTGTTACAATTCCAAGATCTCTTGTCCATTATGTGGCAACAGAGTATGGAATTGTCCAGCTCAAGATGAAATCCACCTGGCAGCGTGCTGAGGACCTCATAAGTATTGCACATCCGGATTTTAGGGATAGTCTGATAAAAGATGCTGAGAGAATGAATATTTGGACTAAGAGTAACAGAATTGAATAAGTATTTTAAGTAATTATTTTGAACATTAAAAAACCTCGTATAAAGTTGCGGGGTTTTTTTAGTGCGCCCGGCATGGGCGCACGCTCGGTGGTGCGGAAACTGAACTTTTACGGTTATTGAGAGCAGTTTTCCTTAGTCCACTACGGAGGTTGATAGTACCAACTGTTAGCTCAAGGCAAAGGTGTCCACCGCGAGGCGGAATCTGAAGGAAGCCGGCGGCAAAGTCCCGGCCTGACGAACAGAAATCACATACGAGGCCGGTCAGATCGGGCGAGTTTGCCAAACAAAACAAAGCCCCATACTATCAAGGATCTGACAGGTATATGTGGCAGGTATATGAGATGAAAGCGTGGCCACTCCTTGCCATC
>CAZVFJ010000407.1:0-2279 GCA_964625825.1 uncultured Leptospirales bacterium | reverse complement strand
AAACTTATGTCCCTGCAAGGAATATATTATTTCTCTCCTATGCTCTTGCCTATGCCGAATCCAGCGGAGCTGAGGGGATTTTCATTGGAGCGAACGCTGTAGATTATAGTGGTTACCCGGATTGCCGGCCTGAATTTTTTGATGCATTTAAGAAAATGGCTGATGCAGGCACAAAAGCCGGGGTTGAAGGTAAAGGAATAAATATTTACACTCCTCTCATGACTCTCAAAAAAAATGAAATAATAAGGATGGGTGTTGATCTCGGAGTTGATTACTCTCTTACTCATAGTTGCTACGATCCTTATGAAGATGGCTCATCCTGCGGAAATTGCGATAGTTGTATTCTGAGGAAGAGGGGATTTCTTGAGGCGGGAGTTCCGGACCCAACAAGATACAGATTCAGATGAACAGGGGAGTTGCTTATTTACTCGATTTTTTATTTCCATGTTACTGTGTTTCATGCGGAGTGCCTGTATCGTCTGATTCGAATTATCTTTGCCGGGATTGTTTCATGGCGCTTAAACCAGTTAAGAATGGTTGCCCTGTATGTTCATCAGTTATAAGTGGGGAGCCGTGCGCTTTCTGCGAAAGCCGAAAATTTTATCCTGCAAGGCATATATCTCTTTTTGAATATGAAGGTAGTGCAAAAAAAATTATTCACGCTCTTAAATTTGAGGGAATCAGAGATGCCTATAGGAATATTATACCTTTTTTTAATAATATTCCAGGTGAGATATTGGCTGAGACAGATATTATAACATATGTTCCTATGAGCAGGAAAAAATATGCAGCAAGAGGTTATAATCAGTCTGAACTTGTGGCCAGGGAGCTTTCTGCAATCTCCGGAATACCTCTGCTTAAACTTTTGAGGGAAAGAGGAAATTCAATTGCCCAGAGAGAACTCAGCTTCGCCGCAAGATATGTAAATGTGATTGACAGGTATGAAACCATTGATAATGTTAATACTCAGGATAGTACTATCCTGCTGATAGATGATGTTTTTACCACTGGAGCGACTGTAAATGAATGTTCAAGGCAGTTATTATCCTCAGGAGCCAGTAAGGTTTTTTCATTGACTATAGCCCGTTCTGATTTAAAAAAACTTGAAAATATCTGAAAAACAGGTAGTCTTTTATATAATAATGTCCGGGCTGATGGATATTCAGCAATTTAGCGTATTATTAATTAATTGGAGCTGGTGATGGAGAGAATATCACAAGATAATTATGAAATTATTGTTCTTGAAGGGAGAGTGGATCAAAACGAATCCGAGGAGCTGGAATCGCTTCTTAATGATTGCCTGGAAGAGGGGAAAAATAATATATGCATAGATATGATCGATGTAAAGCATATATGCAGTTCTGCCCTTGGAGTTCTTGTGGCTGTTAAGCGTAAGATTAAAGATAATCAGGGGGATATTAAGCTGATTATAAGCAGTGACAACCTCCTGAAACTTTTTGAAACAACTATGCTGGACAAGGTTTTTGAAATTTTTGAATCAAGACGTGAATGTCTTTCAACTTTTGACTGATAATTTAATGAGCAATAGACTAAATAATATCCTTGCACCCGTTTCTATGCATCTTGATAGGGTTGATCAGAGTATAAAGAGGAATCTTGAAACCGGGATTCCCCTAATTGATAAAAGTTCAATGCATCTCTTTGCTAAAGGTGGGAAAAAAATACGTGCCTCTCTGGTGATTCTTTCTGCCGGTTTGAAAGGTGAAATTACTGAAAGGGTTATTGAACTCGCGGCAGCAGTTGAAATAATACATGCAGCCTCTCTTGTTCATGATGACATTATTGATAAATCCTTCCTGAGAAGGGGTGATGTTTCAGTCCCCAGCAAGTTTGGCGAGAAGGTGGCTGTATTGGCTGGAGATTATATGTACTCCGCGGCGGTTAACATATCTGTCAGGAACAATAATTCGAAAATCCTTTCCACTATTTCAAACTCGACAAAAGAGATGGTTAAAGGTGAACTCTATCAGATGGAGTATTCAAATATAGACAGAATTTCAGAGGATCATTACTATAATATCATTGACAGGAAAACCGGGAGGCTTATGGCTTCGAGTGCATATATAGGTGCTGTTGAAGCCGGTTGCGGAGAGGATGAGTGTGATGCTCTTTATAATATGGGGCTTGAACTCGGTTATGCATTTCAGATAGTGGATGATACTCTGGATTTCAGTGAAAGCAGTGAAGTCACAGGTAAAGATATTGGTAATGATTTTCGTGACGGGAAAATAACTCTCCCCTTTATATATATTCTGAAA
>CAZVFJ010000406.1:1961-2294 GCA_964625825.1 uncultured Leptospirales bacterium | reverse complement strand
CAATAGATTTGCTGACGTAATCATGCAGTTCATCTACTGTTATACTGCCGTTGCTGTCTTTGTCCCCCCTGCCGGAGAGAGCTTCGATAATTGACCTGGTGAAGGCGCCGTTTTTAAGAGTGTCAAATTCCCAGGAGGCTTCACCCCCCTTTGATGATGAAAAGACTATTGCCCCAGTGCGCCTGAATATGTCGTTGTATATATATCTCCCTCTGTCAAAATATCCTCTGTTTTCCGGGAACTCTATTGCCATGCCTTTCACAGACCGCGGCCTCGCACCTTTTGAACCTGATGCGATCATTACAGGTTTCCCTGAGTAGTCATCAAGCTCCC
>CAZVFJ010000406.1:1552-1951 GCA_964625825.1 uncultured Leptospirales bacterium | reverse complement strand
TGAATCACATGTATCCATGAGGAAAAGTTTCTTTCTCGGATTTATCCTGGCAAGAATATCCTCAACTGTTTCAAAGTCTGCTGCAGTTACTTTAAGATTGCTCATATCTGTATTCTGAGTGAGGTAGTAGTATGTCCTGAACTCGTCATTATCGTGTATGCCGTGACCTGAAAAAAATAGTATAACAGTATCATCAACAGAGGTGTTCTTCACAAATTCCTTTGCGGTTTTGATATTTTCAGGAGTAACATCACCACCTGTATATGTTTTTACATGAATTCTACCATAATCATTCTTCATCTTTGAAAACTTATTCGACAGGTCGAGCACATCTTTCTCGGCATATTTTAAATAACTTATGGATGGGTCATTGTATTCATTATTGCCAAAGCCGATAAA
>CAZVFJ010000406.1:0-1542 GCA_964625825.1 uncultured Leptospirales bacterium | reverse complement strand
AGGCTTTGAGTTATGAACCGCGTAAGTAAGGGTTCGGTAAGACTCAGCCCCTTTTTCATTGAAACAAGACACTTCGATTTTGTTTTCACCCTCGGAGAGTTCGATTGTTTCATTAACTGTAAGTTTATTGTCACGCTTTATTTTTTTACCAATTTCAACATATACAGGCACATCGTTTACATAAATATTGTATGATACGAGATCATATTTTGCATCTTCCAGTTTTATGGATAGGGCAAGGTTTTTGTCTTTCTGTTCAGACTTAAGTATCTCAGCTTTCGGCACATGCATATCAGAAGATAGGTCCGATTCCTTTATTCCGTAAAGCTTTTCAAGTTTCTTTATTCGTTTTTTATACTGTCTGTTATATTCAGCAATGAGTTCTCTGTCAGGGTTGGGCAGCTTCGCGAGGATAAGATCCGGGCGGTTGTTTTTTACAGCGAACTGGTCTATGTTCCAGCAGTCCATTCCCTTTACCATGGCGACGAGGTCTCCGCCGTGGTGGGAGGAGTCCCAGTAGCCGTCACTGTCGAAGATGAGCCAGTCATTGCCGTTGCTGTGGGACATGAAGGCCACCCACTGGCCGGTGGAGATGTTCCAGATACGGGTGGTGCCATCTTGAGATCCTGACAGAATAAATTTACCATCAGGCGAAAAAACTACAGACATTACGCTAGCGGAATGCCCGGCAAATATTTTTATCACTTCTCCACTTGATATATCCCACAGCCTCAAAGTTTTATCCAATGATCCTGACAATGCATATTTTCCATTGGGAGAAGTAGTATAAGATTGCCCCATCTGCACCTTCATCTCCGGTTTTTCTGAATCCTCCGCATACCCGAACTTCCAGTTAACACCAGTCAGCAGTACCGTTACTGCTGCCATAATCATTACTGTTATAAATCTCTTCATGCTACCTCACCCTGCCCTCTCCACATGGAGAGGGTTTTGTATCATAATATTTATTTTATACAAAATACTTCTTCTTCCCTTAATCCTATGCCCTCACCCGCTCTACTGCGCAGCCGAAAGACATGGATGTCTTAGGCAAGCATGATTTCAGCATCGTGCTGATGCTTGCAGGCGTACATCGTGTACGCACTGTCGCTGCGGCATGCGACCTTCGGATTATCCTGCGGACTCTTAACATAATAATCTTCATCGTACCAATCCATGCAACACTCCCACACATTACCGCTCATATCATACAGCCCGAATCTATTCGGTTTCTTCCCGCCAACAGGGTGTGTTTTACTCCCGGAATTACTGCCATACCACAAATAACTGCCATCTACAGAATCTCCCCAGTAATACGCTGTTGTTGTACCGGCTCTTGCAGCATACTCCCACTCTGCATCATATGGAAGTCTGGCCTTTACATTATATTTTTTGCTGAACCTTTTACAGAATTCCATCGCGTCTTCCCAGCTTACTGTTTCTACAGGGAGGTTAGCTCCCTTAAATCCTGACGGATTTGTACCCATTATCTCCTCATACTGCTTCTGCGTCACCTCGTACTTGCCCATCCAGAATGATGAT
>CAZVFJ010000405.1:0-2297 GCA_964625825.1 uncultured Leptospirales bacterium | reverse complement strand
CTAGATTTTGTTAACGAACGAAGTGAGTTTACAAAATCTTGACCTGTGTAATCCATAATATAAATACCCTGTGTAATCCAGGAAAAAAGACGACAAAATAAAGATTTGTTATTGTTTCAATATTTCCTGGATTCCGTATGAGGATTTTCTAAACTCATTCTTCGTTAAGAAAATCCAGCTACGGAATGACATGCTGAGAGGGAGATTTCAATATTAATAAAGTCTTGTCATTACCAGGCTAGATTTTGTTAACGAGCGAAGCCCCCCCCTCAGCCCTGTCATTACCAGGCTAGATTTTGTTAACGAGCGAAGCGAGTATTACAAAATCTTGACCTGCGTAATCCATAGTAATTCCATATAACTACTTTCCTTTAGCAAACTTCAATTTATCGTTCGCTTTCGCTCACTGGTGATTTCAAATGCCTTGCTTTGCAAGTCGCTTACCCCTCCTAAACCTTGTTTTCTAAACTCATTCTTCATTAAGAAAATCCAGCTACGGAATGACATACTGAAAATTGAAATGTCCGAAGAGAAAGGGGAGCTATAAACAACTTATAAAGTGGAACTATATATATTAAAAAACATATTAAAACAATCGCTTACTTATGATACGGATGCCCATTTTGCAATGTATAAACCCTATACAACTGTTCTATCAACATAACCCTAACAAAAAGATGCGGAAAAACCATTTTACCAAATGACAAAACAAAATCAGCTCTGTCCCTAACTTCCTGAGACAAGCCATCCGACCCACCTATAATAAAATTTATCTCTCCAACTGAGCTGTCCTTATATTTTGTAATCAAATCGCAAAATTCTATTGTAGTTATTATTTTTCCTCTTTCATCAAGAACTATTGTTTTTGAATTATTACTTATATTTTGAAGCAAAAGCTTTCCCTCTTCTTCTTTTAGTTTCTCACCTTCAAAATTTTTCTTTAAACAAAGTTCTTTCAGACTTATATCAAATTTTATCCTCTTTTTATATTCAGAGAATAACGCCTCGCAGTTTTTATCTTTAAATTTACCAATAGATAAAATATTAACTTTCATTATTATTTTTTACAGAGTTCCTTCATTCTTCTATAAGCTCTCGTCATTCCTTTTAGCGAATATTCATCAACGACATATTCAGTGTGCGAAGACTCAGCTCTCGTTTTAAGAGATTTTCCATTCAACATACTTTCTATAATCTCTTTATCCTGCCCTTTATTCTTTGCCCACGCCATATCTCCATTTGTAAACAATGTAAATTGTTTCCCATCAACAGAGATGTAAATATCACTGCCAATTTTATATTCAAAACCAGAAAAAATACTAATTTCTTCATTCCCCATATCTTGAAATCTTGTTATAAGAATATATGGCTCTCTACTATTTTTATAATTTCCAATACTTTTATCTGGGAAAGAAGCAATATAACATTTCTTCTCTTCCCCTAGTTCATCCAATACAAAAACCGACCAATCATAATATATACCGTCTAAGGTCTGTTGGGCAAACGATTTTTGTAAAGAAAAAATAAAAATTAAAAAAAACAGTAATATTATACTATTTTTTTGCACCTTGTTTTTTAATCCCAGTTTTTTCATTAAGATCATCAATTCCTTTTTCATTTTTTAAAACAACAATTGATACTAGCAAAACGACACTTAATATAAAAAAAGCAACGAAATAAACCAATGTAATAATTTCCATAGTATAATAAAATTTTGTTATTATATAATAACATAATAAATTTTAATATTTATTTTTCAAGAAAATCTTTATTATAAAATTTGTGCAGTGTCTAAAATTTTTTATGTATTGTTAATTTTAATATATTTTGTGTAAGATTAAGTTTCAATTGCAGGTTGTTCTACAGCCTACCTTTGTCCTGCAACATTCCTCCTATAAGTATGTCGTTCCTGTAAATGTCAACTATTTCGTTGACAGATTTTGTTAATGAACAAAGTCCCATAGTTTTGTCATTACCAGGCTAGATTTTGTTAACGAACGAAGCGAGTTTACAAAATCTTGACCTGTGTAATCCAGGAAAAAAGACGACAAAATAAAGACTTTTTATTGTTTTACTATTTCCTGGATTCCGTATGAGGATTTTCTAAATTCATTTCATTCATTAAGAAAATCCAGCTACGGAATGACATACTTCGTGGTGTTGGGTCTCCGAACCCAACACCACGAGAATAAACGAAGCCCTCCGCAGTCTTGTCATTACCAGGCTAGATTTTGTTAACGAGCGAAGTGAGTTTACAAAATCTTGACCTGTGTAATCCAGGAAAAAATACAACAAAA
>CAZVFJ010000404.1:0-2300 GCA_964625825.1 uncultured Leptospirales bacterium | reverse complement strand
CACGGCTATCCTCAAAAATGAATCAGGAATTAAATATAAATATTTTCATGTAGCTGAAGATCTGGTTAAGGCTGATTTTATTTTTAATATACCGAAGTTAAAGACTCATGCCCTCACATATTTTACAGGCGCGGTGAAAAATCTTTTCGGGTCAATACACGGACTGGAAAAATCGAAGTGGCATATAAGGGCAAGCAGCAGTCCTGAGTTTATCTCCTTCCTCCTCGATCTTTACGGAGGATGGTCTCATCTTCTGAATAAAGGTACTGTTCATATTATGGACGGGATTCTTGGACTCGAAGGTGATGGCCCCGGGAGTTCAGGAAAAGCGAAAGCAGCGAATGCTATTATTGCGGGATTTGATGCAATAGCTGTTGACTCTGTTGCCATAAGGGTAGCAGGGCTTGATCTTAAAAGATCAGGAGTCTGCATTGAAGGTGAAAAGAGGGAATATGGAGTAAGCTCCCCGGAAAAAATTATTATTACCGGGAATTCGCTCTCTGATTTCAGCAACAGTTTTATCCCTCCTGAATCAAAATCGATGGTTGCTGCCTGGCCCTTCAACTCACCATTCTTCAAAAATTTACTGGTTGAAAAACCTGTTCCACGGGAAGATAGATGCACACTCTGCTATCAGTGCAGGGGTATCTGCCCGGCTAAAGCTATAGATAAAAGTATAAATGGAAAAACTCCTTCGTATGATTATTCAAAATGCATCCGGTGCTACTGCTGCGCAGAAATCTGCCCTGAGGCTGCAATTGAACTTAAAAAGGGATTTATTGCAAAACTGATTGGGTAACTGAATTTCATCCTGCTCCTTTTTTCTGTTATTACAGAAAACAATATTTTTTATAAAAAATTTCGAATATAAAAAAATTTTTTTAAAATTGCACCTTCGAATCGTATTGATAGCAGAATTAACCGATCTGCTGTCTAATCATCTTTCTTCAGGTTAAAGGTTCACACACGTTCGGTAATTCAACATTTTGTATGAGTACGTTTATTTTCCGGGGTGTTAGTTTTGAAAAGATTCCTGTTTATATTCCTTCTATTTATGCTGAGCTGTGGCAGCGGGGATGATGCCGCTAAAATATATAGTGACGGCGTCAGAGCTTTTCACGAAAAGAAGTTTGATGAGAGTGAAAAACTCTTCCGGACTGTTATTGATAAAAATGATGAGTTTTTAAATGCATACCTCATGCTCGCGAAAATTTATTACTACAACAGGGATTATTCAAACTCCGTTAATTTCATCGATGAGATAATTAAACGTGATCCTGATCATGTCGGGGCTCTGTACTGGAAAGCAAGAATTCTTGTTATGGCTGACCGGGACAGGAATGATGAGCCGGTTAAGCTTTTGAAAAAGGTTCTTGAAACGGACAGCAGCCATATTCCGGCCAGGATTCTTCTCTCCCTCCTTTATGATAAAAACGGTAATTACCGTGAAGCCATTCATGAATATGTAACAGTTCTTGGTGAAGAGGAAGATCTTATAAGTGCCAGGGGAAATCTTGCAATTCTTTATATGAGACTGGGAATGAAAGAAAGAGCAAAAAGTGAAATTGATAAAGCGGTTAAAATTGCAGAGATAACCGGCTGTGGAGCAAAAAATATTAATTTTATAAAGAGAGAGTTGGATAAATGGGAAGAGAAATAATAGCAGTTATAACTTTATTCTTAATTACAGGGTGCGCGGATTTTGATCTCCATATCAGGAAGGAAACTTTTCCTGTGAAAGTTTCAAAAATTCTAATCGGTAATTTTGAATGCAGAAATATGAATTACGATCCCTATGTCGCAGAAGAATACAGGGATGCTCTGAAATTTGAATTTTTTAAAAAGGGTATCGATGCGCTCCTTTTACCTGAACATGAGGGTTCCCTTCAAAATGATCCTGATAAAACATCAGCTCTGGCAGCTAAATATTCAGGAGATATTCTTATCCGCGGAGTGATATCGGAAAGAGAATCGGGTTTTCTTACGGATAGGGAGGTCCGGTCATATGTAAGTTTTTTTGTTTATTCATGTGATGGTAGAGAGATTGGCGAAGGCTATTTTTATACGGAGAATCCGGCTGCCAATGAGTCCATAAAAAGAAGTGCCGCGGAAAAATTTACAAATGAATTTCTGGAATATACAAAGAGCCGGTAGGGCCCGGGTATACTTTTAATGCGCAGGATTATTTTGAAAACAGTACCAGCGTTATTAATGATTCTACTCTGTAATTTTTTATCAGCAGATGAGGGCTCAAAATTCCCGGATCAGAAAAAGAGCGGAGTAGTGCTGGAACTTGATTA
>CAZVFJ010000403.1:0-2325 GCA_964625825.1 uncultured Leptospirales bacterium | reverse complement strand
TATCAATATATATTTATTTTCTATATATATATATATTGATTCAGTTTGTTCTATAACTTTTTTTATTTCTATTAGTCCTTTCCTTGGGATAATTATTCCATTATCTATTTTTGTATTATTTATATTTTCGGTTCTAAACCTAGATAATCTGTGGCCATCTGTTGATACAAAATTTATTTTATTATCTTCACTATGAATATATAAACCACATAAATTATATTTTGTATCGTCTTGACTAATTGTTGGATTTGTCATAGTTATTGCTTTTAAAATAATATCTTTATTAATATTAATACAATTTGTTTTATTGATTGTCGTCTTTTTTGGGAATTCTTCTTCTGGTAATCCTAGCAATTTATATTCTGTTCTTTGGGTTTTTATTTTTATGAAATTATTTTCAATTTTTTCTATATTGATATATTCATTGGGTAGTTCTTTTATTATGTCGTATAATTTTTTGGCTGGAACTGTTATTGATCCCTTTTTCTTTATATTACATTTAAATTCTGAAATTAATGTGATTTCTAAATCCGTAGCTTCGATAGTCGATTTATTATCATTTATATTAATTAGAATATTTGATAATATGGGTAATGTTTTTTTCTTTTCAATTACAGATTGCATTAAACCAATAGTTTTTAGAATTTCGTTTTTTTCTACAGAAAAATTCATTTTTTATTCTCCTTTTTTTGTTTTATAAAAATATTCATAGTGTCTGTTTAGTGTTTATAAATTTTGTAATGCATCGTTTTTTATAGTTTTTTTTCTTTTGGTAGTTGTGGAAAGATAGTGATTTGGATAGTTTTTTTGTTGAATAGTTTTTTCTTTGTAATTTTTACAGCAGTGTCCGGTTAAGAAGTTGCATAAGCGCCATAGTCGAGATCCACAATGCCGGGAGGGCCTAACCCCGCAGCCGCATCCTCGGCAGCCTCATTGCGAATCTTGATACAAAGTTCACGCACCCTGTTGATGCTGACCCGTTCGCCATGCTCCTCATGGCAGTAGATCGCCAGCAGCAGATAGGTGATCAATCCCGCAAGGATCTGCACCAGCAGGCCATAAGGACTGCGGGCGATCAGATGATAGACCTTGAGGTGGCGCTTCCACCAGGCGAAGAAGGATTCTATCGTCCAGCGTAATTTATAGATCAGGGCAATCTGCTCGGCGGTCAGATCAAAGCGGTCAGTGGCCACCCAATAGGTTTTACGATCAACCTTATAGCCAACCACGCGGACCTCTCGCTTGGTCTGGTTGATATTTTTGGTTCCGAGCAGCACCCTGGCGTCGTAGAAAACATAACTGCCGGGATCAACAGGATTGATGCTCAGTTCCGTTTTACGGGAGCTGGCCTTGATGCGGCAGACAAAGTGGCGTCCTTGATCCTGCCAGTCGTCAAAGTTTTTGTAACACTGGTAATAGCGGTCATAGACGCCCGTTTGGCCGGGAGCCACGAGTCGTTCCGCCTGAAGGCGCTCGTCGGCTTTGCCATCAGTTAACGTGACATTCTGCGGAACACCTCGGCCGATATCGAACCCGAGATGGACCTTGGCCTTCTTGGCTCCCTCGCGATAGTCAGCCCAAGTCATGGAGAGCGTGGCGTCAATCAGCGAACCATCGACGGCGATCAGATCGCCGAGATCGGAAATGTCTTTGGCGACAGGAATCTTTTGCGTGACTTGTTTCTGCAGGTCTTCGTAAACATGAACCATCTGTTCCAGGCCGCGGGTATTGATCGCCTCAAAGAACGCGCTTTTCCGGATGCCGTCGGGCGGTGCGATATGTGTTGCGGCAAAATCCTCCTGGGCCAGAACCTGCAGCAGATAACGACCTGAAGAATGCTCTTCGAGGTGATAGTAGGTCAGGATTTTCAACTGATCTTCAAACGTCATCTGCAATGGCCTGTTGCCTCGGGACTCAAGAACTGGAAGTTGTTCGAGAGATCCCTTAAGCGGGGTAAAAAGTCGCGCGACGGAGCGCCTGTTCAGGCGGGTGCGATGGTAGCGAACAAGTAGCGACACTTTCGTAAATCCTCATAGGAAATAGGTATTTACGAAATCCACCACACCGGCCTCGCGGCGCTTTGTCAAGCAAAAAAACGAGGTAAGTTGCTAAAAATATACGTTTTCTCTACATCCCGGCTGGATGCAATTTCCTAACCGGACACTGCTGAAATAATTCAGCAAAAAAAATATATCTAAACATGAATGTGCGGGGCTGTCACGGCACTTTTGGCCGTCATCCGGCAAGGGTTGCCTTTTGGTCGGGCTCCAAGGTAGTCTAAGGCATTATTTTTCGGAAATTTTTCAAAAACGAACGTTGGCGCTG
>CAZVFJ010000402.1:656-2327 GCA_964625825.1 uncultured Leptospirales bacterium | reverse complement strand
ATTCTGCTTTTTACCTTCCTTATATTCTCTGTCAGCATTTATAAAGAGAATATCCTTTCTTTTATCAGCTCCCTTCTTATTGATTATAAGAACAGAGGCCGGTATCCCTGTGCCGTAGAAGAGGGCAGGGGGGAGCCCGATAACTGCTTCAAGAACACCATCTTTTATGATTCCTTCCCTGATATTCTTCTCTTCACCTCCGCGGAACAACACACCGTGAGGCATTATAACTGCCATCTTGCCGTCGTCTTTAAGCGAAGAAATCATATGCTGTACAAACATCAGGTCTGCTTTCTTCCCGGATTCAGGGCAGAAGCCGTATCTGAATCTCTCTTTGAACTTCATGCTTTTGATGTTGTAATTCTGTGAGAATGGAGGATTGGCTATAACTCTGTCGAATTTCTTCAGTTCTCCGTTCTTCTCTATATGCAGCGGGTCTGTTATTGTATCTCCCTGTCTTATATCCGCATCATTTATCCCGTGAAGGATCATGTTCATTTTGCATATGGTCCAGGTGCCGCCATTATCATCCTGTCCATAAAGGCTTATATTCTTCGAGTTGCCTCCTGTCTCTTCAACGTATTGCTTGGACTGTATAAGCATACCGCCGGAACCAACTGTTGGATCGTAAACAGTCATTCCTTCGGCCGGCTCAAGTATCTGCACAAGCAGCCTTACAACAGTTGTAGGAGTATAGAACTCTCCACCTTTCTTCCCTGCTGAGTCTGCAAAGTACTTGATAAGATATTCATAAGCAGCACCAAGAAGGTCCGGGAATTCAAAGTCCTCATCTTTCATTGGTATCCCGTTAAAGATTTTTATGAAATCTATCAATCGCTGGTCCGGGATGGTGTTGTTTCCGATTTTCCGGTTAAAGTTAATGGACTTTAATACGCCCTGCAGTGTGCCGGGGTTTGCGTCTTCAAGCGCAGCAAGGGCTTTATTGAGTTTGCTCCCCACATCTTTCTGGTAGTTCATTATGAATTCATGTTTCGGGGACTGTTTCTTTAATTCAGCATTGCCCCAGCGTGATTCAAGTGGCACATAGTATTTATAACTTGTTGGAGTTTCGAGAATTTCGGGCAGCTTCTTTTCAGGCAGGTTTGCCTTCTCGAATTTTTTTATTAAGGCCTGACGTTCAACTTCAAATTGATCCGAGAGCCGTTTCAGAAACAGCATGCCGAATATATACTCTTTATATTCTGAAGCATCCATTTTACCGCGCAGTACATCGCAGGCAGAAAGAAGCAGGTTTTCAAGTTTTGAAAGCGTGAGTTTATCTGGCATAGTGGTTAGTTATCCGTAAAGAATGGTTTTATCTGTATAAATTTGTGTAATGTAATATAGACGAATAGTCAACTCTTATTTAACCTGTATGTTTTCATGCAAATTTTATGAATACAATAACTGTTTTCATTCGTCAACTCTGTATTCACTTTACGAAAAAGGAATACTCGAACAGGTCAGCCGTGGACTCCACAGACTCAAAGAGGACAGATTTTATAATAAATCTACCGGGATAAATAAAAATGTTTGACTAATGTACTACAAATTGAGTACATTAGTATTGTGTATAGGGTTATAATAAATAAGACAGCCGAAAAGGGCATGAGGAAAATGCCCGAAAGAATTAGATATAAAATGGTTGTTCTTATTGATGACCTTGAAGCA
>CAZVFJ010000402.1:0-611 GCA_964625825.1 uncultured Leptospirales bacterium | reverse complement strand
TTATGAATGGCAAAATTTCAGCAAGTTAGGGGATAATAATTATCATTGTCATTTAACGCATAAATGGGTTGCATGTTGGCAGTTCGAAAATGACTCAATTATAATAGAGGTATATTATGCTGGTTCTCGTGAAAACGCCCCATATTGAAATGAAGGGAGATGTACCCGGTAAATATATTTCCATGCTTCAGAAAGACTATGGAAATGATAATGTTATTGTTAAAGATGATGACTGGTCTTTTGCTAAAGATACTGATATTTATAAAACCACTAAAGGGAAAATGAAACCTAAAGATTATGTCCGTGCTTATAGGGAAACACGAGGCTGGACTCAATCTGAACTTGGTCAAAAACTGGATGGCTTAACACGTCAAAGAATATCAGATATTGAAAGCGGACGACGACCTATATCTATTGATATAGCAAAAAAGCTTGTACAGATTTTTAATACTGATATTGAAAAGTTCATATAGTTTTTTTTGATTCTGTTCTCTGTAAATACATATTGACCCTCTTCCATATCCCTTAAAGCACATATCAATATTATAAAATAACGCCCGTTTCCGGTAGATTGAATTACTTATGATTAAATCAGAGGTTAAATGAGCGGG
>CAZVFJ010000401.1:391-2328 GCA_964625825.1 uncultured Leptospirales bacterium | reverse complement strand
CCGGCTAACTTCAGTGAAAGATTTCAGCAGAAGACTGTTCTTACTGCACTGAGAAAGGCGGGAAGGATATAACGTCTGTTAATAGTAAAATGAATGTTGAAAAAATGTCTTTTTACCGGCTCAATGAGCCGGTTTTTTATGCCTGCAATAATAATTAAAATTTTAATTCACATAATTACTTTTGTGTTCTTATTTTATCCACAATAAAAAATTAAAATTATTATTTTATCATACCTCCAAAATAATTGACATTTTTCTTTACTTAATAAAAACCGTCTACATGGTTAAATATGAACTGACGCATCAGTTCATATTTAAAAAGCCAGTATTATAGGGCGCATAAACACACCGGTTCCGGCTATATGCCAAAATAAAAAAAAGAATGTAAAGAGGTAGCAAAATGAACATCTTAGAAAAGCCGACTCATATGTATGGCAAAACAGGAGTAATAACAGATGATGTAGTAAAAGTAGTTGATGATGTAATCAACTATGTAGGAAAGGAGATTAACTTTTCCACATCTCTGGGCCTTGGAAAATCTGTTATATTCATAAATGAATTGTACAGGAGGGCAAAAGAGGACCCTACAATAAAACTTAAAATAATGACCGCTCTCTCCCTGGAAAAACCGTCAGGCAAAAGTGAACTCGAGAAGAGACTGGTGGGCCCTCTTTCAGAAAGGCTTTTCGGCGGATGCCCTGATCTGGATTACATGGCTGACCTGCGCGCTGGTACAATCCCCCCTAACATTGAACTGTGGGAGTTCTACAGCAAGGCGGGCTCAATGACTAATGTACCATCCCAGCAGAGGCGCCACCTCCCCTCAAATTATACCCACGTATCAAGGGATGCCTACTTTACACAGGGGACCAATGTTTTCGGACAGTTAATGGCCTGCAAAGAGATTAATGGTAAAATGATGTATTCAATGGGATGCAACACGGATATAAATGTTACCGCCAATCTTTTTATCAACAAAGGTAAAACCGAAGGGAAGAGGCAGGTATATATAGGTGAGGTCAATGAAAATCTCCCATTCATGTATGGCGATGCTGTTTATGACGCTGATAAATTTGACGTTTTCCTTAAGGGGCCTCAATATAATTACAGGCTCTTCGGACCGCCAAAGGATGCTGTAACAATCAAGGATCATATGATCGGCCTTAATATCAGTACGCTTGTAAAGGATGGAGGCACCCTTCAGGTAGGGATAGGCGCGCTGGGGGACGCTATAGTGGCAGGTCTTGATATGAGGCATTCGCACAACGATCTTTATAAAGCAGTAGTTGAAAAGGCGGGCCTCATTGACCGTTACGGGGACCTTATCAGTGAATTCGGAGGGACAGGCACATTTGAAAATGGCCTCTATGGTTCATCAGAAATGTTTGTAGACGCGTTTCTGCAGCTTTACAAAAAGGGGATACTAAAACGCAAAGTATACGAAAACCTTGCAATTCAGAAACTGGTCGATGAAAAGAAACTTTCCGAAAACAATATTCCGGACAACATACTGGAACTGCTGTACGAAAAAGACGGACTCTCATATAAAGACGGCTTCATATATGACGGTGATACTAAATACAATGCAGATATTCATGACAAAAATAACATGGCTGAAATAAAAAAACTCCTGGGTAATAAGCTGAAGAAAGGGCAGATAATACTGGGCGGGTTCTACCTTGGTCCCGAATCTTTCTATAAAGCGCTGAATGAAATGAGCGAAGAGGAGAGATCACAATTCGGCATGTCCGGAGTTGAAAAGGTAAACCAGCTTTATGGTGACGCTGAACTTCGCGCCCTGCAGAGAAAATGCGGCAGGTTTGTAAACTCCGGGATGATGGCAACTCTTAACGGTTCAATTGTAGCAGACCAGCTTGAAGACGGCCGTGTGGTAAGCGGTGTTGGCGGACAGTTTAACTTCATAATCATGGCACATG
>CAZVFJ010000401.1:0-381 GCA_964625825.1 uncultured Leptospirales bacterium | reverse complement strand
GCAATCCCGGACGCAAAGTCTATTATTGCCATAAGATCAACCAGGGGGTCCGGGAAAAACGTCAAATCAAATATAGTATTCCGTTATGGCCACTGTTCTGTCCCGAAATACTGGAGAGACGTTGTTGTAACAGAATACGGTATTGCGCATATAAGGGGATTGTCTGAAGAACAGATAGTCCGGGAGATGATAAAAATCGCGGATTCCAGGTTCCAGGAACAGCTTATTAAAGAGGCGAAAAAACATGGCAAGCTCGAAGCTGACTGGGAGCTTCCTGAAGAGTACAGGAACAATTATCCTGAAAAGGTCGAAGCGTTCATCAGATCGTACCAGCCACAGGGCCTCTTTAAACAGTTCCCCTTTGGTACAGATGTCCAGCCT
>CAZVFJ010000400.1:0-2352 GCA_964625825.1 uncultured Leptospirales bacterium | reverse complement strand
GCGCTGCATTATTGAAAGAACCTGCTCTCGTCGCGAAGATTGCAGAAACAGTGGTAAAGAGGACAAAGCTGCCCGCACTGAATCTATTCACCGGAAGATGGTCATAGCCGTAATAATAATTGGCATGCATATCAATATCCAGGAGCATAAGGCCGATACGACCCGCGTAGTTATTCTCCTGGTTTTTTTTGTCGGGAGTAACTGGATCATTAAGAGTATAATAAGTAGTATTCTCATTTAACTCCTGCACTTCCCGTGTTGTAAATATTTCTGTCGCTATCTCTGATGACCGGAACTCAGGGATAACAACACCTTCTATGAAAAAATTCTCTGTAAAGAATATAGACATTGAGCCGCTGAACACACCGATCTTGCGCTCCTGTATGGGGGTAAAATAAAGGTTGGAGTAATCCTGCGGATTTATTATATCTACAGGTTTCTGCTCATCGGCATTTCCCCATGTGTAGATGATGCGGCCCATTTTAATGTTTATGCTGTCTATAAGTCTTTCAAAATTTATATCGTGGCTGATATAGGCTTCACGGAGGTATACTCTTCGTGGCCCGGTATCGTCATCACGGAGATAATTATTTCCCGTATCCTCCGGGCGCAGGGTATCATCTTCAGCCCTGAGTATTACTTTAACAACGGTGTTGCTGAAATTTTCACCAAGTTCGAGGTCAGCTTTCAGATAGTTCCGGTAAACATCACCTTCATGTACACCGGACTGGCTTCTGGCCTCAACATTTCCGTTTACGCTTACTGCAGCACTGAGTACCTGAGGCATAACAAATACGGATACCAATGTCAGCATGAATACCAAATTGAAAAAAAATTTTATGGGCTTCATAAATGTCATCTCTTACTGTTCTGCCCACTGCATGTTAAGGCGGTTCCGGTTAAAATATCCCCTGCTTATGTTCTTCTCCTCTGCAAAAGATACATCTATCACTGTCTGGTGTCTCTTCTCAATATCCACCACTTCCATATGCATTGGTACACGGATATTCCCGCTGATCTGTTTTATATGGCCCGCGCGCATGTTCTTCACCACCCTGCCGGATTTCGCATAGAACTGTACATCCAGAGGTAACATTGCCGCTTTATCGATTATGACAATATGTTTGCTGTATTTTGATGATTTATTTTTAGGGAATCTCTCGATCACATAACAATCGCTGTTCCCTATTTTCCTGTCAGCAAGCCTGTTATATGTATAGTCTGAAATTCTGGAACCTCCAAGATCCTCATTGCTAAAATCTGTATCAACGAAATTCTTTTCACGGTCTGAACCTTCAATCTGCCTGGGGCTACCCACTGATGGAAGATAAAGGTATTGAAGGTTTTCCTTCCCTGCCCTTTCTATTGTGAGCATCGTTGTCCCCCTGTATGAGGAATCAGTAAACCTGAACAATCCGTTCGCATGTCCTCCCTTATCATATGCAAGAAGCGCTATTGAACGGGGCTCCGTTGAACCTCCACTGAGATTTTTCAGAGTCATCTTACCTTTAAGGACAATGCCCTGAGAAGATCTGTTTGAATCATGTACTTTCCGGGCAATCTGCTCTCCGGATAAATCTGACTGCGAGTATGTTATACCGGGAGTAATATAGAAAAATCCGGCTGCAAAAAAAAGAATCATTGTTTTTTTCATAACAGTCTCCTGTATTCTGAATTTATTAAATTTATAGCTGTTAAACTTATAGCACCACCTGCGACACTATTATATTATCTCAGGGAGCCGTATGCGTCCTAAAAAGCGGCCCGCCTTTTTGTCCTGTAAAGCATAAGTCATTCAGTCTCTCTTTCTCTTTTAGTGTATATTGGTTTCTCACGCAGCTCCGGCGGATTTTTTCTTTTCAAAACGGTCCAGAACTTTCATAGCCGCGGGTATTATAATTATCGCCGCGAGTCCGGTAGTTGTGACAGTAAAGGCTATAAGCCCTCCGCATTGAGCAATAATCGGAAATTTTGAAAAAAGGAGAACAATAAATCCCGCCGTTACAGATATGACATTCGATAGTATTGCTCTCCCTGTCCCATCGTATGTTTTTTGTATGGCTATATCCACATCAGAAAATTCTTCCATAGAATTCCGAAACTGATTTATAAAATGTATTGAGTAGTCTATCCCCATACCAATTGATATGGAAGCGACAAGAGCTGTGGCGGCATTGAGAGGGATATTCATAAAACCCATAAGTCCAAAGTTCATTGTAATCCCGACCAGAAGAGGTATGAGTGATATAAAAGTTATTTTCAGACTTCTGAATATAAGGTACATCAGTATTGATACAACAAGGAGTGACATCACGAGACTTGAAATCTGCCCTTTAAATACAAGGATGTTTG
>CAZVFJ010000399.1:0-2361 GCA_964625825.1 uncultured Leptospirales bacterium | reverse complement strand
AAGTGATTATATAGAAAACTAATTAAAACCTTATTGGAACTCAGTAAAATAATGGATACCCTTTTTTACGGGTATGATAATGTGTTCTCTAAGTCATAGGTTTTAAGAAATAGTGGATGAGAGAGAGAATAAATTTTGTTGACTCGAAAAGGTTGTGGCAAAATATAGTATATCAGGCTGTATATTTAAGTATTTTTCTATCATCCCGAACGGATGTGAGGAATTCTAAAATCATTGTAAATTAAGATTTTTCTCCGTATTAGACAGCCGAAAAGACATATGGTTTTTTTTCCCGTAAAGATTTTTAATGAAATTAAAAGGTATAACATGAAAATATTAGTTACCGGAACGGCCGGGTTTATAGGAAATTTTGTTGCAAAGAGACTCGCTGAGCGCGGGGATGATGTCACAGGTATTGATGCAATTAATGATTACTATGACGTAAATCTGAAATACGGCCGACTTGCTGAAGCTGGCATCAACAGAAATGAAGCGGACTCAGGAAAAAGATGCATAAGCAGCCGGTATGAAAATTATGCTTTTATTAAAATGAACCTCGAAGAACGGGAGCGTGTTGAACTTCTTTTTAAAGAGGGGAATTTTGATATGGTTTGCAACCTGGCAGCCCAGGCAGGTGTCAGATACTCCATCGAAAATCCTAATGCGTATATTGATTCAAATATTATCGGATTCATGAATATACTTGAAGGGTGCAGGCATAATAAAGTTAAACATCTCGTTTTCGCCAGTAGTTCATCTGTTTACGGGCTTAATGAAAAGATGCCGTTCTCTACCTCGGACAATGTGGATCATCCTGTGAGTCTATATGCGGCCACAAAGAAGAGTAATGAACTTATGGCCCATGCGTACAGTTATCTTTATGGAATGCCTGTTACGGGACTTAGATTTTTTACTGTTTACGGCCCGTGGGGGAGGCCGGATATGGCATATTTCAAGTTCGCAAAAGCTATATCTGAAGGGAGGCCGATTGACATTTATAATAACGGGGATATGCTCCGTGATTTTACCTATATAGATGATATTGTTGAAGGTGTGATACGTACCATCGATCTTGTTCCCGTTGGTAACAGCAACTGGAGCGGCATGAAACCCGATCCGGGGAGCTCAAAGGCTGCGTATAAAATATATAATATTGGTAACAACAGGCCGGTTAAACTTCTCGATTTTATAAAGATTATTGAGAAGGAGATGGGGAAGGAGGCGGAAAAACGTTTTCTTCCTATGCAACCTGGGGATGTCTATGCCACATATGCCAATGTGGACGATCTTGCTGCTGATACAGGGTACAGGCCTTATACCCCGGTAGAGGAGGGGATCGCCATGTTTGCTAAATGGTATAGGGAGTATTATAAATAATACTCCACTGATGTGTCAGAATGTTATACCAAGGATCCTTTGATAAATTTCACCATCCATCTCGACACGCTTATAAATGAATTTGAACAGACTGAATTTTGAAAAGCCTGTTTCAGATTCGGTCTCATACTGCCACAGCAGTCCCCAGAGGCTCCCATATGACTCGTAACCACGTTCAGCTCTCTGCACCTTGTAATATGGTATGCCAAGTAGTGCGGCCTGCAGATCTGATTTCTTTTCCGGTTCATAATTCCTGTACCAGAGCGCGCCGAGAGCCCATAGCTGAAATTTGCTTTCATCTGAACCTTTACTGTCCCATGTGAGAGCGGGAGGTATAACCAGGGTATGAGTATTGTCAGTGCTCTCATAGTACCATAATGGAATAGCCCTTGTGTGAAAATAATTCCTCTTGTTTTCAACCGATGCCAGGTAGAGTATCCCGTCTATATCGTATCCCGAACTCTTCCATTCTGCATCCATGAGGAGTCCCCAGAGTGCTCTCATCTGTGTAATCTCGGGCTGTATCTCGATATCGAGAGTTGTAAAGAGGAGTGAGTATTCATTATGATTGCTGCTTTCATAACCTTTATGGTCATAAAGGTAGAGAAAATTCTGTCTGTTATATCCCGGCATTGTATGGAGATAGAGCCCGCAGATAATGTATGTGTTGTCATTTTCTTTTCTGTCCCATGATGAAAAATAGAACGGCGCAATATGGGAATATCCCTCATCGCCGGTTTTTGAATAAACAAAAGGAAGAATCCAGAATCGGGTGTTCATATCCTCCCTGTATTTTTCAAAATCAAGGAACCATAGGATATTTGTGTGGGTGCTTTCATTGTCTGAACTCCTGTAGTATAGCGGGAGTATGGGTGCCCAGAATGTGTATTCAATCTTATTATAATCATTCAATGTGTGCCTGTAGTGTATCAGTGAGAAGGAAAGATTTTCACTGTAATCTTTTTCTTCATCAGCGGATTTTAA
>CAZVFJ010000398.1:0-2367 GCA_964625825.1 uncultured Leptospirales bacterium | reverse complement strand
CATTGCTTATTATTGTTGCAATTTTAGTCAGAACAAAACTGGGAAGTCCGGTTTTATTCAAACAAAAGCGTCCTGGAAAAAATGAAAAGATATTTACACTTTTTAAATTCAGAACTATGACAGATAAACGGGATGAAAATGGTGAATTACTGCCGGATGAACAGCGTATGACCGGGTTTGGTAAGATGCTCCGTTCGACCAGTCTGGATGAACTGCCGGAATTGTTTAATATTGTAAAAGGCGAGATGAGTTTAATCGGTCCCAGACCATTATTGATAAAATATCTACCCTTATATAATGAGACACAACGCCACAGACATGATGTGCGTCCGGGTCTTACCGGATGGGCTCAAATGAATGGACGTAATGCCATTACATGGGAAAAGAAATTTGAATATGATGTTGAATATGTGAATCATATATCTTTTTTATTTGACTGTAAGATTCTATTTGGCACAATTAAAGCAGTATGCAAAAGAGAAGGCATTAACAGCGAGACGAATGCGACAATGGAAGCCTTTACCGGCTCAATGAATAAAGAATGAAGGAAAATTTTATGAATATTTTATTTTGCAGCGTGGGTAGAAGATGTGAATTATTAAAAGACTTTAAGAAAACCCTTGGCGAACAGGTGAAAATAGTGGTGACGGATAATAGTGAAGTAGCCCCTGCTTTTGCCTTTGCAGATGTTCGTTATCTTGTTCCATTAATTAATGATCCATCATATATTCCTAAAATTCTTGAAATTTGCAAGAAAGAGAATATTCAGGCCGTTACAACCTTGATTGATCCGGAAATTATGATTTTGGCGCAGCATCGAGACGAATTTGAAAATATTGGAGTAGAAGTTTTAGCTCCATATACAGAAACTGCAAAACTGTGTTTTGACAAATATAAAATGTATGAATATTTAATTGAGAATAATATTCCAACGATAAAAACATTTGGTAATTATCTGGATTTTGAGAAGGCATATAAGGACGGACAGATATCACTTCCGGTATTTGTAAAACCCAGAACAGGAAGTGGAAGTGTGGGTGCTAGAAGAATAGACACTCTGGAACTGTTAAAAGAAGTAACAGCTCAGGATGCAACCCTGATTATTCAGGAATTAATGACAGGAAAAGATTTAGATGCAGATGTTTATGTAGATACCAAAAGCCATAAGCCGGTTGCTATTTTTTCCAAGAAAAAACTTTCTACTACAATTGGCGGGGCCAATAAAACGATATCTTTTAAAGATGAAGAACTATTTGCTTTTATAGAAAAAGCGCTATCCATATTTCAATTTAATGGACCACTTGATATGGACTTTTTTTATCAGGATGGTATATATTATCTTTCTGAAATCAATCCACGTTTTGGAGGAGCCTATCTTCATGCATATGGAGCGGGAGTTGATTTCCCAAAATTGATTCTTAATAATATTGATGGAAAAGAGAACTGTGAACAGATAGGAAAATATGAAGAAGATGTAGTCATGATGATGTATGACAGCGTTGTCATTGAAAAAATATCGGATATCAGAAATTCCATTTCAATTCTTTAGGAATAAAGCAGGTTAGCAAATGAAAATATTGATAATGACAAATTATGCCAATGGTTTATATTTGTTTCGAAAAGAATTGATTCAAAAATTCCTAATAGCGGGAATGACAGTTAAAGTATCAGTTCCGGAAGATGAAAATTGTAAAAAAATCGAAGAACTGGGATGTGATATTATTCCTACGTATCTTGAAAGACGTGGAAATAATCCTATTCATGATTTGAAGCTGTTTAATACCTACTTAGAGATTCTCAAAAGTGAAAAGCCGGATATTGTGCTGACTTATACAATCAAGCCAAATATATATGGCGGATTAGCCTGCAGAATTAAAAAAATTCCATATTTGTGTAATATTACAGGGTTAGGAACTGCACTGGAACAGAAAAACTTTTTGAGCAAAATTTTATTGCTTTTTTATAGAGTTGCAACCAAAAAGGCAAACTGCGTTTTCTTTCAGAATTATGCAAACTATCAGTTTATGCACAGCCAGAGGATTGGAACTGCGCATTCTGTTTTACTTCCGGGTTCTGGTGTGAATTTGCAGGAACATCCATTCATGCCATATCCTGACGAAGATAAAGGAATCAATTTTTTATCCGTTATAAGGATTATGAAGGATAAAGGAATAGAAGAATATTTAAATGCAGCTGAAATGATGAAACAAAAACATCCGGATATTCAGTTTCAACTTGTCGGAGAATATGAAGAAGAAACAAGAGAGTATTATGAACCGTGGATAGTAAGACTTGAACAAGAGAGAGTCATACAATATCTTGGCCATATTGATAATGTTCCGGAAGTTATGGCAGATAGTCATATTA
>CAZVFJ010000397.1:0-2373 GCA_964625825.1 uncultured Leptospirales bacterium | reverse complement strand
CAACCGTCAATGTTCCCATCCTGAGCTCTTCTATCGAAACCTCCCGATCATCGGTATTGCTTTTATCTGAAAAAGAAGCGCTGGCGTAAGGGTGGAGGCCCTTATCCGGAAGGGACAATGAGGGATTAACCGAGCTGGCCGCACTCATAACGGATTGGCTGGAAAGAACCGAATATTCCGCTGTCATGCAGCCGCTCATTAAAGCAAAAATCGCCAATAGAGAAAGGCAAACAGTAATTATTCTCATCAAGTTTCCTTAATTGGTAAGGTAGCCCCTTAAAATCGCCAGGAAATCTGGGCAGACATGCTGCTAAAATCGATGATTACAGCCGAAAGCCTGAAGTTCCGGTAATCGAAATAAGGGCCGAATAAAATGATAGTACTTTCATAGCGGTCATGTCCGTGTGAAAAAGGCGATTCCACATTTTCCTCTATGTAATCCCATGATACAGACTGTGTTTCGTTAAAGACGGTATTAACTGATGTGATAAAGCCGACATCCCATTTGCCGGCTGAGCCGCCTTGAATATCAAAGCCATACGAATATCCGTAGGTCCACGGACTATTGACCAGATTGTACATTGGCCGAATCCCGTCTACGTCCTGCCGCAGGGACGCATAGGAGCCATCCTCGTATTTTACAACACCTTGAAGGTATAACAAGGTCATGAACCAACTCGAGCGGAGGAGTACACCACCCTTTACGCCCAACTCGGCAGAATAATCGATGAGATCTTTTTTTATATCGATCCCTTCATCCTTGATGGAAGATCTTTCCTCGTTAGAAAATTGTGGGTTATAAGAGATGACTCTCCCCCCGACCGATGCTCCAAAAAAAGGAAGCGCAAGCCTTGTTTCCTCGATTGATTCGTGCCAGTTGCAACCAGTAGAAAGCGTTACAACAGTCGCATCTTCTATTGAGTCCTTGCTTGTCTGATATCCATGTTTACTCGAGATTCCTGCAGCAACATACGGATGCATCCCTCCTTCCGGAAGGGACAGCGCCGGATTAATCGGAATCGAGGATTCTTCCATCGCCATCGAAGAAAGAGATGAAGCCTGATTCGAGATACAACCAGAGACGGCAAACGTTACAACAGCAAATAACCCAAGACGAAAAAAAGTAATCATTGACTCTCTCATACGAATAGTTTTACTCTTTTTCATAATATCATGAAATAGGATTGCGGACGTTTAAATCGGTAAGGTATGTCCGCTTTTTTGTGGTGATCAGGATCTTTATCCCAAGGAGTCAACGACTCCCATTTTCAAACGATCGTTCAGGAAAGAGTTCTACTCGTTATACGGATATCGCAAATACCTCTTCGCTATTGTAGTTCAATTTCGCTATAGTAATTTCTGTAAATCGGTGTAGCAACAAATCCTGAAACAGCCGTATCCTGCCATTTACTTCCAGGATAAACACTTTCTATGATGAGCCGGACGCTTTTTACCGGTTCAGAGAATGCGATAGTCCAGCATTCAATGACGAAGTGCAATTACCTTGGCATTCTTTATTCAACTATTATGCTTATATAAGTGTGTTCTCATTTCGTCGACAAAACCATTCAGCACATACACCTCTCTCTCTGGAATCGTCATGTCGAGCTGAATCCATTCACCTATTCCTGGTCCATCCACCCCTTCTATCCATGGGAGAATTTGTTCGTTCAAATATGAAATCATATCTATATGCTGTCGAACCACGAAAAGCTGGTTCCACAACAATGAACCATCGTAAATGATATTCTTCCCATTTAACTCTTCACGATACACTGAACTGGAAGAAATAACTGCAGGGTGGGAGAATAATGCAACAATTGAGTAGTTCTGTTCAAAAGCCTGTTTGTATTTCGCCGGGTTAGTACGCGCCAGTTCTATCATATTAATCTTATATTCAGAATGAACATTTGGGAAGTAATCAAAATATTTCTCTCCTGGTACAATACTAAAGGAACGATCCTTAAACATGAATTCAAAATAACCGGTATTCTGATTTAATGTCATTTCTTTATAAGGGATCTTCTCAATTATTTTGTTTCCACAATTATCAATTTCTAACCAGCCTTCACCAGTTAATAGGCTTTTCCTATACTCTCCGTAGCTTCCAATCAATAATGACTGCTTAATATTCAATTCCATACCGATGAAATCTGACAGCTGTTGCGCCTGAATTGTAATTGAAATCATGAATACAATAATTAGAAAACAGCTTCTTTTCATTTTTCAACTCCCATCTAATACAATCCTTATTAACAATATATCCATTGAGATCTCTGTCGATATCGTGCTTAACATATCTAAGAAACATTCCGGTAGGGGCACAGCTGCGTAAAACAGATAAAACAGGAATATTCTAACCGGGTATAAAAA
>CAZVFJ010000396.1:0-2389 GCA_964625825.1 uncultured Leptospirales bacterium | reverse complement strand
TTTTTATATTATAAAAATTTGACGGAGGTGATTATGGGTAAAAAAGAAATTAAAGGGCAGTTGGTTTGTACTAAAGTGGAGCAGGAATTTTTAGATGAGTTAGATTTTTATGCTAAAAAGTTGGGTTTAACGCGTTCTCAATTAATGCGTAATATAATGCGGTCTGGTCTTGATGATTTAAAAGTATTGTATAGTACAGGGGCGTTGGCTCTTATATCTAAGGGTATTGATTTATTTACTCTTGTTAAGGAATCTTTGAGGTTAAAAAAATATAGAGTGGAAAAAAATGAGGTTATTATTAGCATTGGTGAGTGATAAAAAAAAGAGAACGCTTCAAGGTTGGCCGCCTGACGTTCTCTTTTTTGACATTCTCCTTATTAGAAAATAAAAGGAGTATTTTATTGAATATCATAGATAAGTTTAAAAATCAACGTGTTGCACAGGATATCCATAGAAGCAGGAGGGCTGCTGATGATAAGTCTTCACGTTTAGAATATTGTTCTTTACATTCTCGTCGTTCTCCTTACGGTATTTCTTCTCCTGTTGTTTTAAAGAAAAAATCAGGTGCTAAATATGCTCATTATTCAGGTTTGCATGTTTGCGGTTCTGTTTGGGTTTGTCCTGTCTGTTCTTCTATTATTTCTCAGCATCGTAAAAAAGAGATGCAGGATAATATTGATTCATGGCGTACAATATCCCCTGATAATGTTTGTCTTTTGATTACCTTTACTACCCCGCATAAATTGAGTGATTCTCTTTTTGATGTCATTACACTACAAGATAAAGCCATTCGTATAATGAAGCAGCAGCCTCAGAAAAGAGTTAAATATAAAGTTTGGCGTAGTATTCGTAATGATATTAAGTCAGTTGGTTCTTTTACCAGTCGTGAAGTAACTGACGGTCGTTCTGGTTGGCATCCTCATCGTCATGAGCTGTATTTTAATGTTAGATTATCTGATGATGATTTAAAGCAGGTTATTGACGATTTAGTTACTGCATTTGAGATCGCTTTTTTAAAAGCTGGTGGTGTTATTGAAAATATAGATGCGTTCCGTACCCATAGTGTAAAAGTTGACCAAATAATAGATGACGAAAGTTTTAACCGTGTTTCCGCTTATATGTCTAAATTTGATAATGATAATAATTGGGGTGTTGCTGATGAGATAACTAAAGGAGTTATGAAGACGGCGAAAAATGGTAATATCACTCCTTTTGGTATGCTTGATGCGATAAGATGCGGTGATGAACGTTCTGATTATTATAAAAGACGTTTTTGGGAATATTCGCAGACCATGAAAGGTAAAAAGCAGCTTTTCCCCTCTCCTGGTCTTAAAAATATTTTAGGTGTTTGTCATAAAGAAGATTCTGAGATTATGGAGGATTTAGAGAGTATTGAGGATTTATTGTATGCTGATATTACGAAATATTGGAATGATATAAAAAAATGCGGTCTCAGAGGTTCTGTTTTAGAATTGACGAAAGATACATCAAAAGATGAGTTTATGCCATTGTTGATAGAGTTGATTGATAAAGAGTTAGAAAAATCATATGCTCTTACGGGTTAGGGGGTATTTTTGGGTAAGAAAAAAAGAATAAAAATGATGCGAAAACAGAAAGAGATGGCTGATATTTTAAATCAGGTTTTTTTGGGTGATGACTCTTTGCCTCTTACTGATGATTTGATTGAGGAACTTGTTAAACGGGGTATGCCTGAAAAAGATTTATTGTATTGTAAACAGCAAGGCGGGCGTTACAGTGTGCCCCGTGGTTCTATTGTTTTCCCTCCTGAAATCGATTTTGATTTTTAATTTTTCCTTATAATGATGGATTTTTTTGTGGGAACAATATTAATAATTTTGTTCCCACAAAAACCTGTCAAAATTAAAAAATCGCTGTCTGTGATACTCTCTCCTGTTCACCAAAGACAAAAGCCCGCCTAAAGTTGCCTTTTCTTCGGCAGTGTTCGGGCGGGCTGTTAATCGAACACGTTCTCCTGTCAACGTCAAGAGTCCGTTTGTGGGAACGCATATCTTTTGGGCGTGCCTGCGGTGCATCCTGTCAACGTCACAATTCCTTTTTCCTGTTGAATCCGTTTTTACACATATCACTTTAATTATGAAAAAATGCTGCTATGCTATAAAGACATCTATACTGCCCCTGAGTCCGCAGGGGACAAGGACGAGGGGGCAGTATAGATGTTTTGCTCGCCGTTAGGCGAGCTGCCTTGGTAGTTATACGAGTATAGGGAAGCACCCTTGAAATTATTAGATATTTTTATTTTTTTGGTTTTGTTAAAAAAAATGTTTTGTTTTTATAATATAAAAAAGTTATATGTTTTTATATTATAAAAATTTGACGGAGGTGATTATGGGTAAAAAAGAAATTAAAG
>CAZVFJ010000395.1:0-2457 GCA_964625825.1 uncultured Leptospirales bacterium | reverse complement strand
CTGATATTAATTTAGTGATTCTGAATATAATACGTCCTGGAACCATAATGAATAAGAAAGCGGGAATATACTTTCTTTTATTTTTTTTAATAATTTATATAACTTCCTCTGCTTCAGATTCAGAAGGCCCTTACAGAGGTTATATCTCTGAGTTTATCATAGCCGGCATTATGGTTTTGATAGCCTTTTATCTCACAATTAAGGTGAAGCAGACTACCTCCAGTCTTTTATTCACAATGGATAAACTTAAAGAAAGCCAGAAGAAGACAGATGCGCTTCTCTCCGCGAATCCTGATCTCCTCTTCTTCCTTGATGATAACGGGAATTTTATCGATTACAAGGCGGATAACGCCGGTATTCTCTATCTTCAGCCCGATCAATTTATAGGTAAAAATGTGAAGGATGTTCTTCCGCCGGATATAGCGGAGATGACGTTCAGGGCAATAGGGCAGATCAAAAAAGGGAACCGGATGTATACCTACGAGTATGAAATTGATCTCGGAGGAGAGGTTATACTTTGCGAGGCCAGGATGATTCCTTTTGGAGAGAATAAGTATCTTGTTATAGTGAGGGATATTTCAGAGAAGAAGAAACGGGAGGAGGAGGAGATCCGTTCGCATAAACTTGAATCGCTCGGTGTATTTGCGGGGGGTGTCGCCCATGATTTCAATAATATACTCACGACAATAATCGCTTCTGTATCCCTCGCGAAGATTAAACTTGATGACAGAGATAATGTACTGCGTCTCCTTGAGGATGCCGAAAAGGCGGCGGTCAGGGCGGGAAAACTTACAAATCACCTGCTGGCCTTTTCGAAGGGGGGTACCCCTCTGAAAGAGATAACCTCAATTGAAAATTTTGTAACAGAAACTGCGGAGTTTATATTGAGCGGTTCAAAGACAGCGCTCTCTTTCGATATAGAAAGCGGATTAAAACCTGTAGATATAGACCGGGGACAGATTGACCAGGTGCTTCAGAACATTTTATTCAATGCTTTGCAGGCAATGCCTTCAGGCGGAAGGATTGAGATAAGCATAAAGAATATTGGTATGGCTGCGGATAATCTTTACTTACTCCCTGCCGGTGATTATGCTGCGATAGCCATAAAAGATCACGGCGAAGGTATTGAAGCAAAGAACCTCAATAAAATATTCGATCCCTATTATACAACAAGGACAGAAGGTAACGGCCTCGGGCTGACAATTTGTCAGACAATCATCAAAAGACATGAAGGCGCGATTGGGGTCTCATCGACTCCGGGAGAAGGTTCGGTATTCACAATCTATCTCCCCGTTATTGCCTCCGATGTTGTGGAGACATCCTGCAAAAAAGAAAATGTAATAAAAGCAGATCTTAGTAATCTAACTGTGCTTATTATGGATGATGAGCCTCAACTCCGGAGTATTATGGAGGAAGTTCTGAAGGATGAAGGGGCGGATATCATCCAGGCATCGGACGGGAATGAGGCCATAGATATTTTCGAGAGGAGAGCTGCGTCGGGAAATCCTGTTAAGATTGTAATCGCTGACCTCACAATTCCCGGTGGTATGGGTGGAATGGAAGCAGTAAGGATACTACGCGGGGAGGGTACACCTTTTAAAGCAATAGTAATTTCAGGCTACAGTACAGATCCTGTTATCTCCGAATTCAGGAGCTACGGCTTTGACGCCTACCTTCTGAAACCATTCTCGGCAGAAGAACTTCTGAAGACAGTTACCTGTGTACTCTAGCATGTTGAAATGCCATGTAGCCTTTATTGCTAATAGCCTCTTCTTTCTTTATCTTCTCCTGTTTTGGCCTCATTTTTAAAATGGCTTTTTCTCTCATATCCCTTATCTTCCGGTCAAATAAAGGATCCTCTTTTCTTATCAGAAGGAGTTTTTTCTTCCTCTCATTAAATCTTTTTATTTTTTTCCGGTCCCTGTCCCTGAGCTTTTCACCGGTATTTTTCGTGAGGCCGGGGAAGCTGTTCTTCATCTCTGCCATCTCTTCTTTGTCCGCTGTTACAAAGAGGAACATTCCCGGGTTTTGGATATAAAGCTGCCCGAGCCTGCTCTCCATCTGCTCGGTGAGGAACCTGTTCTTATTACTGCCGGACTTAAAATCATCATTGCTGATTTCTGCCGAATCCCCGCTGTCGGTGACTGTTGCTCCAAGGACTTCACCTGTAGCAGCATCAACTATCCTGATCTGTATCATCCCGTCTCCTGTTAACCCGAAGATCATGGCGTCAGCTCCAATCATTTTTCCTGTTTCAGGAGCAGTATCGGGATCAACAAGGCCGGTCAGGCCTTTCTCCTGCTCTTCAACGATCTTTGAAACCTTTGCCGGATCTATCACCCTGAATTCACCCTTTGTCAGAATTACTTCAATTATTTTCGTCGCATACATCTCGGTGTCAGTAGATGTTGAACCGTCTTTTGCAGTAAATGGATAGATTGCGAGCCGTGTCTTTTT
>CAZVFJ010000394.1:0-2457 GCA_964625825.1 uncultured Leptospirales bacterium | reverse complement strand
TAATGAGATAACCATAACAGATAACTAACAACATATGACATCACTAACCGACCAACAAGAATACAGATCCTTTCTCCAAACCAAACAGCGAACGCATATACTTTCAGGCTTTGAAATAGAAGATAATCAACTAAATACTTATTTATTCCCTTTTCAAAAGTTTACCGTTCGCAGAGCTTTAAAAGCTGGCAAGTATGCCATATTTGCCGATTGTGGATTAGGCAAAACTTTAATGCAATTGGAATGGGCAAACCAAGTATCAAAATTCACCAATAAACCTGTCTTAATTCTTGCACCGTTAGCAGTATCAGGGCAAACCATTCAGGAAGGTATTAAATTCAATATTCCGGTTGTTAAGTATACTGGCGGCAATGAACCGATACAGATAACCAATTATGAGCAGTTAGATAACATAGATTGTTCTATATTCTCAGGTATCGTATTGGATGAATCAAGCATATTGAAAAATTATTCAGGAGCTTACAGGAACCAAATTATAGAACTCTTTGAACGAACCCCGTATAAATTAGCATGTACAGCAACGCCAAGTCCTAATGATGAACTTGAAATAGGCAATCATGCCGAGTTTTTGAATGTAATGACCTCTCAGGATATGCGAGCTATTTACTTCACTACCGATAAGGAAATTATAAAAGGCAATAAATACAGGCTTAAAAAATACGGTCAAAAGAGCTTTTATCAATGGGTGAGTAGTTGGGCTATAATGATTTCGCAACCTTCGGATATTGGATTTAGTAATGATGGATTTGTACTACCTAAACTCAATTATATAGAAAAGCAGTTAGTAACTGAAAACAGAATGAACGGTACTTTATTCAATGAGGTTTCTGTATCAGCTACTAACTTCAATGCAGAATTAAGGTTAACCAAAGAACAGCGATTAAACGAGGTTATTGACATTGTTAATAATTCGACTGATACCTTTATCATTTGGATAAAGCACAATGAAGAAGGTGAGTATTTGCGCAAAAATATACATGGAGCTATTGAGGTCAAAGGTTCAGATTCACCAGAATATAAAGAAAGAATGTTATTGGGATTCGCAAAAGGTGACTTTCGTGTTCTGATAACAAAAAGTAAAATAGCTCAATTTGGACTGAATTACCAACACTGCCATAATCAAATATTTGCATCATTGGACTTTAGTTTTGAAAGTCTTTATCAATCAATCCGTAGATCATATCGTTTCGGACAAAAACACAATGTAAACATTTACCTAATAACAATAGATACCATGCTGAATGTAATAAAATCAATTGAAGAAAAAGAGGGCAAATTTATAACCATGCAGGCCGAAATGAGAGAGGCAATACTGGCAAATATTGAAAAGCATATCACCGATCAGGAAACTGAAGTACACGAAACGGAATTGTACACGCTTATTTTAGGTGATTGTGTTACAGAAATGTATAAAATGCCTGATAATTCCATAGATTATTCTTTTAGCTCGCCTCCATTTGGTGCGTTGTATGTTTTTTCTGACAACCCTAAAGACATGAGCAACGTAACGAATAACGATCAATTTTTGGAACATTATAAGTTTTGTGTTCAGCAATTATTCAGGCTGATAAAACCAGGTCGCTTATGTTCAATTCATATGATGCAGTCAACTACCTTATTAGGCCGTGATGGGTTTTATTCTATTGTTGACTTTCGAGGTGATTTAATCAGATTATTTCAAGATTGCGGTTTTCATTTTCATGCAGAAAATATGATAAGAAAGGATCCTAAAACGGCGGCAATAAGAACTAAAAACAGACAATTAATGTGGGGCACCACTAAAAAAGATTCCGCAATAGTGCGCCCTGGATTAGCTGATTATATACTTACCTTTAAGAAACCAGGTGAAAACGCTGAACCAATAGTTAATAATATTCCTTTTGACTTATGGTGTAAAATTGCTGAACCGGTTTGGATTGACATTAACGAAGGTGATACATTGGATTATAGAGCCGCACGGGATAATGATGATGAACGGCACATAACAGCAACTCAATTACAACCTATTGAATGGTGTTATTTAATGTGGACCAATAAAGGCGATACCGTTTTAAGTCCATTTTCAGGAATAGCATCAGAGGGGCATAAGGCCGTTGAAATGGGACGCTATTATATAGGTATAGAGCTGAAACGTTCATACCATGAACAGGCAAAAGCAAATTTAAAGATATTAACTACGAATCTGAATCAACTCTCTCTCTTGTAATGAGAAAATTACGCCCCTACCAAGCCAAAGGCTTTACCGATATATTCCGTGCATGGGATCATTCGCAGATTGTTATGTTTGTGCTTAGTACAGGTGGAGGTAAGTGTTTAGGCAAAGATACCCTGGTACTGATGTTTGACGGTTCAATGAAAATGGTTCAGGATATCAAACCAGGTGAACAGTTAATGGGTATTGACAGCACACCAAGAAACGTATTATCTGTTTGTACT
>CAZVFJ010000393.1:0-2458 GCA_964625825.1 uncultured Leptospirales bacterium | reverse complement strand
GGTTTCGCTCAATCCCCATCCCGTCATTAACGGTATAGTCAGAGCCACCCATTTGCGATGTAAATCAACCGGCATCCGGGCTCCTCCGCTCCATGGCACTGCCAATCTGCCGCCAAACATCGCGCGCACCTTGCTGTAAACCAATTCATCTGCTTTTCTCCATTCGGCCGCCAATTGCTCCGGCAACCCATCAGGCCATGTTCCGTCAAGCAAAGGTAAAAGATTTAATCCACCGCGATCGTCGGTATAATAGTCCACACTTTGCAGTCCAACATTAATAGCCCATTCAAAAAGCTTTTTGCCTTCTTCCGTTGCGCCGAAGGTGCGTTCAAGACCAGTAAGAATACGGCTCCAGAGACGAGGTACCAATAGAATCCAGGTGGGACGAACCTCAACTATATCCGCAAGCACGGTTTTAGGACTTTCGGCAAAACCAACCAAGCCTCCAGCCGCTACTATTCCCAGGGAACTGTTTTCTCTTTCCCAAACATGGGTGAGAGGCATAACGGCGAGTGTGGCACCATCACTGTTAATTTCATAACCGCCATTATTCATATGCTCGACCGACTGGGCAAGACCTTCAATCCAGGTAAACTGATCGTAAAATACTCCCTTGAGTTCTCCAGTTGTTCCGGAGGTATAGATAATGGTAGCGCCATCACTTCCATTTACACTCTTCCAGGTATTCTCAAATACTTCCGGTTCTTCCCTGGCAAAATCACGACCGGCGTTAATGATATCATCCAAACTCAGGAGATCACTGCCATTGCCGTTGAATCCTTTTTCCAGACAAATAACAGCCTCCAATCCGGGCATTTCTTTTTTTACTGAACATATACGCAGGGCAGTAGTTGCGTCACTGATAAATATGAATTTAGGATGGGCATTCTCAGAGATATGAATGGTTTCGCTCGTGGTAAGAGTCGGGTAAATACAAACTGTTATCCCTCCGGCAGCCTGAATGGCCATATCACACCACAGCCAGGCAGGACAGGTATGAGCCATGATGGCAGCCCGGTCGCCTTTTACAAACCCTTTTTTTATCAAACCAAACCCTATATCAGTTACGATTGCAGCAAACTCAGTATAATTAATGGTTTTCCACGTGTCATCTTCTTTAAATTTCATAGCCGAATTATTCGGATAATACTTAACTACATTAAAGAACATAGCCGGAGTGGTATCGACTGGATAAGTAAGCATGAGATTCATCAAAAATTCCCCCTATTATTTTACTTGTTTTAATAAAATTATGTCTGGTTACTGCGTTCCTCCTTTCGATGGATTCCTCAGTTTCTGGACTCGCTTCTGACTTGTTATTATTGTGAAATTTTTAATTCTCCAAATTATAATTTGTTGTAATATTCCGGCTATTTAATTGCTTTATATCCAAATGCATCATAATTAACACCTTTAACAATAGCCATTAAAAAATCGGCATTATGTCAAGGTGTTTGTAATTTTGGCAAATTTTTTAATGATACGATCTTCAACTTTGATTTGATGCACTCCAAAGTAAATGATTGATTATCTCATTGCCGTACCTCATATTTCAATATTTACGCAACATCCATGCCATTTAAACAGAAAAACATATCTCAGGGCACCGGTTCACCTAAATTATATCGATTTAATTACGTTACGTTATATCCACATGATATTGTATCATCCATAACTTAACCTCTAAGTTATGATATTTCAATTATACCGTGTCACTTATGTCTATTTCGTGTCACGAATGTCATTTTAGTAACACGCATGTCCCTCTTTTTAATGATTTAATTCAATTTAATAAATTTTCCATTAAAATAACATCCTTTTTAAACTGGCACCAATATTGCAAATAGCTATTATTAGCCATTAAAACTGTTAGGCTGATATTTCATGAGGGGGGATTATATTGTCAAGAGATTTACACGTTATGTATAAGGAAAAACTGTGTTCTGCAGAAGAAGCCGTAAAAGGAGTAAAATCCGGTGAAAGGGTTGACTTTGTCGGATTCAACGGCAAAGCGATTGAGTGCGACAAAGCCCTGGCTGCACGCAAGAATGAATTAAGCAATGTTAGTGTTTATAGCGCGGTTACTTTGCCTCCGGTTCCAGAAGTAGTCCTCAAGGATCCGAGAGGTGAAGTCTTTAGCTATAATGATTATCATTTCTCTGCACTCTCCCGTATTCTTCAAGAACAGACCGCAATGACTTATTATTGTCCGGTTGTATTCTCGGAATCAGAAGACTATTATTGGTCAGCCAAAAAAGTCGATGATGGGAGAAATGATCCCGATAAAATAGGAACTGCTGCACGCAGCCATTTGTTTGTTCAAACAACGCCAATGGATAAAGATGGCTTCTTTAACTTCGGAATTCATAACGCGCATACACTGGCGATGACCGAATCAGCAAAAAAAGTTGTTGTAGAGATAAATGAAAATCTGCCTTATGTATTTGGGGGAAATAAT
>CAZVFJ010000392.1:0-2493 GCA_964625825.1 uncultured Leptospirales bacterium | reverse complement strand
ATCAATTCTTTAGACGGCGGCGTGGTGATCGTTATCAGGGAAAGGCAACGAATTAATCGACTGGTCCGCAACTATATTGGAGGAGGTGCAACCCTTACCTTTGAAGATATTGTGGTAAAGAATTCGAAGTTTGCAAACACCCTGAAAACTGCTCAGGCAGCATCTTCTTCCACCTCCAATATACTCTTGCTGGGCGAAAGTGGCACTGGCAAGGATATTATCGCGCAAGCCATGCATAATGCCAGTCCCCGCAAGGACAACTCGTTCCTGGCGATCAACTGTGCCGCTTTGCCTAGAGATCTAATTGCTAGTGAGCTTTTTGGCTATGAGGATGGTGCGTTTACCGGAGCAAGGAAAGGTGGAAATATTGGCAAATTCGAACTGGCCGATCAAGGAACCATCTTCCTCGACGAAATTGGTGACATGCCTCTATACCTACAAGCCTCACTCCTGCGGGTACTGGAGGAAAAAAAGGTGATGCGTCTGGGCGGCTCCAAGCTTATTCCGGTTGATGTACGGATCATTGCTGCCACGAACAAGAATTTGGAAGCAGAAATTGAGCGAAATCGATTCCGACGTGACCTTTTCTACCGTCTGGGCGTCATTAAAATTGAGATTCCTCCTTTACGGGAGAGGCCCGAGGATATTTTAGAATTAGCCCGGGTTTTTATCGAAAAGATCTGTAAACGCTTCAACAAACCTATTTTAAGCATTACCCCGGAAGTAATGGATGCTTTTCTCGCTTATAATTGGCCTGGCAATATCCGCGAAATACAAAATTTAATTGAGGCAGCCGTACAACTAACTTCAGGTGATCTTATCACAGATGAATTAATTAATGAGGTTTCCCCGGCTATTTTTAATCATAAGCCTAACACGCCACAAACGATGTCCAGACAATTTGATGAAAAACAGATGATATTAGAGAGTTTAGCTGCATGTAATTATAGGAAAACTGAGGCTGCGGTTGCCCTGGGCATGTCGAGAAGCACTTTGTATCGGCGGATGAAGGAACTCGATCTGAAATTATGATTATTCAGCATAGATAGGATAGGAATTTGCTTTTTTGCCCTTATCAGTATATCAATGGTTAATATTATAACAGTATAATTATTAGCTCAATATTACGCATGCAATTGTAATTATGAATACGAATTACAACTTGATCCACACTCTATACTCAAGCAACTTCCTGATAATTGAGCCTCTTGGTGAAGTCGACTTTACTTGCACCTGTTCCGCTTATGATAACCATCATCTCCTAATTGCTGGAAGACTGGAGCAGGATTACTTTTCATGGACAGGAATTTTGCTCCGCACTCCTTACTAAAAAACTCCCTTGTCGGGTTTTTCAATTAGTTCATATTTTGTTAAACTGACCATGTTATTAAGGGACATCTCTGGTGCATCTGTTGGCTCAGTTGCACATTTGACAGAGGCGTCTTTTCCTTTCTCATTTATCAAGGTCATTATACATTGCAATTCCCAGTCAGGCAATTCCGTCAGCTTTTGGACTTTTTGGGCAAAACATTTCAGTTTAAAACTTTATGAAAAACACATCAGTAAATAAGATGTAGTAATGGGTACACGGATACCTCTTGACATAACTCAAGCAAAAACGTAAAATTATACTAATAAATAAACAAAAAGGTAAGATCAAAACAGCAAAACACCTTAAAAAATAACAAATTTAGGTGGGGGGTTGGCAAAAATGTAACGTTTTTGCGTAGGTACCCTTGTGTTCCGGGGAAAATCATATAAAATTGAGATTTTTTAAAGAGAGGGTACGCGCGTACCCTCTCTTTTTAAAGGGGTTGATAGAAATACTTGTATTATTAGCTACCGGATCAGATAAGATTGATAAGTATATAAAAGAAGTATCTGATGTTCAATTCGATACTGTTTCCTCTCGTAGGTACATAATTGAAAAAAATATAGAAAGTCATTACCACTTAATATTTTTATCGGCTGCCCTGCCAGGCCGCGAAAGCATGCGAGAAATTATATTTGAAACCCAAAGGGAGTCGGGCTGCAGAATAGTGTATCTGGTTGGTTCGACTAAACCGCACGAAATTATAGATATGTTCTTGTTAGGGGTTAGGGATTTCATCTTTGAGCCTATTGATCCGAAGTTACTTTTGTCATCTATTACAGAACCGGCCACTTACGGAAATGCAGCCAATAAATTAAAAAACTTGCCAGTAAGCTCTGAATCGTTAATTAATAAGGTATGGGAATTAATACGTAAAAATACGCCCGATCCACCACCGGAAGTGACTTCAGAAGCTAAGGAGCTAATCAAGGGACTACTTAAACTTCTGCACCAAGAAGAGGGTAATAGCCTGGAAGAATCTCTGGTCAATATTGAAGAAGGGCTTAGCCAATTGATTACCCAAAAATTATAATAACGCCCTTAAATAAAGCCGCCTTCGGGCGGCTTTTTTTATATCTAAAATCCCGGGCAAACCGGGGAGAAAATCGGAGGGATATAAT
>CAZVFJ010000391.1:400-2494 GCA_964625825.1 uncultured Leptospirales bacterium | reverse complement strand
ACCTTTTTATCTTTCCCGATTATTATACAGATTGATTTATTATTGCACTCACCAAGCCCCCATGAACGAGGTATTGAAAGATTATCATCTGTAAGTATGGTTGTGTTGTATTTTGCGATTTTTCCTTTTACAATTTTACGGATAAGCCAATTGGGAGCTACAGAATCTTTAAGGTTCGCAATTCCGATTCCACGATTCTTTGATTCCGGAAAATTTTTAGCTTTAAGAGCGTCAGCCATAGGGTCACTGAGGTCTGATGCTTCGGCATCATTATAAAATATTGTAAGAACTTTTGATCCAAAATCCGGTATTGTTGCCGGCCTGTCATTGGCATCCTTGATGTTTGGATTTGAAAGAGTCTGGTTTACTGATATTGCGTATAGTGCTGTTCCGCTGATAATTGCCGCGCATAGGCATAATGTCAGAATTCTGAAACATCTTTTCATTTAAGTCCCCCTGAATTTATGGTATTAAACCGGCTTTGTTTTTAAACGAAGCGATCTGTAATCCTCTAATACTTAAATCGAGGAATGTCAATAATTTTACTATAACGGATTCTAATTTTAAGGTAGTATCACACCTGTTCCTTTGTTAAAAAAAGGAGTACGGGCGTTTGTTTATCAGAATGGATTTTTTACACAAAGAGGATATTATATTCAGAGTATTACCCGGTACTTTGTTTATATGAAATTATAAATTAAAATTACGGTTAATTACTTGATCTTTAGAGTAAAATCGGATCAATCTGCTATAAAATATTATTTTCTGAGGAATTAAAATGAAAAATTTATTTGTATGTTCAGTTTTTATCCTAGGTCTCGTTATAACAGGCTGTTCGAGCGCGCAGAAGACGAACCCTCATCTTGACGGCTACTGGCAGGCGAAGGGGAAGTCTGTCGCTTATAAGAAATTTACAACACCAAAAAAATGGTCTGCCGGACAATATGTTGTTGTGGGAAATATTGATGATGGTGAGAGAAAGTCTGTAACAACTACAACAGTAGTACGAAAAGAGAGCGGTGGATGGGTATTTGAATCTATATCTACTGATGAAGATGGTAAAGTGTCAGGTATGCAGATGCTCATCAAAGGTTATGAGCAGGCAGTTTCAAAAAATGATGCTTCAAAGATAAGCGTGGTCTGGGCTAAAATTCTTCAGCCGGACGGAACTGTACAGAAAATTGAAGGGGACCTGATGACGATGTACAGTGTGCTGCTTAAATCAACGTGGGAAAAAGTGATAATAGGTGGCGGTAGCTATTCCAAAGGAGAGGCGGTTTCAGTTCCTGCCGGAAATTTCGCAGGTACAACAAAGCTGGTGGCTTCTATAAAAATTCTGTTTACCACTCTAACACAAATTTCTTATTTACACCCCGATGTCCCTGTCAATGGAATTGTGAAAGCAACAGATGAGGATGGAAAGGTTCTGCTGGAGCTTCTTGACTACGGATTTAACGGGAAGGCTGTAATTAAGTAATTTTCACCTGACGCAATATTTCATTTTCCAGGCGTTTTTCATCGCATCAAGCATTATGCCCCATGAAATAAAATAAATCATCAAAAACCATGTTTTTTTAATATAAAATACATGGTTTTTGTGAAATCAGATTGAATTTTTTATACTCGTAATATATTCTAGAACATCACCTGCTTATATTAATTGAGTTATGATGTTTTAAAGAAATAAAATGAATATAAAGGTGATATCCTTCGAAATAAAGGAGAGTAAATTATGCTAAGAAAAATATCAATATCAGTAATAATGACAATATTATTTTTATTTGCTGTTTCCTGTATGGAGAGTGGAGGCAGCGGGCAGGATGTATCTGTAAAAATAGATTTTAGCGGAGCTTCATTTGTAAAATCGTTATCCGGCATTTCTGATATACAGAAGGAGGCAAATAGTGCCTCTCTTATACCGGCAGATATTGAAACAATTGAAATAAAAGTGACAAGCAGTACTGAAACTCTGTATGATGAGGTATTTGACAGGGATATAATAGCCAATTCTTCTGACAGCATAACACTTGATATTCCATCCGGTACAGGCCTTATTTTTTCTGTTTATGCATATGATGTAAGCGGCACTGAAAG
>CAZVFJ010000391.1:0-390 GCA_964625825.1 uncultured Leptospirales bacterium | reverse complement strand
TATAGCGGTACAGCCGGACCGGTTGATCTTATACCTGATACAGAGATAACGGTATCAATAATAATAACCCCAACCGTACTTGTCCAGGATGCAGATATTACGTTGAATCTTCAGGAACTTGACGGTTCAGCTTTTATTTATTACAGGGATTTTTATCAAAATCCATCTATTGTTGCTGAAATATATCAGCCCACTGCTGATCTGGAGAATGAAACAATTGACCTCGGGCCTGTTATTGATAGTGTGACAGGGTATGCTGCCGAGAATATAACGGGACTTACAGCCTATTCAGGCGCATATCAGATGATCATTGTCAGGACACTTGCCGTTGATAATACGATTGCAGCAATAGGGGCTGCTGTTATAGCCGGTCTTGGAAGCGGATCAACA
>CAZVFJ010000390.1:0-2505 GCA_964625825.1 uncultured Leptospirales bacterium | reverse complement strand
CGACCACTCCTTTGAAAGAGGCCTTGAAAAAGTTTATGCTGAATACTCACTTCGGGAGGACGACGGCATAAGAGTAGTAAACCGCGGCTATGACCCGGTTAAAAATAAATGGAACGAGGCTGAAGGGAGGGGCTATTTCACAGGTGACAGAGGTACCGGAGCGCTGAAGGTCTCCTTCTTCGGACCCTTTTACGGAGCCTATAATATTATTGAACTCGACAGAGAGAGGTACGGTTACGCACTGGTGTGCGGCCCGGACAGGTCATACCTCTGGATTCTCACCAGAAGCCCTGTGACGGATAAAAAGATAATTGAAGCTCTTGTGCTGAAAGCATCATCACTGGGATTTGATACAAACAGCCTAATTTACGTGAATCAGCAGTAATATTCTTTAACTGAATTTAATCCGGAGAAAGAAAATGAAAAAAATACCGATGGGAATCAGCTCATGCCTCCTGGGTAACAGGGTCAGGTATGACGGACAGCATAAATATGACCACTACATAGTTGAGACTCTGGGTGAATACTTTGAGTACATACCTGTCTGCCCGGAGGTGGAGTGTGGGCTCTCTGTGCCAAGGGAGGCAATGAGGCTTGTCGGTTCCCCTGAAAAACCCAGGCTTGTAACAATAAAATCAGGCATTGATTATACAGAGAAAATGAAAAGATGGGGGGAGGAGCTCCTTACCGGAATTGAAAATAAAGGGCTCTGCGGATTCATTTTCAAGTCAAAGTCACCTTCAAGCGGGATGGAGAGAATTAAAGTCTATCCTGAAAAGGGGGGCATACCTCAGAAAAACGGCCGGGGAATATTTGCTGCAATGTTCATGGAGCAGTTCCCCCTCATCCCTGTGGAAGATGACGGGAGGCTGCATGACCCGATCCTGCGTGAAAACTTCATAGAGAGGGTCTTTGCGTACAGAAGGTGGAAGGATATGACCGGGAGCAGCTATTCAGTTCATGAACTGCTGCAGTTTCACTCCGCCCATAAACTGCTCCTCATGGCACACTCACCCGCAAATTACACTGAATGCGGAAGAATTGCTGCATCAGCCACAAAACAGAATCTTGCAGCTACAGAGACTATTTATTTCCTGGCGTTCATGGATGGGATGAAAAAAACTGCCACTGTAAGCAGAAACTGCAACGTACTGCACCATATAATCGGTTACTTTAAAAAGGACCTTTCTGGAGGAGAAAAGGGCGAGACCCTGGAAATTATTGAACAGTACAGGAACGGGCTTATACCCCTCATTGTACCTGTTACCCTTATGAACCACTATGTGAGAAAGTACGATGAAAAATATCTGCAAGAGCAGCATTATCTCCACCCTCACCCAGCTGAACTGAAACTACGCAACCACGCCTGAACCGGGAGGGGCTGTCTAAAAGAATATGTCATTAATTAACGCAAAGCGCAGTCCCCCCCTTTTAAACAGTCCTGATATCAGGTCATTTTATTCTGCATAAAAATTAAGGAATTAATATTAAAAAAATTTAATTTTCTGTAAAAAAATATTATTTAGCATTTGACTATTTACTAAAAAACTTATATATTATATTTAAACTTTAAAAAGAGGTAACAAAATGAAAACAATTAGAAAAGAAAATAATAATCTTAAAAAGAAAGAAGTCAAATATTCACTTGATAAATGCGTAAACGCGCCTCATCCGGAAATGGCTAGAAACAGCGATACGGATGAGCCCTGTGAAATTGAATAAAAATAGAAATTGTTGTTCCTAAAAAACCTCCTTAATTGAAAAATTTAAAGGGGCTATCTATAAAAAAGACTGAAATCTTTCTTAGAGTCATTCTGGCCAATAGAGCCGGAATCCATGCCTTTTTTTACGCATTACATTATAGTGTTTTTATGGATTCCCGCCTTCGCGGGAATGACTTTTGGGTCAGCCCCTTTTTTTGAGAAAAACATCCATGCTTGAATAGTATAAAACTATTGACAGCACCCTGAAACTCTCTAAATAAGTTTGATCAACAGAATAATACCGGAGATATTATGGATATATTCACACTTGCAAACGGACCATTTATGGTGAATTCATACCTGGTCGTTAACGGGAACAGGGCATTCATCATTGACCCCGGTTCAGATATCAATCCGATACTTGTTAAAATTGAATCTGAAAAACTGACCCTTGAAGCAATAGTAGCCACTCACGGCCATATAGATCATATTGACGGAGTTAATACCGTAAAAAAGAAATTTAATGTTCCATTTTATGTTAATGACATGGATACAGACCTTATCCGGACAGTGAGGAAACAGGCGAGAATGTTCGGAGTTCCCGATCCCGGAGAGATAAACTCCGACAAAAACCTGCCATCATCAGGGGAAATAGAAATTGCCGGCCTTAAACTTGGATTGCTCCACACCCCCGGGCACTCAAAAGGCTCAGTTTCAATAATTATAGATAACGTTCTTTTTTGTGGCGACACTCTGTTCAATTATTCAATAGGGAGAACCGATCTTCCAGGTGGAGATTATG
>CAZVFJ010000389.1:0-2518 GCA_964625825.1 uncultured Leptospirales bacterium | reverse complement strand
AAAATTACAAGTTAATTTGACGAATACAAACATTCCGCCCAAAAACCGATCCGTAAAAAACGGATACCGCAGCAAAAAGAGAAAAGGCTGTTAAAACTGCCAGGTCCTTTTTATATATCATTATATAGTTTTTCATATAAGCTCCAGATCAGAGCCATGCAGGTGCCGATTATTAATGCGCCGATGGAAGATAAAATTTTTCGGGTAATCGCCACTCTCCACCCGAAAATTTTTTTTCAATGGGCAGAGTTACAATGCCGAGAAGTTTTTCAAGAACTTCCCCGGGCAGGAGAATAAGCAGAAACGATATAATTATAATTACAGTGAGAAAAGGGGGAAGTAGATTCATAAACATCTTCGCGCCCATTTTCATACTGAGAACGGTTTTACTTTTATTAAAAACTAAAGAGATAAAAAGTGAACCCAAAGTTAAAACAAGTAATCCCTTCATTATAATTCCTTTTTCTATTGCATTAACGCGGTGTCGCTAAATAATTCAATGTAATACTTAAATGATATTCAGAGCTGACAGATGATAAATGGAAACAGCATCATCTGACAGTTCCCCGTTTTTCATTACAGTGCGCTCACCAACATATAGATACCAGCAATAACAACCAGTGCGCCGCACCCTTTTTTAAGGAACATTGCACCCTTTGAATTTTCATTCCATTTCAGCAGGTGATTAACAAGCTCTGTAAATGTACCTGCAATTATAATTACCATGCAGTGCCCCACCGCATAAGCCGCCACAAGGGCAATAGCATACATTATATTTGAAGCTGCCACAGTGAATGCAACACCAAGCATAGGCGCCATATACGCAAATGTGCAGGGCCCCAGAGCAAGGCCGAAGAAGAGCCCCAGTAAAAAAGCGGCAAGCAACCCCTTTCTCTTCATCCCCGGCTGATTGATCCCGTTATCAAGAAACGGGAGCGGAATAATCCCCAGCAGGTAAAGGCCGATGACAACCATAAGTATCGCCACAATAATATTCCCGGACTGGCCGATGTCACCCATCATCCTCCCTGCAAGGGCGGTAATTATCCCTATTATCGCAATAGTGATAAGTATCCCTGTAGAGAAAAGAGTGGCAATAAGCGCGGCCCTACCTGTCTTCATCTCCCCCTGTGAATCTATGTAACCCACAATGAGTGGGATACTTGAAAGGTGGCATGGGGATAGAAGAATACTTGCTATCCCCCAAAGGAAAGATCCCGTTATGGCAATCTCCGGTGAAGATGAAAGCATGGATGACAGAGTAACAAAGAAATCAAGAAACATCAGTTTACCCCTTTCTGCTTCAGTATCTTTTCAACCTCTTCGAATGAAAAGAATCCTTCATGCCTGTAGTATTCCTTCCCGTTTTTATCAAGGAAAACCTGTGTCGGAATTACCCTGATACTGAACTTAGCACCTTCAGATCTCCCCTGGTCAGTCCATACGTCATGGAACACAATCTTAACCTGTCCCGGATATTTTTTTTCAATCTCCTGCATTACAGGCTGCATCATTTTGCAAGGGATACAGTTCACTGAACCGAGTTCAACAAATGTAACTTTAAGCTCACCCTTCTTTTCAGGTTCCGCAGTTTTATTCTCTGCAGCAACTGCAACGGCATTTTCATTAACCTCTGCCTGCTTTGCGGCTTCCTTCTCCCCGCCGCATCCGAAAATTGCACCTGTAAACGCAAGTGGTATCACTGCACCACAATCGCATGGTGTTTTAAGGTACGGCACACCCGCAATAAAAAATACCGCTATAAAAAGCAGCGCAATTTTTTTTCTTATACTTTTCATTAATTCTCACCCTTGAAATTTTTCTGTTTTAAAATGCCTGTTTATAAAAATTATCCGGAGTACAATATTTCGACCCCAGATCTGTATAAATAGTTCCAGCTTCTGAAAAAAATATTCAGCAGTTCCCGCCGCATCCGCATCCGCAACCTGCCACAACAGTCATCTTCTGCTCTTTGGTTTTACCTTCTTTAATATTTCTGTAAACAGTTTCAATTGCTTCAGGATTTACAGGTGAACCACCCTTTTTAAATCCCATCTCTGTAACAACGTATGACACAGGTGTAACACCTAAATTCTCAAGAATCTTTTTCGAGCACGCTACAGGGCATCCATCAACAGTAATATTCACATCGGCACCTTTGGCAGATTCGACAAAACCCGGCAGCCCTGCTCCAATAGCTGCAACGCATGACCCCTGAGCAAAACCCTCTCTTCTTAGTGCCCTTACAGCCCTGTCAGCAATTTCACCAACATCAGCAGCACCTGAACATGAATAAATTATTTTTGTACCTGAATTACATGCGCATTCGCCCATTTTATACTCCTCCGACCATCTTCTTGATTTCATCATATGAGGGGAGTTTACCCGCGACTTTTACAACTCCATCCACAACAAGAGCCGGAGTCACCATGACACCATAGTTCATAATCCTGTCCATATCTTTAACCTTCTCAACTTCATACTGAAGGCCGAGTTCATCAGCTGCCTGTCTCGAAAG
>CAZVFJ010000388.1:0-2544 GCA_964625825.1 uncultured Leptospirales bacterium | reverse complement strand
TTTAATAAAATACTCAATAATCGTCAATATAATTTAAATTTTTTTCAGTATTCCAAAATATATTTTTAAGTGTAAAATTAAAAATTATTACTGAAATTCATTAACTATATTTTTGTAAAGCCAGAATGAAAGATGTTACAGAAAAAGAGAGAATGGTGCGGGTATTATTCCCTTCCGCCACCTCGAATAGATATAATATTCTACCACTGAATTATTTATGCAACTTTCCGATGTATTATCGGTCTTAAAAAACACTATAATATCAAATTATTAAAGTATTACATTTAATGCAGATCAATGGAGAATAACAAATGCAAAAAACAATCTTTGACACACCGTTTATACAGCCTCTTTTAAAAGGTATATCAATACTCCTGCTAAAAATATTAGGATGGAAAAAACTTGGAACAGTCGATGGAACCGAACGGTGCGTAGTTATTGCTGCACCTCATACTTCAAACTGGGACTTCTTCTATACACTCCTTATATCCTTTGCTTTTAAAAAAAAGATGTACTGGATGGGTAAGGACAAGCTTTTCAGAAAACCTTTCGGTGGTATCGTAAGATGGATGGGGGGTATCCCAGTTGACAGGAACAAGGCATCCAACCTCGTTGAAAAAACAATACAATGTTTCCATGAAAATCAGGAGTTATGCATAGTAATTGCCCCCGAAGGGACAAGGGGAAGAGTAAGTTATTGGAAAACCGGATTTTACAGAATAGCTCATGGGGCGAATGTACCAATCCTCCCCGCATATCTTGATTACAGATTAAAACAGGGTGGATTCGGGCCGCTTTTTTATCCCACAGGCGATATAGAAGCCGACATGGAAAAGATTCGCGAGTTTTATTCTGATAAAACCGGCAAGAATGCTATGCAGTTCGATCACAAAAGTGAAATAGCAGGATATAAAAAACAAAAAAAAATATCATAGAGTACTTTTTCTCAGATAGAAACTTTTTAATATTCATATAACAATAGTTTGACAAAAAAAATAAAAGTATTACATTAATTTAAATGATCCTTAAATTTCAAGCGGAGAAAACAATGAATCATTTCAATCTTATTTCAATAGGCGGAGATGCTGCGGGTATGGGTGCGGCATCCCAGGCAAGAAGAATTGACAGGGATATGTCGATTGCGGTTTTTGAGAGCAGCGAGTTTGTATCCTATGCTGCCTGCGGGATCCCCTACTATATTTCCGGAGAGGTAAACGATTACCATTCCCTTCTGGCTATTGACAGATATGAATTTATAAATAAACGGAAAATTGCCATCAATATATTTTCTGAAGTAACTGAAGTTGATTTCACCGGCAAATCACTTAAAGTAAGAAGTGAAGGCAAAACTGAAACTTACACATGGGATAAACTGATCATTGCTACAGGCGCATCCGCCGCCCTCCCGCCGATAAAGGGGATAGAGAATGAGGGAGTGTTTGTCCTCCGCACATTAAAGCACGGGATCGACATCAGGGATTTTATTATCAGTAGAAAACCTGCCTCTGTTATTCTTGTAGGAGGAGGATTCATCAGCCTCGAACTCGCCGAATCTTTTTTAAAGTCAGGACTTAAAGTAACCATAATAGAAAAGATGGAATCTGTCGCATCACTGATGTCTCCCGAGATTCAGCAGATTATAACAATGAAACTCAAAGATAAAGGAGTAGAGGTAATTACATCTGCCGGGATCAGTGAAATCAAAAGAGAAAACGATTGTCTGAGCCTGGTTTCAGACAAAGGGGTATTCAGTTCACCTTTTATTATTGTTTCAACGGGAGCAAGGCCGAACACCGCTTTTCTGAAAAACTCCCCGCTGAAATTTCACAAAACCGGAGCAATAGTAATCGATGAGTACTCCCGAACAAATATCGCCGGTGTATATGCAGCAGGTGACTGCGCTACAGTAAAGAACCTGATTACAGGCGAGGATGATTACATACCTATGGCAACAACCGCGAACAAACAGGGACGTGTTGCCGGACTTCAGTCCGCAGGAGTTACAACAGAGATGTTTAAAGGCGCACTCGGTACGCAGATGATGAAGGTTTGTGACCTTGAAATAGCAAAAACAGGATTTAACAGGAATGACGCAGAGAAGAATGGGATCGAAGTAATTGATAATAGCGTTGAATTAAAATCAAGAGCCGGATATTATCCGGACTCAGAGCCCCTTAAAATAAGACTGACGGTCCGGGCTGACAACAGAAAAGTGATTGGCGGTGAGATTGCGGGCACAGACTACGCGGCATTGAGAATAAACACAATTGCAGCAGCTGTAACAGCAGGAATGACCGTTGAGGATCTTGCCTATCTCGACACAGGGTACTCGCCGCCATTTTCGCCCGTGTGGGACCCGGTTATCGCAGTGGCACAGAGATTTATACGGAGAGTGAAAATTTAAATCACTCTCCGTCAGTGATTATTGTCACAGGGGCTTTCGGCTGAATGATTTTTGTATTCGGCGGGATTCCCTCTGTCAACCAGACGTTTCCTCCAATCTCCGACCCCTCCCCGATTGTAACCCTGCCGAGCACAGTAGCT
>CAZVFJ010000387.1:0-2554 GCA_964625825.1 uncultured Leptospirales bacterium | reverse complement strand
TTAATAAAGAAGTCTTAAAAAAAGGTGTACTTGCGGGTTTAGCAATAAATTGTGAAGTTTCAGAATACAGCAAATTTGACAGAAAGAATTATTTTTACCCTGACCTGCCAAAGGCATACCAGATTTCGCAATATGACATGCCAGTTTGCAAAAAAGGATATATTGATATTGCATCAGAAAATGGCATGAAAAGAGTCGGTATAACAAGACTTCATCTTGAAGAGGATGCGGGAAAATTGATTCATCCCGAAGACAGGTGTGAAAATGTTTCTTTTGTTGACCTTAACAGAACCGGTACTCCACTGGCAGAGATAGTATCTGAACCCGACATGAGAACAGCGGATGAAGCATATAACTATCTCCAGAAGCTTAAATCAATTATAAAATATACAGGCGTCTCTGATGTTAATATGGAAGAAGGGAGCCTTAGGTGTGATGTAAATATTTCTGTAAGGCTAAAAGGTGAAGAAAAATTAGGGGAAAAAGTTGAAGTGAAAAACCTTAACTCATTTAAGGCGGTAAAAGCCGCAATAAATTATGAATTTAACAGGCAGGCTGATCTTTTAGAATCCGGAGAGAAACATCTGATAATCCAGGAAACAAGGCTCTGGGATCCCGATAAACAGCTGACTTTCAGCATGAGAACAAAGGAGGATGCCCATGACTACAGGTATTTCCCTGACCCGGATCTCGCTCCTGTAATAATCACCAGTGATTTTATAGAAGAACTCAGGAGTTCTCTCCCCGAACTCCCTGATTCAAAAAGAGAACGTTTTGTCTCGGAATATGGTTTACCACTATATGATGCCGAGGTTCTTACATCTGTACGTCAGATGGCTGAGTATTACGAGGATGTAATTAAACATGGCGCCAATGCGAAAAAAGCCTCCAATTGGATCATGAGTGAGCTTATGGGACAAATTCAGGATCCTGAAGATATCATGAACTTCCCGGTGAAATCAGCAGACCTAGCTGCTCTTCTTAAACTCATTGATGATAATACAATCAGTGGAAAAATTGCTAAAACAGTATTCCGGGATATGATAGAAACAGGTAAAAAGCCTGAATTAATTATTGAAGAAAAAGGTTTAAAACAGGTATCTGACACTTCAGAGATAGAATTAATTATTGACAGGGCGCTTTCTACCAACCAGCAGTCTGTTGAGGATTACAGGGGTGGGAAAGATAAAGCGCTCGGATTCCTTGTCGGTCAGGTTATGAAGGAATCAAGAGGTAAAGCTAATCCCCAGATAGTTAATGAAATTCTAATTAAAAAACTTAATAGCTAGGTGAAACAATGACTCCAGTTACAAAAATTGAAATACCTGAAGTAAAAAAATTATACAGCGGTAAAGTACGGGAGCTTTTTCCTGTTGATAATGAACATATGCTAATTGTCTCAACAGACAGAGTATCTGCTTTTGATTACATTTTCCCGAATGGAATTCCTGGTAAGGGAGTGATACTCAATACAATATCTACTCTCTGGTTTAAAAATATGAATTTCATTAAAAATCATATTGTAGAGGATAATTTCAGCAACTTCCCTGCACCATATTCAAAATATCCTGAAATTTTTAAAGACAGATCTGTTATTGTAAAAAAGACTAAACGGATTGATTTTGAATGTGTTGCGCGTGGTTACATAATCGGGAGCGGGTGGAAAGAGTATGTTGAAAAAGGTTCTATTTCCGGTGTGACTCTACCTTCCGGCCTGAAACTTGCTGACAAATTGCCTGAAACAATATTTACTCCTGCGACCAAAGCTGACGTAGGTCATGATATGAATATATCCCTGGATGTTGTTAAAGAGACTATCGGTGCTAAAGATTCCGAAATTCTAAAAGAGATGACAATTAGTACATATGAATTCGGACGTACCAGGCTTGAGAAAGAGGGTATTATCCTTGCTGATACCAAGTTTGAATTTGGATATTATAATGGAAAGATTATACTCATAGATGAAGTAATGACTCCCGACAGCTCAAGATTCTGGGATATGGAAAAATATAAGCCGGGAATATCTCCTGTAAGTTTTGACAAACAGTTTATAAGAGATTATATTGATACAACTCCATGGGATAAGAATTCTCCGCCACTGCCTCTGCCGGATGAGATTGTTGAAAAGACAGCTGAAAAATACCGGGAAATATTAAACAAAATAACAAATTTGTTTAGATAATGAATTTTTAAAAAATATTATCCGGTAAAGTTACGTCTATTTCTTTACGATAATATAATAAATTAATGCTGTTATAATATTTTTAAATGGAGCTTGAAAGTGCCTACAACTAATCCTTATAATCAATATAAACAAACGCAGATTTCTACAGCAAACCAGGGCAAGCTGATAGTGATGCTATATGATGGTGCAATTAAGTTTCTAAATATTGCCATTGATAATATGGAACCTAAAACATATGACCTCGTTAATAATAATATTATCAAGGCTCAGGATATTATAACTGAACTCCTTCTATCGCTTAACATGGACGAAGGTGGAGAGATATCACAGAATCTTTTTAATCTCTACATGTATTTTAAAAGGCAGCTC
>CAZVFJ010000386.1:0-2564 GCA_964625825.1 uncultured Leptospirales bacterium | reverse complement strand
TATAACAGTAGTAATCACCTCTTACCAAAGATCGATCCAAGTACACCTCGTATTATAGTTCTACCTGCCTGGCTCGCCGCAGCCTTTGCAGCGCTCTTAAAAACAGCTTCCGCTATGCTCTCTTTACTACGGCCTTTACGTTCAACCTTTGCCCGTGAGTCAGATATTGCTGCTGATTCAGTTTCGTCTTGCTGAATCTTCTTTGCCCTGGCCATGAGCATTTCATAGGCGGATTCGCTGTCAATTTCCTTCTCATAATGTCCATAAAGAGTGGAGCTTTTAATGAGAGACGCCCGCTGTTCGGCTGTAACAGGGCCTATCTGTCCCGGAGGCGGTAAGATATAGGCTCGTTCAGTGATACCCGGAGCTCCCTTTTCATCGAGCATTGATACAAGCGCTTCACCTGTTTCAAGTTCAGTAATTGCTTTCTCTATATCAAGTTTCGGATTGAGGCGGAATGTCCTGGCTGCAATCTGGACACCTTTCAGGTCATTGGCGCTGAAGGCCCTCAACGCATGCTGTACCCGGTTTCCCAGCTGCCCCAGTATTTTGTCAGGTATGTCGGCAGGATTCTGGGTTATAAAATAAATTCCCACGCCCTTTGAACGGATCAGGCGTACTACCTGTTCAATTTTTTCAAGCAGGGCATCGGGTGCTTCGCTGAAGAGAAGGTGGGCTTCATCAAAAAAGAAAACAAGTTTCGGTTTTGGAAGATCACCCGCTTCAGGTAATTGTTCAAAAAGTTCAGAAAGGAGCCATAAGAGGAATGTGGCATAGGTCTTCGGCGACTGCATAAGTCTATCAGATGCAAGTATGTTTATTACGCCTTCACCATTCACGTCTGTCTGTATCAGATCATTCAGGTCAAGTGCCGGTTCGCCGAAAAGTTTATCTCCACCCTGTTCTTCAAGAGCAAGGAGCGACCTCTGTATCGCGCCGATACTTGCAGCGGAAATTTTGCCGTATTCAGTGGTAAACTCCGAAGCATGATCTCCGGCGTACTGAAGCATAGATCGGAGATCTTTAAGGTCCATAAGGAGGAGCCCTTCGTCATCCGCAATTTTAAACACAATTGAGAGTACTCCGCTCTGTGTATCGTTGAGGTTAAGAAGGCGGGAGAGGAGAAGCGGCCCCATTTCAGATATGGTAGTACGCACCGGATGGCCCGAAACTCCAAAAACGTCCCAGAAAACAACAGTACTTGCCACAAATCCGAACTCCTTTATGCCAAGCATGTTCAGCCGTTCCGCTATCTTCGGATTATCTTTTCCCGACTGACTTATACCTGACAGGTCACCTTTTACGTCAGCCATGAATACAGGCACACCGATTTTACTGAAATTCTGCGCAATGGTCTGGAGAGTAACTGTCTTTCCTGTACCGGTCGCTCCTGCAATAAGACCGTGACGGTTAGCCATCTGAGGTAAAAGAACCAGCTCCTTTTCACCTTTAGCTATAAGCATCGGAGTAATATCCATATTCCGTCCCCCCTGTATATGTTGTTTTATTTAATTGCGGAAATTTATTATTAATATAACTTTTTTAACAGCAAGCATAGTAAAATAAAAAGCAAGATATGCAAAAAATAAAGCATGATTTGAAAAGAAAACGGTTTTAATCGTTGCTATACTCCACCTGAATAAATTATAAGGAGATAGATTTCCATGATAAACATTAATCCGTTAAACAGTCTTTTTATTGTCTGCGCCATAACCGGATGTTCTCAAAACTCAGCACCAACGCCTGAAACATCGATTAAAAATCTTCCTGAATATCGTATTGCTTATGTGGAATACAAAGGAAACTTTGAAAATAATCCCGGAATATATGACATTCAGCTCGAAAAACTGCTGAAGTGGGCAATACCTGCCGGTCTCTGGAACTTTCCCGGAAACACAGAACTTATAGTGATATATCCTGATGATCCTCATTCAACACCAAAAAACGAGCAGAGAATGTTAATGGCTATATCTGTTCCTGAAAATATTGTAATACCTTCAAAGTATAAGAGCATGATTATTCCTGAAGGCAAATACGCTGTGGGGCGTTTTGAGATTTCCTCTGAGGAATTCGGCTCAGCCTGGGAATATATGTATAGTAAATTCATACCGGCAAGCGGCTATATACCATCCGCCGGTTTAAGTTTTGAAATCAAAAGAAATGACTCAGATACTCATCCTATGAAGAAGCATATTGTTGATATCTGTATTCCGGTTAAAAAATAGATAAAATCAAAAGAGGAAAAATACCCGGGGAGGAGTATTTACAGGTCTCCTCCCTTTTGAAACGAAAGAAAGACTTTTTCCAGTTTAATCTGAATATCTCATCTGAATAGTTCATCAATCTTATCACAGAATCCGTTATACCCTCCTTGATTCATAGCTTCAATAAAAACCGTACCGGAAATAAATCCATCACCGAGCACAGCCGCGCGTTCGGCCGCGGCTCTCCCCCTTATTCCGAAACCGAGGACCACCGGTACAGAGGCATTATTCTTTGCCAGAGTGATCTTTCTCATAGTATCATCATCCGGATTGAATTCGCCCCCTGTAATACCGCGCATA
>CAZVFJ010000385.1:897-2572 GCA_964625825.1 uncultured Leptospirales bacterium | reverse complement strand
TCTTCTATATCATCAACATAATTACCAGTTCCAACAACCCATTCATAAGGCTCAAAAGATTTACTGTAACTCCTCTTTCTATCTGCAACTTTTTTCCCCGGCTTGGGAAACCAGTAATCAGTGAATCCTCCTTCAGGGAAACGTGCCACGGCAATAATATCTTTTACAATTTCCTTTCCATTGACATCCTTCAGCATAAGGCGGGATTTGCCTTCTATTGAAGGATCTGGCGGATTGCAGGCGTTAATCCCGGCAAAATCATCAATCCAGAAATATCCATCGGTGTTATATTTAAGTCCCCGAACAAGTACACGAGCGAGATTTTTACCCTGATACTCTGTCAGATTATTTATCTTCTGATATTTTCTGATAGCTTCTAAAAGAGAGATAACATTTTCAACCTGGTTCTTTACATTTTTGTCATAATCTGTAAAAATAATATCTTTGTTTTTGTTAAGAAGATGACTGCTATATTTATTTATTGAAAAGATACTAATTCCAATTATAAGAATAGTTGCGCTTATCCCGGTTCCCAGTGTTAACATTATAACTTTTAATCGTAAGCTTTTCATATTTACCCTCCATAGTATTACCGGTTTGATATAATAATATATAAAACTATAGATTATTCAAAAAAAAATACAGAAAGGATTTTTAATCAGATATAGTGAAATAAAATCTGATGGGCATAAGTGGACAATTGCAAAGTTATGAATGTAATTATTGAATGCAGTGAAACCGACTGAAGTTTGATTTAAGGTATTACCTGAATCATCCTTCTTTTGTCGTCATAATATTTTTTATCGTGAAAGATAAATGTTTTTGCTCCGGATTTTAAAAGTACCTTGATAAAGGCGATATTGTTCTTATGGTTAACGACCGATCCGCTGCCTATTTGATTTATAATGTTTTCATCAAGATAAACCTCATCACCAGTAAAACAATAATCAGCATTGTCATATCTGAAAAAAATAACGGATGATCCTTCGGAGTGCCCGCCGACTTTTTCTATTCTGAAAAACTCAAAGAGCGATATTGATTTATCAAAAGTATAAACATTGGGATTGTCTTTCATGAAATTTCTTACCTCCATGAGGCCTGTACCTTTCATAAAAGAATCAAATTCTTTTTTATTTATAATAATACGTGCATTGGCAAATTTGTTTACATTCCCGATGTGATCGAAGTGTGAATGAGTTATTATGACATCAGTGATCGATTCAGCTGCTATTCCATTCTCTTCAAGGATCTCTATTGGATCACGAAAATCTGAAATTTCAAACATCTTAATCAGCTTCTCATTATTAAAACCGGTATCCACAAGAATTTTACGATCTTTATATTCAACATAATAGAAAAGCCATGTAAATGGAAGTTTCTCTGAACTTTTATCTCCATAATAGATAAATTTTTTAGGAAACATGGATGTAGCATATTTGACAGCGTAAACCTTAAGGTTTTCAGTTGCGGTCTTACTGCAATCAACAGTAAGACCGGTTGCTAAAATAATAGTCATAAAAAGACCTGCTACTTTTTTCATTTTTTAATAATAATAAAAAGAAGTATAGCCGCAACATATGTAATAAAACCGAGCATCAAAGTAGTGCTCATCCCGTAAGTAATATTTAATAATATCGACAATGAGACTGCAACAGTTGAGAGAATACAGTTAACT
>CAZVFJ010000385.1:0-887 GCA_964625825.1 uncultured Leptospirales bacterium | reverse complement strand
CTCCGAACATTAATGTTGCATATTCATCAGATACATCTTTCTTTACCTGTTCCAAAGCATGAGGGAAGGGGATACCCATCAGGAAGGCCAGAGGAAACAGCAGCCCTGATGATATCACCAGTTTCCATGTAAAACTGAACTTGGCAAACATCAGAAACATATCATCGATAAAGAATGCCTGGAAAAGTATTATCAGAGGTATTAAAGATATGCAAACAATTAATGATCTTTTTCTAAAATTTCTACTGAAGTAACTGCCAAGGCCGCTAAAGAATAAAAGACCTCCCAGTATAACAATAGTTGAATATATAGGAGAACCTATGAAACGCTGATATTTCTGCATAAGAACTATTTCAATCAACATATAACCGAATCCAAGAAGGGCAAAGAAAATTGTATGTCCAAGAAGCCTGAATCGTTGTGATCCATATTTAAAAACAGCAAGAAGAATTACCGGCACGAGCATTACTCCGGCAATTTTAAGAATTATATCAAGTACATCCATGACCTCTTTCTTGTTTTTGTAAATATTGAAAGGGTAGGGCTTATCATCAGTTGTGGGTGAAAGATCAAGCTCATACGGGTAGTTGGCCTGATTCAGAAGTGTTTCATATCTTTTTAAATCATCTGGCGACATACTTTTCTTTTTCAGATAATATTTGTAGTAAGTCGGATTGTAGACATAGTTCCCTTCAACAAATTTTTTATCGTCAGGATTCTTTAGATTCCCGAGAATTTCTCCGTAAAGCTCTTTCTTCGAAAGACCGTCAGGATAATCTATATATGAATTTTTTGGTTCAGGTGAATTGAAGATCCTTTCAAACATATGCCCGGTCTTCATTTTCGGGTGAAGAATCAAGCACAGGCGTCTCAGGTGATAGGTTTCG
>CAZVFJ010000384.1:2012-2580 GCA_964625825.1 uncultured Leptospirales bacterium | reverse complement strand
GATTTTGACAGCATTGTCCTTGATATACTCCTGCTCAAGAAGGCATACTTCAGAATAGAACTTCGCAAGCTTTCCTTCAACAATTTTTTCTACTACATTGTCAGGTTTACCTGAATTTTTCATCTGTTCCCTGTATATTTCTTTCTCTTTCTCTACAACTTCAGCAGGAACATCTTCAATTGAAACATAGAGAGGGCTGGAAGCACAAATCTGCATTGAGATCTCTTTTGCGAGAGCCTGAAAATCCTCATTCCTTGCAACGAAATCTGTCGCACATTTAACCTCAACAAGTACCCCTATCTTGCTGTTACTATGGATATATGAAGCAATAATACCTTCTGTTACCTCTCTCCCCATTTTTTTATCAGCGGATGCAAGGCCTTTTTTCCTGAGGTATTCTACCGCCTTGTCCATATCTCCATCAGATTCTACAAGAGCCTTTTTGCAGTCCACCATCCCCGCCTGTGTCTTGTCCCTGATCTCTTTTATCATATTACTGGTTATTTCAGCCACTTTACATACTCCTTAAAATTATAATAGAATTGCTGCAAAAATCTGTATCAGTTAT
>CAZVFJ010000384.1:0-2002 GCA_964625825.1 uncultured Leptospirales bacterium | reverse complement strand
TTTACAGCAAGTTAAAAATAATACACTTCACTCCCATGTTAAAAAGCAGATTATTTAATAATCTGCTTTCCCATTCTCTACCATTCATCCCCTTCTTCTGCAGGGGCTGCGTCTTTTTCCTTTGCTTCTGTTAAATCAGCAGCTTCATCCGGGCCTGCTATTTCTTCAGTTGCAGGTGCACCTTCTGCCTCCTCATCCTCAAAAGCTATATCTGATGACTGACCTCCAGACTGTCCTTCAATTATAGCCTTGGCCATAACCTCAAGGAAAAGGGCTATTGCGCGAATAGCATCGTCATTTCCGGGAATCGGGTAATCTACCTCGTCAGGATTACAGTTTGTATCAACAACGGCAAAAATCGGAATACCGAGTTTATGAGCCTCCTGAACTGCGATTGACTCTCTCTTAGGATCTATAATAAAAAGGGCATCCGGAAGACCTGCCATATTTTTAATCCCGCTGAGGATCTTATTTTTCTTAGCAAGTTCTCTCTGGAGTTCAAGAATCTCCTTCTTTGTCTCCGCATCCCACGAATCATTCTCCTGCATCCTTTCAAGCTCTTTAAGCCTCTGGATAGAATTCCCTACGGTCTTGTAATTTGTGAGAAGACCGCCGAGCCATCTTTCAGAAACATAGTACATGCCGCATTTTTCAGCATATTCAACTATGGCTCCCTGAGCCTGTTTTTTTGTCCCCACGAAAAGAACCTTGCCGCCGTTAGCGGACAAATCTCTCATTGCTGAATAAGCGATCTTCACTCTCTGCATAGTCTTTTGCAGGTCGATAATATGAATCCCGTTTCTCGCGGTAAAGATGAACTGAGACATCTTGGGATTCCATCTTCTTGTCTGATGCCCGAAGTGTACACCTGATTCGAGCAGCGCTTTCATTGATACTACAGCCAATTAAGTACCCCCTGGTAATTATTAATCATTTCGTAATCCGGCAGCATGAGCCATCAATCCATAATGGAACGCTCATGATGCTGAATCCGCACGGATAATCCGCGTTGCGTATCTATTACGCTAAAAATTACTGCTTATTGCCTATTCTCTGGAATGAGGCAACCGACCAATGGCCGATTTAAATCCATACCGGGTTATCCCTGCCATTCCCGCAAAGGCGGAAATCTGAACAAAATAAAAATCACCCGATACTTTTGATAGCCGCAGGTGCGGCCTTAAATTTTACGAAAAATTATTATGCCAAGAATAAGGCCAACAATAGATGCAAAATTTAATTTCATACTCAACGATAATATTTCGAGGTTAAAACCGATAGGGCCCGTCAGGCTCGCTGTAATGATACTCAACTGTGGTATAAATCTGACAATCAGATTTCCCAGAGCTGAACCCAGAACTGCCCCCAAAATCATAAATGCTATAAAATAGCCGGTATTTGACCTTTCAAAATTCATATCTGTCAGTTAAAGGCATCTCACTATCATAATAAAAAATGTCAAGGTATTTTTCTACAAAAGGTTTCTGAACCTGTAACATAGCCATTCAAGAAAAAATTCCACAAAACTCCTCTTTTCAAAAACCTGAAGTGTAATTTCACTGCTATTCCCCAGGTCCTTAAGAAAAACTCCCTCTACAAGCTCCCCGAATCCCTGGTCAAGTGCCACAGCATTCATCTCGAGATTTCTCCTGAAACTCCTCCTGTCAAGGTTGGATGAACCGATTGTTGACCATACGCCATCAATGACCGCTGTTTTAGCATGCAGCATTGAACCGGAATACTCAAAGATATGGACTCCCCTCTTCAAAAATCGTTTATAAAGATAGCGGCTTGCATATTTCACCAATTGAATATCAGATTTCCCCGGCAGAAGGAGTTTTACGTCAACACCCCTTTCGGCAGCTCCGACAAGAGCTCTGTAAATCCTTCCGTCAGGAATAAAATATGCATTTGTAATATATATTGAATGCCTGGCATTTTCTATGGCAGAGATGTATGATTCATAAACCGGCCTCACCTTCTTCCTGGATTTCGTACAGAG
>CAZVFJ010000383.1:0-2585 GCA_964625825.1 uncultured Leptospirales bacterium | reverse complement strand
CTTTCATCAAGTTCAGGGATTCCGGTTTTTCGACCGAATGGTTGCCGGAGGATCCGACCTACCAGCTGAGTAATACCGGTATCGGAATTTACGTTCGGGATAATACCGAGGAAATAAGCGAATGAACAATCCCAACCCTCTCGCAAAGCCTCTTTTGTAATTATGTAACGGATGTTACAATCCTGTGAAAAAAGATTAACATCTTCTATATCATTTTGTGAACTCGATTTAATTGCGATTTCATCTGGATTAATTTCAAGTTCCTGAAGGAATTCTTTAACATCGTGGCTGTGAACAAATTTGCTACCGCGCTGTTCCTTGCCGGTACGCTCTACCTGAATAAGAGTTATAGGACGGATATATAAACCTGAATCCTGTTTATAACCAATTGCCTTTTGTTCAAGAGTGTCACGGTGAACTTTAATTTCACGGAGCATGGTTTTCCAGTCATCCTCTTTACGACCGGAAGGGGGGATTATATGCATATCGAGCTTTATCATCTCCTCATCTTTCAATTCAAGTCCGGTGATTGAGACAAGGATATTCATTTCTGCTTTCGGTGTGGCAGTCAGGCCGAGTACCATTTCGGGATTTAATCCATCGATGGCACTGCGGGCCATATCAGAAAATACTTTATGGATCTCATCTATAATAATAAAAGGACGTGAAATCCGGATCGCATTACCAAGACTTGTTTTTATTACCGGACCGATTTCAGAAAGAAGATCAAGATTTGGGCAGCTTTTTTTAAGTTCGCAATGAAGATCAAAACGGTTGTCTGCCGGAAAAAAACTTTCAAAACCGCCGGAATCCTGGAATACTTTCAGAGCTTCTTTCCCATTCTGACGGCTGATTGACTGTATCATCACAAAGAGGATTACAAGATTTTCTTCGATATCATGTGTTGTTAAACGCTGCCCTTTTTCAAGGATAAGTGTTTTATTTCCTGATGCCTGATCGAGCAGCTGCCTGAGCGGATTTGATTTATCACGGAGTTTCTGAACAGTCTGTGAATATATAGTTTCACTTGGAACAATCCAAACGATTAAACCTGTTCGCTTCCGGGCAAATAAAGTCTGATATTCACGAATTGCTTCAACAGCAAGAAGTGTTTTACCTCCGCCTGTCGGAACTTTCATTATAACACGGGGATAGTATTCACCAAGACCGTTTGTACAACGATCACGGTATATCTTGTCTACAGTCTTAAAAGTAGTCTGCACCCAATTCAGAGTATGACGCATCTCTGCAGGGAGAGCTTTACGGGCTGTATCAAAAGCATCTTTTGTTTCCCGTGCTTTGCTGTAAAAAAATTTAAGTTCTGATACAACCTTGATCTGATAATTCTTCAGAAACACGGCTACACCTCAGAACGCTGAAAGAGGTTATAAGGAATGCCTACATAATCGATCCCCTTTTCGGTCATATAATCCTCTTCAAGAAAACAGGCAGGGGCATATACAACAGCCCGTTTCTTCGGATGATCAGCAGTAATTTTTTCGGCAAGAGTTAGATTAAGAGCCATTCGGGTGAGTTCTTCAAAGTTCTGTTTATAGACAAGATAAATAATACTGTTCCCGGTATCACCGACAAAGAAAGATTTTTCATTTATACTTTTCTTATCCTTTAAACTTTCACCCGTACAAAGATAGTAAACATACTCCGCAAACTGCTTATAAGAGGGAAGATTACCGGAAAGAAGAGTCTCCGCATCAATTGGAATACCAACCTTAAGATATTGAAAACCTGAATCGTAATCATATTTTTCAATCGCCCGCTTAACTCTTTCGCGAGTAATATCCTTACAGATATTCTTCTTAGGTTCAGAATTAGTAGCTTCAGTCATCTGAATAATAATACACTTCCGATTACCGCCATCCTCTTTATTCAAGTCCATAACTGCATGCATAGTAGTACCAGAACCGGCGAAGGAATCGAGGATAATATCTTTATCATTCATTACATATGACAATAAAATTCTAAGAAGTTCAACAGGTTTTGGATGATCAAATGTTTTTTTATTTTCAGGAAATAACTCTCTTAGATCATAAGCACCAAGACGGCCGTCCAACTCAATAACACTGGGTAATTTATCCACATATTCTTCAGCATAAACTTTCAATTCGATTATTTTTGATTCATCATCACCAAATAATATTTTCCCATTATTTAATAATTCACACATTGTAGATTCTGGAAAACGATAACCCATTAATGGTTCTTTGCAAGGTTTTTTTGTTATTGGATGAATGATGTCATACCTATAACCTTCTTTACCTGGGTTATGTACGCTTTGACTACCTGTATAAACACCACCTTTATCTATATATTTATATCGATCAAGCTGAGCTAAAAAACGTTTATTATCTCGAAACCATTCAGAATATGCAGCTTGTAATTGGTCTTGTTCATTATATTTTGAATTTAATTCGAGCCCAATGTTAACTAACTGATCTTTTATAGCGGAAACTTTTGATTTCCAAACACTCTCAATTTGCACTTTACTTTTTGAATAACAAAGAATATACTCATGTTCAACTGCTATATTCGTTGGATTATTATCAGTAACATTACGCCATACTATT
>CAZVFJ010000382.1:0-2611 GCA_964625825.1 uncultured Leptospirales bacterium | reverse complement strand
TATATATTCAGGTCCTGTGGCTGCATATGGGTACAGCCTTCTCAAGGGGTCTGATCTTGATGGTTTCGTTGTTATAGCTCCATCGCACAGAGCTCGATTTAATGGAGCCTCAGTTGTTCCTGAAGGTGCGTATCTAACTCCTCTCGGACAAGTGGGTATAGATTCTGAGATCGGTAAAAGCCTTGTCCGGAGTGAGAATTTTGCATACATCAGAGAGGTCGATGAACCTGAACATGCATTGGAAGTCCAATTACCTTTTCTCCAGACTGTTAAACCGGGTGTAAAGATTGTCCCGATTGTAATTGGAACGACTGATTTGAATATCTGCCGGAATATCGGCGAATCTATCGCGAACGCAGTTAAATCTCATAAGAAAAAATATGGAATAATTATTTCAACAGATCTCTCTCATTATTATCCGTATAAAAAGGCTGTCCAGATGGATGGTGATTTTATAACTTCGCTTCAATCTTTTGATGATAATAGAATTGCAGAATTAATTAAATCCGGAAAATGCGAAGCCTGCGGGATCGGGGCGATTTTTGCAGGTCTGGCTGCCAGTAAGATGCTTGGAGCCCGGAAAATTGAAATTGCCAGGTATGCAAATTCGGGAGATACAGCCGGGTCAAAGGATGAAGTTGTGGGGTATGTATCTGCGGTAATCCTGGGTGAGGGGTAATTATATGGTTGAACTGAATATTGAACAACAGAAAAATCTTCTCCGCCTTGCGCGAAAAACAATAGCTGACAGGCTGCATGCTGGTTCAGAAAAAAATATTCCGGATTTTAGCGATGAAATATTCAATGAAAAGTGCGGAGCTTTTGTAACTCTTCATATCAGGGGGAACCTTCGGGGATGTATAGGTTTTATTGAAGGAGTGAGCCCTATTCCTGATACTATCCGTGAGATGTCTCTTTCATCAGCGTTCGGGGATCCGAGGTTTATGCCTCTTACTGCGGAAGAGTTCAAAAATGTGGATATTGAGATTTCAATATTAAGCCCTATAGAAAAAGTAGAAAATATAGATGATATAGTCATAGGGCGTGATGGCCTGATAATAACCAGGGGCAATAACAGGGGGCTACTCCTCCCGCAGGTACCTGTTGAACAGAAATGGGACAGGGATATGTTTCTTACTCACACATGTTACAAGGCAGGACTGCCCGGTGATTCATGGAGGAGAGCTGGAGTACTGATTGAAAAATTTTCGGCGCAGGTTTTTTCCGAAAAAGAGCTTGGGATGTTGTGAAATTTTCAATGCTGTATTTGTTAAATTGATTGAGTTACTGCTTTTATACAAAAGATATAAATAAAAAGCATAAAGAGCATAATATGAATAAATTCAGAGTACCGGTTCTTGTTTTAGCTGTTGTTATAATTTTTTTTGGTTCCTGTAAAAGGCAGGCACCATTTGTAGATCCTGCATATATATTTATCAAATGGTCCGATGCTGTAAGAAACCTCAATTATAAAGACTACAACGAATGTGAAACTTTTCCAAAAGATATCGATGTTTTTAAAGAACTCTATAGGAATTACTATTATTCAGATCTTATTATACGGGATATCGGTATTTTTAACGAAAACGATATAAAGAGTGATTTCGAAGGGTATAAATATAATCACAGGATGCTCTATTTCGAGTGCAAAAGAATCTCACGCGAAACCGGAAAAACAGTTGAGAATATGAAGGGGGAAGTAGAGTTTATCAAATATTTAGAAGGGCCGAAGGTAAACAAGGGGTGGCTGATGTATAACAGAACATTAATACGATTGGGGTTCAGCGAATAATATGAGACTTTTTGAACTATTTATAGGATTCCGTTATTTGAAATCAAAGAAGAGCCAGGGATTTATCTCTTTTAATACATTTCTTTCAATATTAATTGTTTTTCTAGGGGTTTTTATACTTATTCTTGTAATCTCTGTAATGAACGGATTCCAGAGCCAGATTAAGGACAAGATACTCGATGTTGATTCACATATTGTAATTTCAAATCTCGCAAGTGAAATTGATGGAGTTGCTATAAGAGATTACAGAGATATTACCAGTTCAGTAAGAGGAGTAGAGCATGTGGTCTCAGCTCATCCGTATTTACAGGGACAGGGCCTTTTCAGATTCAGGAGAAATGTAGGCCCGATAATGATTCGCGGTATAGGGAAAAAGGATGATGTCCCATCTGATATAAAAAAATTTATTACCCTTAACAGGGGTGACTATTGTCAGAAGAAAGGGATATATGTCGGCGAAGAGATGGCTTTCGATTACGGAATAAAGGTGGGGAGCCAGATTGAGATTATTGTTCCTAAGGGGAGACTTACGGCAGTTGAAGGTGTTACTCCTGGAATAAGGAAGTATACTGTACTCGGTTTTTTCAAGACTGGATACTATGATTTTGATACCAAGCTTATAATAATGTCACTTACAGACGCACAGGCTCTTTTCTCCGTGGGAGATGTTGCTTATGCTGTTGGAGTTAAAATTGATGATATCTATAAACTGGATAAAATGGCATCAATATTACAGTCAGTAGTAGGTTTTCAATATGTTACAATGACGGCAGAGCAAAGGAACCATAACCTCTTTTACGCTCTCAGGCTCGAAAAACT
>CAZVFJ010000381.1:0-2630 GCA_964625825.1 uncultured Leptospirales bacterium | reverse complement strand
GATGGAATTGAGAAAGGTATTCTACTAAAAGGCTGGATACTGCAACATTATAAAAGAGGTTATTTTTAATATTCTAAAATTCTATACGCTGAGAAAAGAGGGAGTGGGAATTACTGTCTGCCTCTTAACTATTATTATCAGAGGCAACTCCCTCTAAACCGGAACATTCACAAAGTTTAATACTATTACTTTGCAATCCACAACATTCCGGCTTTCATATAATCCTTCATTAAAAGGCAGAATTCCATCCTGCTGTTAATTTAAATATTCAGTAACAGCAGGGGTTTATTTAAAAGCCTGTACTCGGATATATGGCGACTCCTCCGCACAGTTCCTGCACTTATCGCCATGCTTTGACGGATACGACTCACCGCAAACAGGGCATACCGATGAAGGACCCGCCTTTTCCCTCGTCAGTTGATCTGGTTCGACTTTTACTTTCTGAAGACTGAAAATTGAATGTCCGGCCTCCTTAATCTGACCTATAAGAAGATCCGAATCCTGTTCTTTCTTCGGCTTCATTTTAAAAAACCAGCTGTTAACCTCTGACCAGTTTTTAAGCTTATCTTTATCGAGATAGACACGCACACCTTCACCGCTGTTTTTTTCATAAAGGGTAATGGCAAACTTCCCGAAGTCAAAGACTTTAAGCCAGCCGTTACCTATTGTACAAGGAGTAAGCAATTGAACCGCATCGGGGAGGCATGACTGTGTTTCACAGATAGAATCAAAAAACTCACCTTCGGGAAGATTCTTTAAGGCATAATCGACCATAAAACCGCCGATAAGCAGTCCGGGGGCAAGACTCCCATGAAATGAAGTAACAAGTTGAACATATTCTTCATAGGAATAAGTACCAATATTCATAATAAACTCCTTTAAATTTTAATGCTTAAATGTAACTACTTTTTTATCCGGATTGTCATTGCGAGACACAATAGTGATGCGGCTATCTATTCATCGAATAATTATTTTATCTCTACGGTATTATTCGTGATAAAAAACAGATTTACTCGCTCCATGACAATCGTTTACAATGACTATATTATTTTTCAATACACAAGCGCAAGCTTAGGCTCCCTGACTGCCCTTGAGAGTTGTTCACCGGGATTACTCCGCCCTGTCATCCTCTTCATCCATGTATCATCAATTTTCCCCTGAACAACAGGTATAATCTCATCGGCCAGATATAGTGCTTCATTTATATCATGAGTTACATATATAACGGGAAAATCAAATTTGCCTTTCATATTCCGCAGTTCCTCACGGAGCCCCCGGCGTGTAATCGCATCCAGAGCAGAGAACGGCTCATCAAGAAGAAGTAGTTTCGGATGCCGCGCCAGAGCCTGACAGATCGCGCATCGCTGGCGTTCTCCCCCTGAGACCATATGCGGTTTTCTTTTTCGGAGATGACCTATTCTGAACAGTTTAAAAAGTTCATCTATCTCCTTTTTATCTTTTGCGGCAAAAGCCGCGTTATCATATAGTGAAAGATGCGGAAAAAGCATATAGTCCTGGAACACATAGCCGAGCTTCCGATTCTGCGGTGAAATATTTACTTTTTCTGAAGAATCAAACCAGATTTCGTTGTTAAAAACAATGCTTCCATCATCCGGTTTCTCAAGCCCTGCAAGCATACGGATTATCGTGGTTTTCCCGCCACCGGAAGGACCAATCATAACAAGCATTCTGCTATCCGGGCATTCACAGGAGATATCAATATTAAAATACTTAAGTTTTTTCTTTAAAGTTATGTTTATTGACATCTCAATATTCCTTATTCAGCCTGTTGACAAGCAGAAGAAATATATAGCTTACCGGAATAAAGCACAGAGATAATAATCCGGCAGTATGATAATCCATCATTTCCACAGCCTCATAAATTGCTATTGAAGCCACCTTTGTCTCTCCCGGGATACTTCCTCCTACCATAACAAGAACTCCAAATGCTCCTGTCGTGTGAAGAAACACAAGAACAGCCGAAGCGACAATTCCACTCACACTATTGGGTAGAGCTACACGGAAAAAAGCCCCGCGTTTTGATAGACCCAGGACATAGGCATTCTCAATAAGCCTCCGGTCTATTTTCTGAAAAGCAGCTTTCATCGGCTGCACCGCAAATGGGATACTGTAAATTGCTGAAGCAATAGCAATCCCGGTAAAAGTAAAGAGGAGAGAAGAGCCCGAGATTGCTCCCACCCCCTTCCCTATAAATCCTTTAGGTCCCATTGCTATCACAAGGTAAAAACCTATTACTGTGGGTGGAAGAGCCGTAGGGAGATATATTAAAGCCTCTACAAATGATTTACCCGGGAATTTTGAATGAGCAAGTAAATACGCCAGCGGAGCAGAGATAATCATCAGTAAAACTGTTGTCACCAGCGCAAGTTTCAGGGTAACATATAGAGAAACAAAATCCATTTATTTATAGCCGTACTTCCTTTTTATTTTAAGAGCCTCGGACGATTTAAGAAACGAGGCAAATTTTTCAGTAGATTTAATATTTTCACTTCTTTTAAGAATACAGGCTGACTGGATAATTTCCGGAGCTTCCTTTATCTGGTAATAACAACCCTTTTGTCCCGGTTCTGTATAAGCAGCTGACAGAGCGCAGAAAGCAGCATCAACAG
>CAZVFJ010000380.1:570-2657 GCA_964625825.1 uncultured Leptospirales bacterium | reverse complement strand
TCTACCTATTTTATATTACACTGACCACCACAAGCCAGACCCAACATCCGATCATCCCACCCCAAATAGTTGCAAACGAATCCTTCCGATCCGGTGTCCCATAATCAAGCCAATCATCCCAGACCAACTCCTTGCCAAATCCCGCAGTTACCGAGGCAAGTAGTCCTATCAACAGGTTAATTTCAATCGGTTCCTTTCTGCTCAGGAAGCATCCGGTCAGGGCTATTACGAAGCCGCATAGGGCGTTGAGGAGGAGGTCGGTTCTCATGTGATTATTTTATATACTGAAATTTTGTATTTCTATACATCAGAAAGAAATCATCAACATTATTTCTGATTACTGGAACTTGTATTCCGACAGTCTTTTTATCAAATATTTCCCACGTATCACCACCATCAGCAGAAAAATGAATCTCCTGATCGCTTGACGTAATACTTGTACCTCCAATATGAGCCATGACCTTATTGGTAATTGGATTATATACAAATGCCATACACCCACGCAAGTATTCTGTTGACCTGAATGACGACACAAGTATATGCTTATCAGGGTCATTAATGTCTGCCACGAGTGCTTTCCATATACCCGCCGTCTGATAGGTCTTGCCATTATACGAAAAGGCATCAACTCCAGCACTTGACCAATATATATAGCCATCTTTTTCATAACAGCCGTTTGCCCTCATTCGCTGCCATGTCGCAGAAGTAGCATTCAAAAGAGGAGTTACCGTCCAAGTATCTGCCACGGCATTATATTCACATTTCATCATAGAGTGACAACTTACCCCTGCGGTAGTTATACCCTCGGTTCCAACATAAAAACATCCATCCGACCCCAAATTAACACCCTCAACCCTTGTGGTTAAAACAGGATTACTTGCGTCGCCTAATAATGTTCCGCCCGCACCACCATCAGGAGTGCCGTCGTCGGTATATGCGGGATTCTGCCCATAGGTGTAAAACACTTTCCATGTAACCCCGCTATCGATAGAATACCACAGGTTCACGGGGGATGCCCCGTAATTGCTGTTAGAATAACTGCCGATCACAATGCAGTCCTCTGTCTCTACAAATGAATTTAGCAGGGCAAAATAATTTCCGGGATAAGATGCGTTTGCCGGAGTATGAAATACATAAGGACTATCGTCGGCATTAACAATAGACGCCTCTTTTATTGTTGTTAGGTTGTCATCCGAATAATGAACCTTTGTTTTTTGGCTGAAGATTACGATGTTTCCATTAGCTAATATTCTGACCATAGATATTTCGGCAGCCGGATATACCGCAGAAATATCAACACCCTCATTATATGTGTGTCCTCCATCATTAGAATATATCAAATAATTTCCATTAATAGCTACTCGTTTTAATCCTACGGAATCAAATAAATTATACCGCATTCCGTTGTCTGAACGCATATTAATTGTCTCATAAAAATGGCTAATGTATTCTGTTTCATAAATATCCTGCCTTGTGGCTAGTTTTTGCTGTGATTCGTTTAGCAAGACTATATTATCTATCTTAACCTTAATATAGTCCTGCCCCATTGCCTTCTTCCATCGACACTGAACAAAGAATAATCCCTTGTAAGCATCTTCAATGTGTGTGTCTATCCAGTCAAAGTCGAGCCATGTTTTATGGAACCATCTTTCTCTGCCTACCGTGCCGCCAACATAGTGCGGATCGTCTTCTATTGATACTTTCCAATATGTTCTTGATGTTGTATCGAAAATTGGCAAGTCAGGCATTTCAACGTAATTGAGAGTATGATACCCTAAGTCAGTTGGTAAAATTCTCCGAAACAACGGATAAGCATCCCCTTGATATGAGTTTCTCCACGTGTTTGGGTTAGCAGACGAATTATCTGCCGCCACGGGGCTGACGGCCTGATATTTTAGAGTATCCTCTACCCAATATAAGTCATACCCATTTTTATAGGGATTTGCAACATCCTGAGTAGATATTGCAGGCGCACCGGCAATGTAAAGCCAAATCGATTCACCAAAATTATCTAATGCCCCGCGATTAGGGCTATCCCATCCATACCAGTTACCGAAAACATTTTCTTTAATTACGACATCATTTTT
>CAZVFJ010000380.1:0-560 GCA_964625825.1 uncultured Leptospirales bacterium | reverse complement strand
GGTCAGGTTAAAGAACCAAGCCGCCAGGATCCACAATAAGCCCAGCCAGGATCCGATAAAAACAAAGTACAGTCCCCGTATCAGGCAGCCTGGGCCAGAGCTTTGAACAACCGTTGATGAGGTTTGATTTGTCATAATTAATCCCATCCATACCAGTTACCGAAAACATTTTCTTTAATTACGACATCATTTTTTAGTAATTTAAAATAAACTAACTTCTGAATAGCCCCCGTTGCGCCACCGTTAATTGCGAAAGCGTTTGTTGTCTCATCTTTAAAATTTGTCAGGTTATGTGTTGCTGTTTTAACAACCCCGTTAATATTGACTGTTACCAGCTTCGTGGCAAGATTAAACTTGACCGAAATCGTATTTAATCCTAATTGAAAATACTCAATTCCAGTATATAATTCATTAATATCATAATTGGCTCCTGAGTGGTCAGTAAGTCTCATATAAAAACCCTTTGCAACCTCGTTGACTATGCGCCACCCGGCAGGTCCGGTGTTATAGTTAGATTGAAATATTCTCTTTTGCGCCCCCTCTTCAAATGTCTCAAAAAC
>CAZVFJ010000379.1:0-2686 GCA_964625825.1 uncultured Leptospirales bacterium | reverse complement strand
TCTCTCTTTAAAAAAGAGGAGAAAGAAAAGTTTTCAGGGATTGAGTATTTCGACGGTAAAAATAAAAAAAATCTCCATTAAAAATGGAGATTTTTTTTATAACGGGATTTTATACTGTTACTTCACTTTATTTTTGTACCATTCAACAGTTTCGGTCATTATATCAATATTATCTTTTTTCGGATGCCATCCTGTCAGATTCTTTATCTTCTGGCAGTCCAGGTAGATAGTATGAAAGATAAAGAGAAGGTGTTCTCTTGTAAAATAATTTACATTGGATGGTTTAAAAAGTATGGAGTAGAATTTTGCCTTGATGGGTGTAATATGCTTAATCGCAAAATCAAGTTTATTCTTCTCCTTAATTTTTATAATCTGCTCCATCTGAGTAGGAACATTATCAGAGCCAATATTTAAAATCTGGCCATAAGCTTTATTCCCTGCTTTATAGATTTTGTATAACGCATCAGCAGCATCCTCTGGCGCCAGGAGCTGGAATCTTGTGTCTCCGTCTCCGGATATATACATTACATTGTCATTTCCAAGGCCCATTGCCATGTAAAGAGTGATAAGTATGGCGGAATTTTTAACTTCCGGACCTGTAATAACGGAGGGCCTGATTATAGTAAGATTGATGTTGTTCTTTTTGGCATATACAGTACATATCTGCTCGGCTTTCAGTTTGTCCTTGCCGTAAGCGGTATATGGCCTTTTTTTGTCTTCTTCTTTCAGAGGGAACGACTCAGTCTTTCCGTAAACTGCATATGTAGAGAGGAGTATAAACCGGTTTATCTTCATTCTTTTTGCGGCTATTAAAATATTCAGAGAGCCGTTTGTGTTTATCTTTTTCATCTTTCTGCGCCCTGTTTTCTGGGCCCGGCTTTTATCCATCAAATGAATTACTGTATCCACGCCTTTGCATGCCGCGAGAAGTTTTTTGAAAGTGAAGAGATCCCCCTGGATGAATTCAACTCCTTCAGGAAGAGATTCCGGTTTATACATATCATAACACTTTACTTTTTCACCGCTAAGTACAAATTTTTCCACAGCTGCTTTTCCAAGAAGAGAGTTTGAACCGGTAATTAATATCATGAGAGACCTCCGATTTTTATGTCTTTATATTTGTAAATAAACCAGCTTTATGACTGTATACCTTATGAATTCATAAGTCAAGAATAAATAGAATAGGAATTATTTACCTGTTAAGGAATTTTCCGCAGGGAGGGATATTCTGCCCGGGAAAAAACCGGTACTTCTTGAAAAAATTATACCTTCAACACGCCCATGAATTGTGCCTGATGATGCTGTAATAAAAGAATCTGAAGATTCCCGTACATCAGGGGCTAAAAAATAGATGTTCTCCTTGAGGAAAACAGGGCTGCTTTTAAGAGAGTTCCCCTTCCGGACAGGATATCGTCTTTGCCCGTTTATTTCTGATATTACATCATAATCAGTTAACGCGAGCTTTTTCAGTTCGGCTTCATTGAAGATTGAAAGCGGGAGTTCTGAACCATCCGAAAGAAATCTTCCCTTTTTACACGATATACTCTCACCTGGGACTCCGATTACCCTGACAGGTACCCAGGTGGAATCTGCTTCAGTAGTGACCATGTCTCCGTGAGTGTATCCTTTCAGATTTATCTTTTTGATTGCGATTATATCGTTCATTCTGAAAAGAGGGGGGGTATCTCCCGGAAGTTGTTTGATCTCAAAAAATGTTGTGAAAAGGAGAATCGCGAGAATGGTAATAGTAACAGTAATCAATGTATATATAGAATAAAAGAGGCTTGAGTTGTACCACAGGAGTTGAGATTTTTTATTTTTAACTATAAAAAAAGCGTGTATTGGTGCTGATAGAGTGATGAGGAGAAAAGCGAATATAGTAACAGTTATCTCTTCGGAGAGATATTCGCCGCTTTTAATCAAAGAATAAAAAGGTATCGCTATAATAGATATTATTTTCAGGAGAAATAATACTATTCCGCTAAAAGGATTTCCCGCATAGACCTGACCTAATCCTGTTACAGCAAGGGAGAAAATCGCTGCTATCCATGGATTGATTATTCTCTCAGTGGATGATGTTATTACTTTTGATTTCAGAAAATTTCTCCAGTCATTTGATAAATGAACGGATGAAATCATGGACTTTCTCCCGTCCTGATATTACTCCGTAATGCCCTTCGCACAGTATATCAGCATCAAGGGAGAGAAGAAGTTTGAGTGACCTGATATAGTCCGCTCTGTCAGATTTTAATGCAGGATGCAGCGGTCCGTGAACATCCTGCCCGAATAAAACTTTTTTACCGTCAGAATTGACTAAAAGTACAATTGAACCGGGAGTGTGGCCCGGCGTATGGAGTATTGTTATATCAAGAGAACCAAGCATGAAAGATTCTTTCTCTTTGCTGAGCTTTTTGTCTACCATTATTGCCGGTTGAGGTTCGTCATACCATGCGGCAGCTGTTACTTCCGCGTTACCCTCTTCAAGATAACATGCGTCCAGCTCGTGTATTATTATTTTAGCACCTGTAATTTTTCTGAGCTGGCCGGCACCGCCGGTATGATCATAATGGCAATGAGTCAGAAATATATATTTAATTGTATCCGTATTGATCCCGGTTTTTTTAATATTTGCAATAATCCTGTCTGTATTTTTTCCGCTCCCGGTATCTACAAGCGCGCTTTCTCC
>CAZVFJ010000378.1:0-2699 GCA_964625825.1 uncultured Leptospirales bacterium | reverse complement strand
CCTAAAGGAGTTTTTTTTAAAAGCTCGGATTTAACCTCAATCTCCAGGGCTTGTCTTGCTATGATCCTGCGAAGCCGTTCATTTTCCAGCTCCAGTTCACGTACAGCAGGATCAATCCTGTGATATTTTTCTTTTAACCCACTGACGCCTTCTTTAAGGTATTTGTTTTTCCATCGTGCATATAAAGATGGAGCGATGTTGTACTTTCTGATTGTTTCCGCCTGCCCTTGACGTTCGCCTTCCTTTAATATCGACAAACGTTCTTCAGCTGTAAATTTTCGCTTTATTTTTGCCATAATTCCCAAATTTAAGAAGTACTAAACTCTTTTTAAAATTTAGTCCAACTATTTAGGGGGCTAAGACATTCCTTTAATACAAACTGAATTTCTGGTACTAAAGAATTACATACGTAAATACAAAGTTTACTTCTCATTTATTTTATAGGGTATTCTCCATAATTTTTCACAGCCTTACTTATCTCTTGAAGAACTTTATCGGGTACTTGACATGGTATTTCTCCATGATTATCAGATAAAATAAAGCCCCCTCCGGGTGCTGCTTTTGAAATAGCATCGCTTATGACTGCATTGACTTTTTCAGGAGTCCAACGACGCATTTCTATTCCGTTCAGATTTCCCAGTATAGTAATTTTATTTTTAAACTTTTCTTTTAATAGAGAAAGGTCTTCAGTGGTGCTGACACCCACAACAGCAGTGCCTGTTTGAGGTATTAAATCTGCAATATCAAGACATTTGCCTGAGGCAAAGTGTGTTGCAGTTGCTCCTTTGATTTGGGATATTGTATTCTTTGCCACTTCAAATCCTGTTTTCATATACAAACTTCTGGGTATCATAGATGATGATGAAACCGGGTCAAAATAACATATAGCTGTTGCTCCAGATTCTAATTGAGCGTTTGACCAATTTACGCAGAATTCTATATTGATTTTCATCAACTTCTCAAATAAATCAGGTTTATTTAAAAATAAATCAAGATACTTTTCAAAGCCTAGTTGCATTACCGGCAAAGAAAAAGGGGACATGGCTACTCCAATAATAGGAATTTTATTCTCTGCTTTTTCTTTTAACTTTTGAATTGCTGAAAGCACTTTATGCAAAACTTTTGCATCTTTTATTGACGGCGGCTCAATTTGATTTATTTTGTCAACATCCTTTATTATTGGTGTTCCGGTATTTGGAGGGCCGTCTTCGCTATAGATAACTTCTCCTCCAAAAGCTTCTATTTCAACAGGAGCATAAAAGAAAGGATAATAGCAATCAGAATCATATTTTTTCTGAAGTCGAATCTGACCTTCAGCAACATATTCACCTTTTGAAAAATATTCTTTTATACTAATGCCAAGTTCTTTTGCTCCATGCATTGTGAGTAGTAAAAAAAGAGGAACTCTGTCAGGTTCTTTATGAGATAGAGTAGTTAGTACTCTTTCCATTGATGTCATTGTTGTTTTCATTCCATGCCCTCCATCATTTTCCTGACAATTTCTATTGCTTCCGATGAATCTTTCCCATATCCATCAGCTCCTACTTCTATCCATAGTTCTTCGTCAAATCGGAAAGGAGCACCACCAACAATAATTTTGACATTATTGTCTTTTAGCTTTTCCCTGAGATCTTTGATGTGCATCGCTGAATTAAGCATAAGTACCGAAAGTAATAAGATTTGGTATTTTTCTCTTTTTACTAATTCGACCAGGTCATCTACAGAAAGGCCTCCTCCAAGATCTGTTAACTCATAACCGGCAGAACGTAATGTTGATGCAACTATCCTTTTCCCAAGTAAATGATAGTCTTCAAATACAGCTATTGCCATTTTAGGTTGAGATATTCTGACCGGACTCCCTTTAGGAATATATTTCTCAATTAATTCTTCACACATCAATCCGCTCATATAAATCTGCGACAATGCAACTCTTCCTTCTTCCCATGCATCACCTATTTTTTGGAGGGTTATTGTAACCAGCTTCCCCGCGACTTCGATGGGTGATCTGTTTATCATTGCTTTTTGTAAAATCTCTTCAGCCTTTATTTTGTCCATTGATAGCAATGACATTTCAAATTCTTCTATATAATTTGATATGTTTCCCATTTTTCTATCTTAAAACTTTTAACATTTTAATGTGCATTTTTTCTATAGTTAATTAAAATTAAACCTTTTTTAAATATGAATAGTAATAATTTATATTGTTTTTTTACTATAATTGGAACATACTTTAGTGTTGAACTTCTAACTTTTTTTAATTATGACTACCCAAACTAACAATCAACTTAAACTTACTTTTGATTTTATTCAATATACAAATCAAAGTGTTTTTCTTACAGGTAAAGCCGGCACAGGTAAAACTACTTTTCTTCGTAATTTGAAAGAAAATTCTCCCAAAAGGATGGTTGTTGTTGCACCCACCGGAGTGGCAGCTATTAATGCAGGAGGTGTTACTATTCATTCATTTTTCCAAATTCCTTTCGGACCCCAGATTCCTTATTTTTATAATGGTAACAAGCAAGCTGTATTACAAAACGATAAACACAAATCGGAGAGAATTAAACGATACAGCAGGGAGAAAATCAACATTATTAAAAGTATCGACCTGCTTGTTATTGATGAAATTAGTATGGTCAGGGCTGACGTTCTCGATGCTGTTGATGATGTCCTTCGACGCTTTAAAGACAGAACAAAGCCTT
>CAZVFJ010000377.1:0-2709 GCA_964625825.1 uncultured Leptospirales bacterium | reverse complement strand
ACCTTTTGCAGAATCAACATATCCCGACAATCCCGCTCCCACTGCCGCAATACACGACCCCTGAGCGAATCCCTCTCTTTTAAGCGCCCTTACAGCCCTGTCAGCAATTTCACCGACATCAGCAGCGCCTGAACATGAATAGATAATTTTTGTTCCTGAATTACATGCACAATCACCCATTTTATTCTCCTCCGACCATCTTCTTGATATCATCATACGAGGGGAGTTTACCTGCTACTTTTACAACTCCATCCACAACAAGAGCCGGAGTCACCATGACACCGTAGTTCATGATCCTGTCCATATCTTTAACCTTCTCAACTTCATACTGAAGGCCAAGTTCATCAGCTGCCTGTCTCGAAAGCTCCTCAAGCTTATTGCATTTTGCGCAGCCCATACCCAAAATTTCAATTTTACGCATTTTATATCTCCATAATACTTATTTGTTTTTACCTTTACCGGAGCCTGCCCAGAGCGGTACTCCATTATCTTTTCTCAATTGTACAGTAACATTACCTTTAGAAATACTTTTTGCTATTATTACATTTTCACCACCCATGTTGACTTTTGAACCTGTAACTGTAACAGTATCACCCGCAGCCAATGAAATTTTATCTTTTAAAAACCATTCAGGCCCAAGATGTACACCCATAATACCGGAAGAAGTTTTAACACTGATATGAATTCCCCATTTATTCAATGATGTAATATCCGTGACTGTTCCGCTTATTGTTTCAACAGTTGAAGTGTTATAGTTCCTGTCAGCTGTATTTTGTCTTATCTTTCCCTGCTTTGCCTGGAGAGAAATTGACGCCATTATAACAGACACTACTAAGATCGCCAATATTCTGCTTTTCCTGAAATTCATAAAAGACCTCCAATATATTAATTTTTAAAACAATTTATCTTTAATAAAATAAAACAAAGCTATACAAAAAAATATTTTAAACATTTCCTTAAAAGAAAATCCCGAAAATCATTCCTGTTATCGTAGCCATAACTACAACAAGAGAACAGAAAATAACTGTTTTCTTCAGGCCGATATAACTGTTTATAACAAGCATGTTAGGAAGTGATAGAGCGGGGCCTGCAAGAAGAAGTGCCAGTGCTGGCCCCTTCCCCATTCCGCTCCCCAATAAACCCTGAACAATCGGGACCTCTGTCAAGGTAGCGAAGTACATGAAAGCTCCTACTACTGATGCGAAAAAGTTCGCGGTGAAGGAATTTCCTCCTACCAGTTCACTGACCCATACTGCGGGTATAACACCTTCATGCCCCGGCCTTCCGAGCAGAAAACCCGATACTAAAACCCCGCCAAGTAAAAGAGGAGTAATCTGTTTCGCAAAACCCCAGGTAGATCCGAACCATTCACCCGGCTCACCTTTATCTGTGCTTGTAATTACTGAAAGTCCTATAGTTCCGGCAGCAAACGGAATCACTGGTTCATGAGGAAAGATAAATCCGAGAGCTGCTGCCGGTATGACTACAAGAATCATTTTCCACGGTTTAACTCCGTACCATAAAACAATAACTGCCGCAAATATTATCGCTGATACTGTTGTAAACCACCATTTGTAAGCATACATGAAATGCCAGAATCCTGAAACATCTTCAGATTTCCCCCAGTTTGCAAAAACAAGTATCGCAACCATTGACCCGAAATAGATTATATCTTTCCATAATGGTCTTTTGACTTCAACCTCAGGCATATACATTGCAGCATTGACTTTCTGATTCTCCTCATGTCTGAAAATGAAATGCATAATTGCTCCGATAACAATACTAAAAATCACAGCGCCGAGAGCACGGGCAATACCGATATCAACACCGATAACCCTGGCTGTGAGTATTATTGCAAGAACATTGATCGCAGGGCCGGAATAAAGAAACGCAATCGCAGGCCCCAGCCCGGCTCCCATACGGTAAATACCTGAAAATAATGGAAGTACCGTACATGAACATACTGCAAGTATTGACCCGGAAACCGAGCCGACTCCGTAGGCCATTACCTTGTTAGCCGTAGGCCCCAGGTACTTCATAACAGCTTCCTGCCGCACGAAAACCCCTATAGCTCCCGCGATAAAAAAAGCCGGGATCAGACAGAGAAGCACATGCTCCTGTGCATACCATTTTGTAAGATACAGTGCTTCAAAAACAGCGTTATCAAACCTGCGAGTTCCCACAGGCATATAATATAGTGCCAGGAAAAATCCGCCAATTATTGCGAGCGGCTTCCATTCATTTTTCCAGAACATTCAAATTACTCCTTTTTAAAATACTTTAATTCTTAAACACTTTCATTTTATAAAAACGGCCTCAATAAACAAAAGAGGCCGTCAACTTCATGTGTTAAAATGGAAGGTGCAGCATCGTAAATACGCCTGCCATCTTAAGTCCGATATAAAGCATTACGGCTATAAAAATATATTTAAGCTGCTTCGCAGGAAGGAGATGCGCTGTCTTTGCTCCAACAATGGCCATAGGCACGCTGCATCCGGCTAAAAGAATCCACTGAAGCCAGTTTACATATCCCGTTGAATACGGCGGCAGGCCCGAAACTCCCCATCCATTAATTATATAAGAGAGAATCCCCCCTAAAGCTGTAAAGATCATAAGAGCTGTTGATGTACCCACTGCCTGGTGCATTCTAAATTTAAGAGCGTAGAGCATAATAGGAATCATAATTACTCCGCCCCCGATGCCGACTAT
>CAZVFJ010000376.1:0-2712 GCA_964625825.1 uncultured Leptospirales bacterium | reverse complement strand
GTAAAGATACTTGACGGAGATAATGGAAGTGACTCAAATAATTATACTAAACAAAAAAATAGTTAAACATCTGACGGGTATTTCCGATATATACTATGTGAATAGAATAAACCATGATATATGGAGGAACCTATGAAAATATACAGTATAACCAGGAATAGTGACCGTCGCGCAGAAAGGCGTATTATACCCGCAGGTCTGTCCGGGCTTAAAAAAGCGGCAGGAGGGGAGGATATACTTATCCTGACTGATGAAGCTATGAACAGCTTCAGGAGAGATATCCTTGATAAAAACCGTGAGCAGGAGCTTAAAGAACTGGCTTTCCGGCATATCAATGATTATAATCCTGAAATTGCTAATCCTGAAAATGATCCGGAATTTGTGAAGGCAGAAAAACTGGTTCTACTTGCTGAACTGGTTATCCGTGTGGCCCCTTCGACAAAGGGAGCGAATATATATGAGCGGATTACCGACTTTGTTGTTGAACAGCTGACAGACCCGAAATAATTTAAATAGATAAGCGGGATGTTCTCATTTTTAATTGTTACTTTTGATACTTTTCCCTCCCGTCGTGAGAGGGAAAAGTATGCTTCCAGGTCATTATAAAGAGAAGAGAACAGCGTTTTATATCATATTTTATATTTACTTATGACTTTCTTTTTTTAAGATCAAGTGCGGTTTTCAGGCCTTTCTCTTTAATTACTTTCATTTTGAGACCGGTTTCCGTGAGCCTGAAGAAACGTTTTCCGTACTTCTTAAGCATTTTTTCATTTATTGTAAAACCAAGGCCTGGCGCTGTGAACGGCTTCAGAAAAGCCCTGTTATCCGGTAATATCGGATCTATAATTCCCTCTCTGTATTCCGGGATCCATGATGGCGATTCGAACGGGTATTCAAGCGGCAGAGAGTTTTCCCTGTCTGCAAGTACCAGGTTCCAGTTTACATAAAAACCGATTCCGTTTGTCCATGTGTGGGGTGTGTAGAGGCGTTTCTTTTCGTGGCACATATCTATGACTTTTTTTACCTGCGCAATACCCCCGGCAAACGTCGCGTCCGGCTGATAGATGTCGAAACAGTCTTTTTCGAACATTATTTTTATTTCGTCCCAGCCGTAATTAAGTTCCGCTCCTGAAAGTTTGACCTTTGAGTATTTTTTAAGCGCCGCGTTTCCGTCATAATCACGCGAATCAAGCGGTTCTTCGAGCCATTCAATGCCGTTAGCGTAACATGCGTCGGCGAATTTTTTAGCCCGGTCAAGGTCCCAGGCAGGTATCCTGTCGACAATGGTTACAAGCCAGCCCTGGTTAGCATCCACTCCAAGCATGAAATCATCCCCGATTTTTTTTCTGACAATTTCAATCTGGCGGATGTCATCCCTGAGTTCAATGCTTTTAACCCTGAGCTTGGCGCAGCGATATCCTTTTTCTTTTATCGCTATCAGCTCTTCGGCCCTTTTGTCCGGGTCATGCATTTCCCCCGTGGAACAGTATACCTCAATATCCCTTCCGTTACCACCCAGCAGCTCATAAACCGGTTTGCCGGCTTTCTTTCCCATTATATCCCAGCATGCCGGTTCAATCCAGAAGTTTCTCCATCCGAGGACTCCCGCCTGTTTCAGCAGGTCCTGAACTCTCCCTATGTCAGTGGGATCGGAACCCAGCAGATAACCTCCAAGAAGATCTCCGAGCCCCTCACGCTCGGTACCCATGGCCGATCCCGCACCGTAGCCTTCAATGCCTTCATCAGTTATAAGTTTTATAAGGGTGAACCTGTTGTGTGTTTGCGGATAACCCGGAATCCATGTGGGCCAGAACGTTTCACTGAGCGGAACTGAAACATGGTACAACTCAATCGCAGAAATTTTCATTATAATACCTCCTGTGTTTTTAATTATATCAGGTGTTTCTGGTATAACCAGTTAATTCTGATTTTAATACTGGTATAACCAGTTGTCAAGTTTTTTACTTGCAAAACAGCCGGATTTGTCGTGTGTGTTCCGCAGTGGATTTGCCGTTTTATAAAAAACAGGAAAGTGAACATGATGAATAATGGGCTTCCGGGTAAAATTTTTAACGACATGCAGGCCGACATAATCAGGGAAATTTTCCCTGTAGGGAGTAAACTCCCGGGTGAGCGGGAGCTTGCTCTTAAATATGGCGCCAGCAGGTTCGCTGTCCGGGAAGCCATAGCGATGCTCGCGCAGAGCGGGTTGGTTGTAACCCATCCGCAGAGCGGGACATATGTAAATGATTTCTATAATAACGGATCTCTTGAAACGCTTGTCCAGATACTCCGTATACGCAGAAGCATAGACAGGCAGACTCTTGAATCTCTTCTGAGTTTCAGGTTTACCACGGAATCAGCGGCTGCTGAAGAGGCCGCAGGCCGTGTAACGGAAAGTGATATTGAATACCTGGAGCGTAATCTTGAAAAGAAGAGGGCCAATATTGAAGATGTGGCTGTTCTTGCGGAGTGTGATTTTGATTTTCATTATACAATTATTAATATATCCGGCAATATAATAAATCGTCTTGTTTTCCAGTCATTCAGGCCGGTGTATCATTTTTTTACTGAATTTTTCTATTCAATTGAGGGTTCTGCTGAAGCTTCACTCAAACTGAATTTAAAGCTGCTAAGAGCGTTAAAGCTCAGGGATGCAGACGCTTCAAAAAAAGCAATGGGTGCTATTCTGAAATTCGGCGAAAAAAAGGT
>CAZVFJ010000375.1:0-2732 GCA_964625825.1 uncultured Leptospirales bacterium | reverse complement strand
AGCCGCCGCGCTTCCGGCGAGTACGCCGCCAGCAAGCGCCCGATATCTTCCGGCGACGCCTCCGTCACGCCCGCGGCGTCGAGCGCCCGCGCCCGTTCGGCCGGGGTGAGCGCCCGCACGCCGCGGCCGATCTCCCAAGGGGTGGCCGGGCCGTCGTCGACGCACCGGGCGGATGCGTCCCGTCGCTCGGCGCGTAGCTCGGCGCGTATGATCTCCCCGCGCTCGTTGTGTTCAATCCAGCTTGCTGTCATTGCTTGATCTCCTTCGGTGCCCATCCCATTGCGGCGCGGTACCGCCGCGCGTCGGCTATCGTCTGCATGATATCGTCAAGCGCCCGGTGTGCGGCGCTTGGGTCGCGGTCGATCCCCGGCGGGCCCCACGCTTGCGCCGCCAGCCATAGCGACGTGACGTCCAGGACGCGATGGTGCAGCCGCTTGGCGAGGCGGGGCATGTGCACGCGCAGCCACCCGAGGTCAAAGTGCACGCTCGCGCCGGCAAGATGCACGAGCCCCCGCGGAGGCAGCAAGGCGAGCAGCAGGTCCTCGCCATCGGCGAGCGGCGCGGAGCGCGCGGGGTCGGCGACCTCAGCCCAAAGCCCGTTGCGCGTGTGCATGTCTCGCACGTACTCGTCGCACCCGGCGAAAAGATCCAGCGCGTCGGGCCAGTAGACCGCCGAGCTATAGGTCTCGAGCGTTTCGAGCGCGTCGTCGGCGAGCACGGCGGCCCATTCCAGCACGCGCGCCCCGGGGGCGTGCGGGTCGAGCCCCGTCGTTTCGAGGTCGAGCCATAGGAAGCGGCTATTCACGGTCCACCCCCCGCCACCCAAGCGCGGCGGCCGCGGCCGAGAACATCGTATGCTCGCGAAAGTTCGGGGCCGCGTCATGGTCGGTCAACGCAACGACGCCCGCGGGTGTCGGCCGCGGCAGCACCCGCGCGTTATGCACCTGCGGCTCCTGCGCCAGCCAGATCAAGGCGGCACACTCGACGACCAGCACGAGCGCCGCGCGTACCTCGGGCGCGATGGTGGCGTCGGACAGCACGCCGGGCATACCGGCGGCGGTTTCGACCCGCTGCCAGTCGGCGGCCGGCAGGTCAAGCAGGGCGTCTCGCACCGCCGCGAGCATGGCGGCCGTCGCCAGCGCGCTACCCACGGGCCCCCCGCCGAGCCTTGGCGGCCGCGGCGCGGCGAGCCGCGCGGTTCGGGCCGAACGACCTATGAGCCCAGCGGCCCGCGGTGAGGGCGCGGAGCGCTGCGCGGGCGCGTGCGATCTCTTTCGTTTTGTCAGACATGGCTAACCAGTAAGCATCGGGCGCAGGGACCGCAACGGTCGCGCGTACTTTGGCCGAAAAAGTCAGCGGGGCACACGAGCCGCCGCTGGGCGGGCTCGAGCGCGCGCCACCATGGCGCCGTGGTCGGGTCGGGCAGGTCGCGCCCGCGGCACGGGTAGTCCGGAAAGACCACGTCGCCGGGCTCGAGCGGCGGCAGTTCCTCGTCGAGCCGCGCGAGCCACGCCACCCGCGCGCCGTTCGCGCGGGCGAGCGGGATCGCCGCGTCGGCGTTGTCGGCGTCGGCCGAGACGTTAACCGCCAGGTTCGGCGCGCAGCACAGCAGGGGCACGGCCGGCAGGGTGCGCGTGTAGATCCAGTGGTGCACGCTCGGCGACGCTCCGCACACGCGCACGATCCAGCGGGCGTGGGCCGCGTTGATCACGTCGCCCGAGACATGCCAGCGGAAGTAGCCACCGGCGCCGATGCGCGACGCGACCCAAGCGCCGAGCGCATCGGCGGCCGCGGCTCCTTCGTCGGCTTTGAGTAGCACCGCGAGCAGGAGGCGCAGGTTCTCGGCGTACTTGGCGTGCAGCGCGGGGGCTTGCTTGGCGAGGCCCCGCACGTAGCACGTTGCCATGCACGCCCGCGTCGCGCCGGGGCAGGTAGCCACCGGCGGGAGGCTAAGCGCGTTCGGCTCGGGCATCTCGACGCAGCCGGCTAGCGCCGTTATCTTGCTGTTGCCGTCGATGGTGAACGCGCGCCCGCCGCCGATCGGCGCCAGGGTTTCGACGAATACGGTCACAGGAGCCCCTCGCGCTCGGCCAGGGACAGAACGTCGGCGAGCCACGGGATCGACACACTGCCGTTGAGGTGCGCGCATGTGACTAGGCACCCGTGCGGGAACCGATCAAGCGTCAACAGGTCGCCGGCCGCGTCAACGATCGCCGCGCCGTCGAACCGCGACCCCGGGCGGAGCGGGTAGCGGGGCACCTTGACCGACGTGGCGACCTCGTGCACCGTGCCCGGGAGGGTGACGTTCACCCCGAGCGCGGCGACGTCGCCCGCCTCGACGTCGTCGAGGGCAACGCCGCGCGCCGTGACCGGGCTATCCGTCCACCGCAACGGCTCGCCGTTGATCGTCACTTCGAGCCGCGAGGCTTCGACGGTGCGGCCTGTCACGGCCGCGAGGTACTTGTAACCCAGTGCGTGACCGAGCGTCCAGACCTGCGCGCGGGCTTCGTCGCGCTCCCGCTCCGTCCGCTCGAACGCCCCACGATACATGTCGCGCTTTTGCTCGGCCTCGTGCGCGGCCTCGTGCGCCGCGTCGCGCTCGGCGCGGGCGGTATCCAACGCGCCTCGCGCCTCGTGCAACTGCCGCTTCAAGTGATCGGCCTCGTTGTGCCACGCCTCGCGCTCGCGCTCCAACACGGCCAGCCTGTTGACGGCGACGTCTTGCAACGCGA
>CAZVFJ010000374.1:0-2748 GCA_964625825.1 uncultured Leptospirales bacterium | reverse complement strand
GGGAGGGGATATCCGAGTCAGGGGCCGAGTACAAGATCAGGCGGGCTCAGAAGAATCCAGTAGAAATAGCAGCCAGATTGGCAGCGATTGATATGATCCGCATTCTTGACTCAGCCGTATCTGCCAGGTAGCATACTCTCTCTGGAACGTTCTAATATCGGAATAGGCCGGGAAAAACAAACATGAGAAAATTTTCTTTGTTATATTGACATCTAAACATGCCGGGGATACGTTGGATCTCACCGTATTATGAGAAACAAAAATAAAATTCTTCTGGTAGATGATTCTAAGATTGAACAGGTGATGCTTAAGGCCATTCTTCTCAGGGATGGGATCACCGTATATGTTTCTGATACAGTATCCGAAGGCCTTAAAATTATTGGTACTGAAGATGTCGGCCTCGTGCTCATAGATTTTTATCTTGCCGGGATAAATAACGGCACGGCACTCGTTAACAAGATCAGAAAATACGGGATTGATATTCCTGTTTATGCCATATCCGGATCGGAGGATAAGAACAGTGAGCTTCTTTCTGCCGGTTGTACCGGTGTCCTTCCCAAAGATCCTTTTGAAATAAAGAAATTTATCCTCTCACTTGATCGCTGCAATTTTTTCGAATCCATTTAAAAATTTATTTTAAGAAAACTCTTTTAAGAGCTATTAGAGGATTTGAAGCCGCTTCTCAGTTGAATATGACTCTTTTTTCTTTAATTTTATTATTGCTTTTTTATATAACGATATGAAACTTTAACCCTACATAAAATTTAATGAAATATTTCTTCCGCTGATATTGATGAACCGGTTCTGTAATTAATCTTAGTAAGAGGTACGGCATGAGCATTAACTCAAATGAACTCTATGATGAACTGAAAGAGAAAGTAACGGCCTCAAGACTCAAGGAGATGAGTATTGAGGTTATATCCCGTTATAAAAAGAAAGATCATGGATATCTCACCAGGCTCGCGGAACGTGTGGGGATAAGTTCCGCCGATACAGGTATAAGCAGAGTTTTTTCACAACTTATTCAGCTCTATCATCCCGACAGGCTTAAAAAGATTACAGGCGAGATTGAACTGCATAAAAAAAATGAAAATGTGGATGAACTGGCGCGTATTAAGGGGATCTATCTTGTTGACATAAAGAATATCAAATCACGTGATTTTATTTTAGAGGCTGATGAGGAGTATCTTTACGAGGCTGATGAACCAGGTTACGATGATAGTGAGGAGTATTATGACCCGGAGGAGGATATCGTAGACGACCATGAATACGAGGATGATCTTCCGGAGGCGACTGTTACGGGGGAGGAGTATGGATTTATCGAGGCAGTAAATGATCTCTATCTCGGGAACCTGGAATATGAACTTACTCTTTCTGATTTGCAGAACCTTGAAGGGGAGCTGGACCTCTCCGGTTTTGAACTTGAAGATCTCACCGGGATTGAGAACTGCTTTAATATTTCAAACCTTAATCTTTCAGGGAACAGGATATTCAGGATACATCAGCTGGCCGGACTTGTAAAACTTGAAGTGCTTTACCTGTCTGATAATAGAATTGATGATATTACTTTTCTCGAAGAACTCACTGAACTGAGGGAACTCGATATCTCCTTTAATGATATTGATGATATATCAGTTCTCCTCGAGCTCCCGAAACTTCAGTATGTAAATATTATTGATAATCCTGTAAGCGATGAAACAATCATTGAAGAGCTCCAGGACAAAGGAGTTATAGTAATTTTCTGATTTGCTTAGGTAATGAATCGGGCAGGAGGTTATTTATACAGGAATGAATGTCTGAAAATTAATTCATATATCTTTATGTATAATTACAGCAGATGGAAGGGAACTTTATTTTTATCCGCATCAGATGTTTCTTTGAAAACAGTGCCAAAAGAAAAATCCAGGGATAACAAAATAAGCGGTTCTGACTCTTTGAATAAAGACAACTGTTATGGAGAAGTGAAATGTCTATACCTACAACACGGACAAAGGAAACTGCGGAAATAAGCATAGACGAAAAACTCTGCAACGGCTGCGGCCTGTGTGTTTCAGTATGCAAGGACTTCGGTATATCGGTGAAGGATGGAAAAGCGAAACTGTCAGGCTCGCCGGTTTTCGGATGCATCGGGTGCGGGCACTGCATGGCTATCTGTCCGAAAGGGGCAATAACTGTCTCGGGGAGATGTATCTCCTCTTCTGATCTGTATAAACTTCCTGATAAGAAATCCGCCGCTGATTACGGGTCTTTTTTATCTCTTCTTCAGAGAAGAAGGAGTATTCGTGAATTTAAGGACCTCCCTGTTAAAAGAGAACTGATAGAAAAAATTCTGTACGCGGCACAGACTGCTCCCATGGGGCTGCCTCCATCTGATGTGAATGTTCTTGTCTTCGATACAAAGGAGAAAGTGCACTCTTTCGCCGTGGATTTCTGCAGATACCTGGAAGGAGTAAAGTGGCTTGTCTCCCGGTGGTTTCTCACTCTGATGAGGCCTTTCTGGGGTAAATCTAATGATGAGTTCTTCCGCGGTTTTGTGAAACCCTGTATTAATTTTTACATTGAGAGCATGAAAGAAGAAGTAAATGTTATAAATTACGATGCGCCTGCAGCCCTGTATTTTTACGGGTCCCCTTACTGTGATCCTGCTGATCCGCTTATCGCTGCAACTTATGCCATGATTGCCGCAGAATCTCTCGGGCTTGGCACATGTATGCTTGGGGCGGTGCATCCATTTATTCAGACTGGCAG
>CAZVFJ010000373.1:0-2755 GCA_964625825.1 uncultured Leptospirales bacterium | reverse complement strand
GAATATTCCCTTTTTAAGCCAGAGCCTCCGCATTATCACCTGTGCGACATCAAGGAAGGGTACTAAAAATATTACAGCAGGAACTGCCACCATCTTTATATCAGAGGCCGGCCCGAAAGATACAGGCATAAGCACGGCAAGTATAAATCCTAATGAATACGCACCCGCGTCCCCGAGAAAGATCTTAGCGGGTGGAAAGTTAAATATATAAAACCCCGTTACGCTCCCCAGGAGTATGACTGAGCCGAGTATCAGCATGTTATTCCCGCTGTGGGCCCCTACTGCTATAAAAAATATGAGAGCGATAATTACAATCCCCGATGAAAGGCCGTCCATACCGTCAATTAGGTTCACAGCGTTCATGAAAGCGAGTATCCATATCACAGTTAATACGATGTCAGGATATATCGCCAGTTCAGGAGTGGAGACAAATTGTTCGAAGACGTGCACCCTCACACCGGCAAAAACTGCTACAGCAGCTGATAATATCTGAAAAGGGAGTTTCACTTTCGCTCTTACCCCTTTTATGTCATCATAAAAGCCTGTAATAAAAACAATCATAAGCGCGACAAAAAGAATTTGAGGAGAAACCGTTGAGTCAAATACCGGGAATAGCTTTACTGCCGAAACAGTCAGGAACGCCGTTACAATCCCCACGCCGCCCAGTCTCCCCACATTCCCCGTATGTATCTTTCTCCCCCCTGTACGGTCATAGACTGAGAACCTGCTGCAAAACCTGATAATTATCATAATAAGCAGAGATGAAATTACAAGTGATGCAGCAAATGACAGAACATATCTGCCTATAACTTCCATATTATATTCTCCTATTCAATCCGCCTTTTTCTTTTAACGCTTCAATCCACTCCATAAAGAATACTATAAATATTGATAAAAAGAGCGACGTCATAGCCGCGACAACAACCATGAGCGCCCTTTTCGGTTTTAATTTTTTGTCAGGGGGAATGGCCTGGTCAATAACCTCCACGTAGAGGTCGTTCTTTGCCTCGTCAAGTTTCGCTTTTTCATAAAGCTTAGTCAGGGTTTCATAAACTCCCTGCGAGGTCTTAAGCCCCTCCATTATATCTGTATACTCGATCATCTTATCAGGTGCGTTCCCCATTGACGGGAGAGCGCCTTCATCAGTTGTCCCCTCAAGGGACTTTAATTTTCTGTTAAGTTCTGCAAGCTGTTTCTTCACAGACAGAAGCCGCGGATTTTCAGGAGAAAGCGCTGTCTCCAGCCCCTGGACCTGCATCTCTATGGCCAGCTTCTGAGTCATAAGTGTGCTGTAGAGTGCCATTGTACCTTTAGCCTGCTCATCAGGTACAATCATCTTGCTCCTCTTCTGAAACGAAGCAAGTTGATGTTTATGTCCTGAAAACTTTGCCCTCTCATCATTCAGCTTTCTCTCAAGAAACACCGTCTGCATCTTTTCAATGCTCAGAGCTTTTGATTCCAGCACGTCCTGCACGGCTTTTGTATATGTGTTCACAATCTTCGCGGAGAGTTCCGGGTCCTCCCACTCAAAGCCTATAGTTATCAGCCCCGTCTTTTTGTCTGATGTTACCGTGAGGAGCTCGTCAAACTTCTCAATTGTATACTGCATCGGGTCGCGCTTATCGGGTATCTCCTCACCTATAATTTTTATAAGCCCCAGTTCATTTATTACCTGTTCCTTCACTGTGCGGCTGTTTGCCACAACCATGACCTTGGTGGAGTTATCACCCCCGCCCCCGACATTGATCCCCGCAAGTGCCGCCATACCCGCGAGGTCGCCCAATCCCCCTCCCCCTGCCGCTACGGGAAGAAGCGTGGATTCGGCCCTGTAAATATTGGTCATTAATAGTGATACAATTACTGTTAAGAGAACCGCGGCCCCTGTGAAATACGATATGAATTTTCTCCTTCTCCAGATTGTATTCCAGAGCTCAACAAGATCTATCTCATCCTCATCTATCTGAGTATAAACTTCAGCTGGTCTTCTGTTCATATTATCCTCACAGGCTGCTCGCAAGAACAAGGGTGGATATAGACTGGAATATTATCTGCGTTATATCGCGGAGCATCGGCCTCCACATAACGGGGATGTTGATCTCGAAAGGCACAACAACAGCATCCCCCTCTTCAAGCTTAACGTTTTCAAAATCTCTGAAAAAAGAAGCTATAAACCCGTACTGATTTTCATAACTCTGCCGTGATATGATCTTGCCGTTTGCTTTTATTATGTATATGTTATCGAGGTCAGAGCTCTTCGCGGGGCCTCCCACATCAGCAAGATATTCCTCCACAGATTTACCTTTAGTGTGGGGCATCGATATCTGGTTGTATACATTTCCCAGCACAAGGACATAGTTCGGCTTCGAAGGTATATATATGTAATCATCTTCAACCAGTGTTATATTATCATCACTCTCTTTCAGTCCCTTAATGGTTAACGGAATCTCAAGAGCAAGACGCCCAAGGGCCATGGTTGACTTCTTTTTAATAATTGAAAGCATCTCATCCTGCTGTTTCATCACCATCGCTATCGCGGCTTTCTCTTCGTCAGAACCGCCTGTGGCGCTGAGCCCGGAGCTGCTCTTTGTTGCGTATTCCTCCATGGAAATCATAGATATATTTATCTGGTTCATCTGGAGTTTCTGCGCGTTTTTTCTTGTGAATATAAGTCCCCGCGGGTACGCAGTGTCTGTATATCCCCCTGCTATTTCAATTATATCCGAAAGTGTCATACCGCTGCTATACCTGTAAACTC
>CAZVFJ010000372.1:0-2763 GCA_964625825.1 uncultured Leptospirales bacterium | reverse complement strand
CATCACCGGGTACTACACCCCCTTTCGCAGCAGGGCTTCCATCCGCAACGCCGCCGACAAGAGCCCCATCTGTCTCTTTAAGACCGAGTTCCCGGGCATATTCCTCTGTTAGTGGTACAATCTGAACTCCGATATAACCTCTTTTTATTTTTTTGTGTATCTTCAGCTGCTCAAGCACAGCTTTAGCAGTATTAACCGGTATAGCAAAACCGATTCCAATATTCCCGCCTGACTGTGAGTATATCATTCTGTTTATGCCGACAACCTCTCCATATATATTAAGGAGTGGGCCGCCGCTGTTCCCTGGATTGATTGATGCGTCTGTCTGGATGTGAGTTTGTGAGCCTCCCATGAGATCAAGGTCCCGGCGTGCGGCAGCGCTCACAATGCCGACTGTGAATGTTTTATCAAGGCCGAAGGGATTTCCTATGGCGATTGCCCAGTCGCCAACCTGCACTTTATCTGAATCACCAAAATATACAGGAGTGAATTTTTTCTTTGAGTTGAGTTTCAACAGCGCCAGGTCGGTCCTCTCATCTGAGCCGATTATTGTCGCGTCATAGCTCTCGCTGTCGACTTTTACTTTTACCTTATCCACACCATTTACAACATGGTAGTTCGTGCATACATATCCGTCTTCAGATATAATAAAACCTGTACCGAGTCCTGTGCGCTTTTGTGTTTGCGGCTGCTTATCCATCCCCGGACCGAAAAACTGTTTGAAAAACGGGTCATCGAAAAATGGATTGCGCTGAATCTTCACTGTTTGTTCAGTGCTTATAAACACAACGCTGTTTTTGTTCATCTCGTAGACTTTCCTGAATACATCCTGAGATTTTACGACATCAGCGACTTCACTGTCATTTCGCAAAGGTGAATCTCCAGATGAACCGAATGAACTGGTACTGGTTTTGCAAAAAACTCCTGAAATAAAAAAAAGAGATAGAAGAATGGTAATTACCGGTACAGTTATACCTAAAATAACAATGTGTTTGCTTTTCATAAATGAATTCCTCTTGTGATTAGTATTAATAAGCAAGATAATTCTTTTAATTACAAAATGGTATGTATTTAAGTTATGATTTTTGTTAAAAATTTTTGATGTTATTTTTTATTGATGTAGTGGTGCGCTATGATTTTTTCAGAATTTTTACAGCGCCGGGACAGAGTCCCCTGAACTTCTCGGCTTCTTTTGTGTCCCCTGGCCTGGAGCTGTAGTGCATCGGGATTGAAAGTGTAGGTTTAAGTATTGCCGCAGCGCGGGCAGCTTCTTCAGCATTCATTACACCTTTCCCGGATATAGGGAGAAACGCATAGTCCAGTTTTTTTATCTCTCTCATCTCGGGTATCAGATCGGTATCCCCTGAATGATAGATTCTCATGTCACCAAAATCTATTATATAGCCTACCCACCCTTTTTCGCGGGGATGTCTGTCGTGGCTCAGGCTGTATGCCGGGATTGCTGTAATAGAGAAGTTTCCTGCCTGGTATGTTTCTCCCGGAACAACAGCTATTACCCAGCCGGGAAACCAGTCAAGGTGTTCTGTGCAGTCGCAGGTAGCATAGATATTTGTTTTTTCACCTGAAATTTTTTTCAGATCCTTAACAGAAAAATGGTTTTTATGGCTGTGTGTGATAAAGATAAAGTCAGCAGTCTCAGACCAGTTTATATTGTAAGGATCTATATAAATAATTCTCCCTCTTCCCTTTATTCTGAATCCGCCATGGCCGAGCCAGTTTATCTCTTCCATACGCTAACCTCTTCAGTGTGACGTTTATATCACCGCCTAAAGATAAGGAAAAAAGTATTCATAGTCAATATAAGATTGGGTTAAAAAATATATCCTATATGTTGTAAAAAATTTTATTCTTGCATGAAATTAAGGAATATATGCTTTTTAATACATGCAGTTTAAAATTTTATATAAAAAAAGCAGGGAAGGGACTAATAATAGAAAAAAAGACATGTCCCATCTCTTTATAATGAGATCGAAACTTGTAATTATTTTTACATTACTATTCGTCGCAGTCTTTTCAGTTATTTCATTTGTCAGTTATAGTGTAAGCAGGTCATTTATTCTCAGTGATATTAATACTGAGGTTCAGGAGGTGCTGAATGCTCATTCCTCGGAAGTAGAACAGTGGCTTAAGAGGATGATGTCAGTAATAAGCGCGAATGCCTACCTAATCGGAAATGGTATATCTGAAGACGGGATGGTTACCCCGGAACTTCTTTCCAATATAAACAGGGATGCCTTTTTTTCGGATATGTATTTCGGAAGCTCTTCCGGGTGGTTTGTGAGCGGGAAGGGATGGGTTGCTCCGCCTGGATATGAGCCAAGGTTAAGGCCCTGGTATAAAATAGCCTTGCATGAGAAAAAATCAGTAATCAGCAAACCTTATATCGATATGGAGACAGGAGCTCTTGCTGTTTTTATCTCTTCCCCTGTTTTTAGAAAAGATGGAACTCTGCGGGGAGTTCTCTCAGCTAATCTTCTTCTTTCCACAATAGCTGAAAAGCTATCCAGTGTCAGGGTGAGGGGACGGGGATTCGCGACTATGATCGACAATAGGGGGTTTGCGCTTGTCCATGAGAATAAAGCTTTTATCGGCAAAAATCTTTCAGACGATCCTGAATTTGGAGATATAGTAAAACAGATTCTTCTGTTGAAGAAGGGGCGGATAGATTTTGGCATCGAGGATGAACGGTATGTAATATTCGAATCAATTCCAACTCCGGGATGGTCCATGGGGTTTGTTCTC
>CAZVFJ010000371.1:0-2778 GCA_964625825.1 uncultured Leptospirales bacterium | reverse complement strand
GTAAACGCATACGCAACATGTGCAGCAGCTGTATTCCCGTCCATTGACTTCATCATCTTTTTCGACATTGAAACTCTCCTTTATTTATTTTATATACACTAAATAAATTGGCATTTTACATCCTCACAGTCAGTTATATATAATTTGTTTGAATGTAACACCAGTTGATTTACAGCATATAAAAAGTATTTAAAATATCTTTATCCGGAATAATCCGGAACGATAATGCGATTATAACTCTTTCTGAAGATAAAGTACTTCAAATTAAATCAAAAAAAAATAAAATATATGTAAGATAGGAATTATTTAGATCGAAAATATAGTTTGAACAAATAAAATAAATCCGTAGTCAATGTCAAGTTTTTATTATTATAAAAAAATGTATATTACATTATATAATAAAAATTGAACCCCTTTTCAGATATTGACGGGTATTCTGTTAAAAAATGAACAAATACGGTTTAATCATCAATATTACTTATGATAAAATTTTATTTTAATTGAATTATAAAAAGATAAAACTTATATTAAATCATGGAAAAACTTAAAGACAGAATTCAGAATAATCCCGTATATGCCGCGTTTAGCGATTCAAACGAAAAGGTCCTTTCTGAACTGACATATACTTTGAGAAATATCATCAGTGAACTGAACAATACAAATTCACTTTCAGTTGACAGTTTCAAGAAGCTCATATCATCCATGGAAATAAGCAATGCTGTATTCAGTGCTCTCAGCAGCAGAGAGGGTATTCAACTTCTTCTAAAATTAAAAGCAGTAACAGATATTTATAAAAAAAATCTTGGCACAAATACAAATCTTATCAAAACCGCCGAATTTCTGATTAACAAAATAGAAAAGTTCAGTTCATCTTGTTTTCATGAAGCTGATATTGAAAGACTTTTAGAAATTCCGGTTTATGAAATCCAGGCTGTCTCAACGGGAAGTCCAGCAGCAGAATTTAATTTTAAATGGATAACATTTGAACGTAACCGATCCTTTTTTATTTCAGGATACAGAAATCTTGAAATTTATAAATATGATGATTTAAATGCCATATATAACACATCAGAGTCCGCATTTATTTTCAATTACAACGGAAAAGACCTTTTTATTGCAGATATGCTGAAAAATCCTGACATTGAAAACAATATTCCCAATAAAATTATTGTAATTGATAAAGGTAAACATTGTTACGCTGCAGATCGTACCGGACGAAAAATTCTTTCTACATATGATTTAATCTCTCCATTAATCGAACCGCTTGAAATTTCAAACAGTTTTTTCCCGGGGAGAGTAAGACTATTCGGTCGAAGATATCTACTGCTTAAACACGATTGATTAAAATTGCAGACCATGCAAAGAGCAATTGAGCTGGCGCGTAAAAAAGCCAGGTATAAATCGTACTATGTGGAATTTTTTTTACAAAAGTATTTATTGAGAGAATAAGATCTGAAATCCAGAACATGATAGCAGCAGATGCAACTGTAATTTCATAAGGCCCTTCACCGTTATTCAGTTTAGTAATTGCAAGAAAACCCATTATATCGATTACAACTATATAAAATACAACTGGTATAAACATCCTTCCGGCATATTTTTTCATCAACTTAAGATGAATGAAATTTATTATTGCAATCACTGCTATAAGAATAATATTCCAGCTCCTGAAAGAAATATCTGTACAGAAAGCAACAGCATAAAATATATGCCCGAGTGTAAAAAAAATAATTCCATTTTTTATAAAACTGACTTCTTCTATCATGAGCAGTGTGTCAGCGACCAATGCCATCAATAATGAAGTAAAAATCAGAAGGTTGTAATTAGTAAGACCATTGAAGTTTATGGCAATAAGCGCAATAAATACCGCTGATACAGTTATCAGCGGTGTGAAAAAATATTTCATTATAAGAATTTTCTTATATGAAACAATTTCTCTTATAATAAAAATCAGAACATAAGCGAAGGTCAGATGATAGAGATATTCCGGGATTATCACTTATTTTTATCCTTTTTAAAAAGGTCTGAAAGGTCACGCAGCTTATTAGGATCAAATTCTGATTCCATAGCAGCAATATTCTCCTGTTTTATCTCCTGATAAACCTCTTTCCTGTGAACTGTTATTTTTCTCGGCGCCTTGATACCGAGTTTAACCTGGTCACCTTTTATATCGATGATAACAACCTCAATATCATCACCAATCATTATACTTTCATTTAATCTTCTGGCGAGAACAAGCATGCTAACCTCCTGCCCTGGTCTGACGCTTCATCTCGTCAAGAATATTATGACGTACTTTATAGCTGTCACTCATTGATATTGCCTGCCTTCCAAGTCTTTTAGCAGGATTAATTATGATCGGGCCCTGAAGATTGGCCGTCATCTTTTCAGGATTTTCAGGAATAGTCACAATAGCGAAAACAATCAGCTCACTGGCGGTCTCAGCCTTCACAGCATCTAAATCACTCTGCGAGATAACAAGCTCATAGTTATCCATAAAATCAATAGGCCTTATAATAATAAACGCAAGGTCTTTTTCATCGAAAGCCTGCATCCATTTAAAGGGAGAACCCTCATCCTCTGCATCAAGTATAACAAATTTTTTAATAAAATCAAATCCGAGTATACCGTCAGGAAAATCAATTACCTGAAGTTCATTCACTTCAATTTCACCGAAAGGTTTGGTCTGAATTTTAATGCTCAAGTACAGCTCCTTACAAAAAATTTATCTTAAAAAATCGAGTAGTGTAGACTTAATAGTCTTTGCTCCCACTGAAA
>CAZVFJ010000370.1:0-2801 GCA_964625825.1 uncultured Leptospirales bacterium | reverse complement strand
ATACGGCGGATTCCCTATAACACAGTCAAATCCCCATTCCTTACTCCCCTCTCCGTTCGGGAGAGGGGCCGGGGGTGAGGTCATAAACTCCTTCTCCCAGTCAAAGGGCTTAATCTCCTTCATCTCCTCCATATCAATCTCAAGCTTACCATCAAAATAATCTGTACCTATAAGGCTGTTGCCGCACTTCACATTCTCTGTCATGTCAGGGAGTACATGCCCCTTAACAAAGAAGAGATCACGCTCCCCTTTGTCATAACCTTCATCAAGCATCTTTAAATATAAACTCATGATGGCAACCTCTGTTGCCTCCTTGTCTATATCAACACCGAAAATATTGTTGCGCAGAATATCACCGCGTTTTTCAAGTGTGACTTTTATCTCGCCATTCTGCGTTTTATAGAAATCAGCTTTATATTTCTTTTTATCATCAGCTGATGCTTTTGCGTACCACTTTTCATGGTAATCAAGAAGATATGAATAAGCACCCAGGAGGAAACTCCCCGAACCGCAGGCGGGATCGCATATCTTTATACTTTTAATTTCATCGGGAGTGAGACCCATACCCCCTTTGGGGGATAGGGGACTGGTCAGGGAGTTGCCCGGTGTGGTATTGAAGCCCCCCCCCGGGGGGTTTGGGGGGCTGTTCAGTTTGCGGCCCACCGTATTTTCAACAATATAGTTCACAATATATTCAGGGGTGTAATAAACTCCTCCCGCTTTGCGGACCTCCATCTTCTCTTCTATCTTTGCCTGGTGGTTTTCGGTAAGCCTGATTTTACTCCCTAAAAACTTTTCATATATCCGCCCCAGAATCTCCGGTTCAATTACATCAAACTGGAATGGTGAAACCGGGTAGCACATATTTTTGATTATATCTTTAAGCACCTTATCATCAATGGTTAAGTCCTCTGAAAAATGCTTTTTAAAGAGGAGGCCGTTATATACGTGATCAAGACTCCGGAACAGGGGGACTATAGACTGATATACATTGTCTGTTTTCTTTGTTTTATCAAGGAGTGTATTTTCAGGTTCTATTTCGCGATCCTCAAGATTCCTGATAAAGATAAGGCGGTCGAGAATCCGCTGAACTGCCTCATTAATTTCATCTACTTTGAGATCCTTGTTTCGAAGTGCGATGTTCTTTGCAAGTATTTCACGCCAGAGCGTAATCTGCTCAAGAAAATCGGCATCCATTGTCTTTGTATTTTTATCAATCCTGCCACGCAGCGCGTCAAGGCTGCCGGATGAAACAGCTTCTTTTGAAAACGTATCCCAGAGGAGATCCCACTTTTCAAGATAGTCTTTATATTCAAAGCTGAATTTTTTTAAAAGCTCGCGATCTGTATTATCGTATACCGGGGCTTTTACCACATTAAAAACCCTGAACTCCTCGAAGTCTGTGAGTATTACTATGGGGGCCTTTCCGTTGGTGGAGTAGGCGTATCTCTTGGCCTGGTAGATTGCATCCTTGTTGTTTACCAGGTCAACACTGGCTTCTTTTGCCTCAACAAAAAACTTTACCTTCCCATTTACTTTGAAAGCGTAATCAACCTTCTTTGTGGCGGAGTTATCTTTCTGGGCGAATTCCCTGTGAACGTCGTAATGCCTCTTCATGTTCCAGCCCAGGGCTTCAAAGAATATATCTATATAGTTTGAGCGGATGTTGGTCTCGCCGTGGCCTTTCTTTTTTAATACGGATGCGTTTTTTTCAAAGTCCTCAACTCGCTGTTCTATCAGTTTTTTACCTTCTTCCCGTTTCATAAATCCCCCCGGCGGTTTCTCTGTTTATATTGAGTGATGATTTCTTTTTCAGTTAGTTCCATTCTGGAACATACTGACCAGCAACGATGCAGTATTTTTATGCAAACAAAAATATATACGGATGTCAAGTGAGTTATTTGAGGCTCTTGCACTGAACTTATCACCCTCCCTCCTTCTCCCTCTTCCATTCTTCAAAACGGGAGAAGGGGGCCGGGGGATGAGGGCACGCTCAGTTGGATGAGAAGCATTGAAGATGAAAAAATCAGGGAATATATGAAACTCACAACAGAAGAAAAACTCCTCTGGCTTCAGGAAATTACTGAGTTCACCGACATGGCATTAAGTGATAAAGAGAAGGAGTTCCGGCATAAACTGTGCAAATGTGAACAGTAAGGTCACACAACCTTAATCTCTCTCCACTTTCCTCCCCTGTACCTGAAAAAAAGAACCGTGCAGAAACACATAAAGCAGATAACTATAGCTGACCATACTGAAACAGCGGACATATCGAACCAGTTAAACATCATGTAAAGCACCAATACTGAACACCAGTTGAAAGTAACAGAGGCAATCATTGTCCAGTGAGTGTCCCCTGCCCCCCGCAATGCTCCCACAAAAGCCACCATCATTGACTCCGCAAGCAGATAAACTGAGGCTATCCTGATCATTGTAATTGTCATCGGGACAGCATCGTTAAACACAGCGCTTTCAGACTCAGGGCGGAAGACGTTTACAAGAAATTCCGGGAAGAATACAAATGCAACAAGCATCAGGCAGGAGTACCATATACCGGTGCGTATCCCTGACATTGCTGACCTGTGCGCGATATCAGGTTCACCTGCTCCCATGTATCTCCCCACTAAACTTGTAACAGCAATCTCGATCCCCAGGAGAGGAATAAATGCAACGAGGTCCCAGTTGAACATGATCGTGCTGGCTGTGGCAACAGCATTACCCTGTGAATGAAAGAGAACGATCATTAAAGAAAATGCAAGAAAATTAAGGAAAAACTCAAGGCCCGCGGGATACCCGAAATA
>CAZVFJ010000369.1:855-2806 GCA_964625825.1 uncultured Leptospirales bacterium | reverse complement strand
GAATACTCAGAAAGGAGTCTGTAATATCCGAACTGAGTGATATTGAACGCGTTGAAAAATTGAAGATTGATGAGTTTATTACCCGCCTTGCGGTGAAGATGAATTTCGATGACCTCCTTCAGTATGGGCGGATCCGTGAATTCGTTGTGATTAATATTTTTGGAGAGCTTCAGGGGAGATGGAACAGGCTTCAACTATTTGCCTCCTGCGATAATACGAAGGTTACGCCACACGAAAATGAGGTTAAAAAGCAGCAGGAGGATCAGGTTCTTGAATGGATGATCTATCACATTCTTGAGCATATACCGCGGGCTCTTTATGCAATTAACGAAAAAGGGAAGACTGTTTTTTATAATAGCTATTTTGAAGATATATATCAGGAAAAATTTAACTCTGAGGTGAGTGTAGAGAATGTAGAGAAAATTCTCAGCGATCCCGCTATAAATGAGCTATTCTCTGATTTAAAAGATGATGATGTCTACTTTTACAATAGCGAATTTGACATTTTTTATGAAAAGATACCCCTGGTCAGTAATGACAAAAAATCGGGATTTCTTATCTTTTGTGATAAAAAGGTTCCCGGAACGGATGAATTTAAAATACCTGGTGTCGATATCCGGGGAAAGTCTTTATCTGAAATTCTTGAAGCTGTTGAGAGACATTTGATAGTGGAATCAATCCGTAAAAGTAGTTCGTTAGATGAAGCGGCTGTAGATTTGAAACTCACAAAACAAAGTCTTGTCTCAAAAATTAGAAAACAGGGAATTCACCACAATAAAAAGTAGAAATACATCCTATCTTCAAGGGTGAATGATTTTTTTTCAGTAATTTTACTTGACTTAATTTTCTTTTGCATTATTTTTGACATATATCTTATATGCCTTTGATGTTTCACACCCGAAAACCTCTTTTTTGTAATCACAAAACCTGATTATTAAGTTTTAGAAGAAGCAAAGGCATTACCGGATTTACCCCTTAGTAATTAAACAATAAAAAAGATATAAAAAGGATTGTTTATGCTGAAAGCGAATGAATCGAATGTGAACTTAAATGCATCAACAGCTGATCTTCCGGGAGAAGAAAAAAACGATGCTGTAAAAACTGGAACAGGTGAGGGTGACAGGTTAGATCTTGCTGAACTTAAAGCAAAAACTATAAATGAGTTATATACTATTGCAAAGGATATGGGGCTCGAAAGGGTCTCCGGACTAAAAAAACAGGACTTAATCTTTGAAATTCTCAAGGGTAAGACTGAGCAGAAGGGGCTTATATTCGCAAGTGGAGTTCTTGAAATCCTGGCTGACGGGTATGGTTTTCTCAGGTCTCCGAACTATAACTATCTTCCCGGTCCGGATGATATTTATGTTTCACCTTCTCAAATTAGACTTTTCAGCCTTAAAACTGGTGATACAATTGCCGGGCAGATAAGACCTCCTAAGGATAATGAAAGATTTTTTGCCCTTTTAAGGATAGAAGCGATAAATTTTGAAAATCCTGAAAATCTTAACAGAAGGGTGATGTTCGATGATCTTACTCCTCTCTATCCTCAGCAGAGAATAAATCTGGAAACTGAGAGTAATGAAATAGAGATGAGGATTATGAACCTCATGACACCGGTAGGAAAAGGCCAGAGAGCTTTAATTGTCGCTCCTCCAAGAACTGGTAAAACAATACTCCTGCAGAAAATAGCAAATGCCATTACAAAAAATCATCCTGAAGTATACCTTATAGTTCTCCTTATTGATGAGCGCCCTGAAGAGGTAACGGATATGGAAAGATCTGTTAAAGGTGAGGTTATAAGCTCTACATTTGATGAACCGGCTTCAAGACATGTCCAGGTAACAGAAATGGTCATAGAAAAGGCAAAGCGCCTGGTAGAGCACAAAAAAGACGTAGTTATCCTTTTAGACTCTATTACGAGGCTTGCTAGAGCGTATAATACAGTCGTTCC
>CAZVFJ010000369.1:0-845 GCA_964625825.1 uncultured Leptospirales bacterium | reverse complement strand
GGGAAGTTGTTTCATCAACATTTGATGAACAGGCAACCAGACACGTTCAGGTTGCAGAAATGGTTATAAATAAAGCAAGAAGGCTTGTTGAAAGGAAAATTGATGTTGTTATCCTTCTTGATTCGATAACAAGGCTCGCAAGGGCGTATAACCAGGTTGTACCAACAAGCGGGAAAATACTTTCAGGTGGTGTTGATTCCAACGCTTTGCATAAGCCAAAAAGATTTTTCGGGGCTGCGCGTAACATTGAAGAGGGAGGAAGCCTCACAATTTTAGCAACAGCGCTTATTGATACGGGAAGCCGTATGGATGAAGTTATTTTTGAAGAGTTTAAAGGGACGGGTAATAGTGAACTTCATCTTGACCGGAAACTTTCAGACAGGAGAATATTTCCTGCCATAGATATTAATAAATCCGGGACAAGAAAAGAAGAATTACTGCTTGACGAAGAGGAACTAAATAAATTATGGGTATTAAGGAAGGCTCTCGCTTCTATGAGTGCAACAGAAGCAATGGAACTGCTTGTAGAAAAGATGAGGGCAACAAAGAACAATAAGGCATTTTTTAAGGCGATGAATACAGCCTGATGAATGCACAATAATTGAAATAATTCAATACACAGGAGATAAAATCTTATGAAACCGGGTATTCATCCAGAATATGTTGAAACCACAATCAAATGTGCATGTGGTAATGAGATACACACAAGGTCAACAGTGAAGGATCTTCATGTTGAGATATGTTCAAACTGTCATCCCTTCTATACAAAGAAGCAGAAGCTCATTGATACAGCCGGAAGGGTTGAAAAATTCAAGAAGAAATATAATATTAAATAATAAATATTA
>CAZVFJ010000368.1:0-2813 GCA_964625825.1 uncultured Leptospirales bacterium | reverse complement strand
TTTTGCAATCTGTAATATCCCAGAAGCTGAGAGCAACATCCCGAACAGAACTTCCATTTTCCAGGGGATAAAAATTAATTTTAAAGAATCGAAAAGATGAATCCGGGAGGATCATAGGGGCTGAAAATGACACGACTTCATTTTTCAGGCACCTGTTAAGCGAATTACTGAATTCTGAAAAATCCGTGTCTTCCATAAAACTTTTAAAATTATGTAGCCAGGGTTCTGCTCCGGCGAATAGTGCGGAAAATTTTCCGTTTTTAATTATTATATTCCCTGTACTATTAAATATTGCAACAGGCTCCCGCATTGATGATATTACAGACCTGTATATTTTAAGATGATCAAGTTTAAGCCTCTCACTTCTCAGAAACGCAACAGTAATACCCACGAGGAGAAATACCAGTGAGCGGAAAAAATCATGCAGGATCATAATGGAATTGCTGATATAAAAATCAGTTATAAAAAGGGCTGAAGCAAGGCAAACAATAACGTATATACCCCTGTACTGCCACCAGAAACCGGCCAGGATAATCGGTATATAAAACAGATGGGTAAAGATCAGTTCGTTATGGTTTACAATTCTAAAATAATAAATCAGAAGCAAACAGAAAATAATTAAAAGCAGTATTGAGAATATCTGTATTTTTTTCATTATTTTATACCGTATAAATATCACGGCATAAAATAATTCCAATGTCAATAAAAAAGATCAGTTCTATTTTCTTTAGAAAGCCACCGCAACATTTGTTTTACTTTCAAGAAGTTCCATAGTCTCCTTTGGAATACCCTTGTATATAATCTTCTTGTTATCAAGCATAGCAAAACGCTGTGCGATGCATATTGTCTTAATCAGGCCGGGTTCGAAACTATCTATTCTTGAAAAATCAAAAACAAGATGGTTCTCATTACATCCTATACTCCTGACCCTTCTGAAAAAATCATAATTAGTTTCATAATCTACCGCTTCAAGGAAATCACATTTAAGCATTATCCCTCCCCGAGTTAATTCATTCTTTTATAATCTATAATTGCGTTTGCAAGTTCATCAAAATCACTGGATTTATCAAAAAAATAATCCGCCCCATACTCCCTGCATTTGCTTATATAAAAATTATCATAATAATTTGTAAGCATTGCTATTGGCATATACGGAGATATTCTTTTGAGATTTTTCAGAACATCAACGCCACTTCTATGGTTGAGTTTAATATCAAGAACGACAAAATCAGGTTTCAACCCGCCGATTATACTCCAGTCCTCATCTCCGGAGATGCCGAGTACGTTGAGTCCTTCAAATGCAGATAGGAGTTTAATCAGTCTCTCCCTAATCATTAATGAATCGTCAACTATCAGCACCTTCATATAATCTTCCGTTGAAGCATGTTGATTATGTATCACAGACATAATATTTACTCAATCAGACAAAGGATATTTATTTTACAGAATTTATCTCTTTTTGAGGTAGGAGAAAAGGGAGTAAGATGAGGGATAATGATTACCCCCGTGTAGGTTGTAGTCCTACACGGGGGTAATCATTATAAATTACATATCAAGCAGATTATTTTTTATGACATAATGTGTAAGTTCGGAGTTATTTTTCAGATTCATCTTTTCAAGAAGCCTCTGCCTGTATGTACTGATTGTTTTAACGCTGAGAAAAAGTTCCGAGGCTATCTCAGAAACGGTTTTTCCTGAAGCAATCATACACATGACCTGAAATTCCCTGTCAGTGAGAGATTCATGAGGCCTGCCTGCTCCTCCACCTGCGAGGGTATCGGCTAATGTCTCGGCAAGAGTTGAGCTTATATATTTACCGCCGCTAACAACTTTTCTTATGGCATTAACAAGGTTCTCTCCAGCTGTCTCCTTTGTAATATAACCCGATGCGCCGGCTTTTATAGTCCGCACTGCATACTGATCCTCCGAGTGCATACTGAGAACAATAATAGGAAGATCGGATTTTATGGCCTTTATATATTTAATAGTGTCAATTCCGCTTAGACCTGACATCTTTAAATCCAGAAGGACCACATCATAATCATTTTTTTTAACAAGCTCGATGAGGTTCTCTCCGCTGTTTGCCTCTCCGGCCATTTCCATATCGGAATCATCAGAAATAATCTGCTTTAACCCTGCCCTCACTATTTCATGATCATCCGCTATTACTATCCTTATCATACTAAACTCCTGTCAGCCGGGGATCTCAACCCTTATAGTAGTGCCTGAATTTCCATCTATTGTCAGGATACCGTTCAGATTTTTGACCCTCTCTTTCATCCCAATAATTCCATAAGAACCCTTTGTCTGTAGATCCTCATCACAGATCCCCCTGCCATTATCTTTTATAACCATTTCCACATTTTCATCATTTTTTTGAAGGGTTATTGTTACGCTGTCTGCACAGGAGTGTTTCATTATATTAGTCAGAGACTCCTGAAAAATTCTGAAGAGAGCTACTGATTTCTCCTCGGGAAGATTTCCCACCTCTTCACACCTGATATGGCAATTGAAACCGGTTCTCTTCCTGAACTCCTCAGTCTGCCATTCGATTGCGGCAGAGAGACCCAGGTCATCGAGGATTCCGGGCCTGAGCTGCGTAGAAAGTTTTCTTACAGTACTGATTATATCATTTATGATTCCATCCATAACGGATGTTTTTTCAATGAGATCCACTTCTTCAGGTTTTATTTTCTTTTTAAACCATGATAGATCAAGCCTGAGAGCAGTAAGGGATTGCCCGAGATCATCATGGATTTCTCTGGCAATATCAGTCCTTTCCTGCTCCCTCATGTTTTCTATATGGGCCGTAA
>CAZVFJ010000367.1:0-2873 GCA_964625825.1 uncultured Leptospirales bacterium | reverse complement strand
GACACTCTGTTCAATTATTCAATAGGGAGAACCGATCTTCCAGGTGGAGATTATGAGATACTGATTAATTCAATTAAATCAAAAATTCTTGTAATGCCGGATACAACGAGAGTCCTCTCCGGGCATGGACCAGAAACTACAGTGGGGAGAGAGAAAAAAATGAATCCTTTTCTCGTATGACGCTATAAGAAAGAATAACTTATTTTAGGCGAAACTTTTCAGTGCTTCATCTATTGAGCTATAAAGTTTTATAACTGAATTCACTTTTGTCAGCTGAAGAACCTTTTTTACATCCTCATTCGGGGCTGCCAGCTTGAGTTGAGATTTCAGTATCTGATTTATATTAAGAAAAATCCCAATACCTGTGCTTGTTATTACCTTCACTTCTGAAAGATCAAGAACCACCCTTTTAATCCCTCTCTCAACTATTGCATGCTGGATCTTCTCTTTAAGATCAGGCACATCGAGAGTATGAACCTCTCTCATAACAATTTTAATGACAAAAAGTCCGTTCCCCTTATCTTCGAGATTGATCATATTTAGCCCCTTAAAACTTATTATTTAAATTAAACTCTGATCATGTTATCAGTCAATCAATTTTTATTGTTCTCATGACAATATAAACGACATCTATTATACAGTTTAAACCAGCTGTAAAATAAATACTCTCTACAACCTGCAATATAGACTTGACTAATAATCAATTATCCTTATTATTTACAAAATTCAGGTTTCAACAGTATTTATTCACTAAACCTGAAAAACTACATACTTCAGATATGGTAAAATGAGCCTGCTTGATAGTTTAAAAAAGAATAATATCCTTGTAAAACCCGCTGCGAAAAACAGGTGGGAGATGATTGAGGAGATGGTTGACCTCGCAGCCAGAAACAAGGAAATCCCGGCAGAAGATACTGAAGCGATTACAAACGCTCTGATAGAAAGGGAAAAATCGATGAGTACCGGGATAGGAAATGGTGTTGCTATTCCTCATTGTTCAACTACCAGGGTAAATGAGATTGTTTCTATTATGGCCCTTTGCCCCAGAGGGATCAACTTTGAAGCAATAGACAATGAGCCTGTTAAAATAATTATACTTCTCATTGTACCAAAAGATAAACTGACCCAACATATTAAAACCCTGGCAAACATAGCAAAAATGATGAGCGATGTTGAGTTAAGAGAGAAAATTCTCTCCCTCAAAACAGCTGATACAATACTTAAAACTCTTAAAAATTACACTCTTCCCTGATTAAAATGGATCAATTTTCAAGACTTTTAGATACTACAAAAATTCCCGGCGATGATACGGATCAGGATATATCCCTCCGCCCCTCTACACTTAATGAATTCATAGGCCAGAAAAAAATTACAGAGAACCTTAAGGTGTTTATTGAATCAGCAAAGATGAGGAAAAAGTCACTTGACCACATCCTCCTTTCGGGTCCTCCGGGACTCGGCAAGACAACGCTTGCTTTTATAATCGCACAGGAGCTCGGTGTAAATCTAAAAGCTACATCAGCACCAATTATTGACAAAGCCGGTGACCTTGCATCAATTCTTACGGGCCTTGAAGAAAACGATGTGCTTTTTATCGATGAGATTCACCGGTTATCACCCGCGATTGAGGAAATTCTCTACCCGGCAATGGAGGACAGATCTATCGACATCATTATTGGCCAGGGCGTAGGAGCAAAAAGCATCAAGCTTAATCTTGCGCCATTTACCCTTGTCGGAGCAACTACAAGAACCGGGCTCCTCACATCTGCTCTTCGCGACAGGTTCGGAATTCCCCTCCGCCTTAACTACTATGAACCTGACGAGCTTATGACTATCGCCCTCCGTACAGCGGGGATAATGGGAATAAATTTGGATGAAAACGCTGCTCTTGAAATTGCAAAAAGGTCCAGGAGAACTCCAAGAATTGTTAACAGAATTGTAAGAAGGGTAACGGACTTCTCCGTTGTAATGAAGAAAGATCATGTTGATCTTGAAACAACAAGGTACGCCCTTGAACGGCTTGATATAGATGAACTTGGCCTTGACGAAATGGATAGAAGAATTCTTCACTCAATAATTGAAAAGTACAGCGGCGGGCCTGTAGGGCTCAAAACAATTGCCATATCAGTAGGAGAGGAGACCGATACCCTTGAAGATTATTATGAACCTTTCCTTGTGCAAAGCGGACTCCTGAAGAGAACTCCCAGGGGAAGGATGGCAACCATGATCGCCTATAAACACCTGGGAATAAAATTCAACAGTTCTCAACAGGAGGAGCAGCAGGCCCTCTTCGATGAGTAGCCTCACTTCACTGTAACATAAACCTGTCGCGACCTCGGCCCGTCAAACTCGCAGAAATAGATACCCTGCCATGTACCGAGCCTGGGCCTCCCATCCTCAACAATCACAAATTCAGAACACCCCACAATGGATGACTTTATATGCGCAGCTGAATTCCCCTCAGCATGAGAAAATTTTACCGCGTCAAAATTTAGATGAGCGAGCCCCTTTATAAAATCACTCTTCACATCCGGATCGGCATTTTCATTTATCGTTATAGCAGCAGTTGTATGAGGTGTAAATATATAGCAGATGCCATCATTAATACCTGAAGCTCTGACGAACGACATTACCTCTCCGGTTATATCAATCATCTCCTCTTGTCTGCCGGATTTTACCGAAATTACATATCCCGGCATTTTCATTTACCCTGATATTTCCCGTTAACAAATTTGCCTTTTCTGTCAACAGTACCATCCGGCCTATAAACAGTACCATTACCATGGAATATTCCGTTTTTAAAACCACCGACATACTTTATGCCGTTTGTCTGAATATATGTCCCCTGACCATCATATTTGCCTTTTTTAAAA
>CAZVFJ010000366.1:0-2916 GCA_964625825.1 uncultured Leptospirales bacterium | reverse complement strand
AATTAACGTGCTATTCTTAAGAGTGTATCAAAAGCAACCTTACTTCCTTATAAGAAGGGGCGAAAGCCCCTTTTTTTTTATTCAGAACATCCGGTATGTCATCCCTCCGCGAGTCTCCTCCCCAACTCAAAAGCCTCATTCAGCGCTGTCTGATTATCCTTTACCTGGGTTTTTCCTGTACATACTCCGAGTACTCCGGCCGCTTCAAGTTTCAGGTAGTCACAGATTTCGAGGAATAAAGCTTCTGTCGTTTCAGGTCCGGAGTTGGGCAATTCGCCGCCGTATGTCATGAGGAGCGCGACTTTTTTCTTTCCACAGGTGAAATTCACGCCATATAATCGGTCAATGAGTAATTTCATCTGAGCTGTAACGCTCCACCAGTATATCGGTGTTGCAAGTATTATAAGATCAGACTTCACTATGAGCGGATAGATCTCCTGCATGTCGTCTTTAATTACGCAGCCCTGTGTATTATCTTTTTTGCAGGCATCGCAGCCATTGCAGGGTCTGATATTTTTTTCGTGGAGAAAGATATATTCGTTATCTCTGTTTCCGGCGCTCTTCATCCCTTTGATCAGGGAATCGAGAAGTGCTGCTGTGTTTCCGTTTTTCCTTGGACTGCCTAGAAATGATATTGTTTTCATAAAGATTTCCTCCTTTTCGCCTGACGTGTCTGTTTTAGATTGAGGTTAATTATAATCCGGAATAATAATTGCACTTTATAATTATTATTCCATAGATTGACAATAAAATTATGAAATAATATCATTGTTTTATTAAGTGTTTAAGTTGTATCCTGTACCTTATAAAATTTTATAATCATGCAATGCGTTTTTTATCATCTATACTGAAATAAGAGAATTTGTAATATTCCAGCCGGAGATTTACAGATATTACAGGTGGATAATATGGAAGGATCAATATTCAAAGTTCTTGAATTTATTGTGGTAAGCTCTTTTTCACAGGGAATTCTGCTTATATTTATACTTTTTGCAATGAAGAGGAACAGAAGGGCAAATGCCTTTTTTGCCGCATACCTCTTTATTTTTGTATCTATCTTTTTCGCCGGGTTTCTCTCCAAAGCCGGCGTTCAATATTTAGCTTTAATTTTCGGACTGATATCAGTACCTGGTCTCTCTCTTTTAGGCGCGTTTATTTATTATTATGCGGTTTATGTAACAGGCTTGAGGGAGAAGTTCAGAAGGATGGATGCCCTCCCTTTTATAATCTATGTAATAAACTTTGTTATTTTCTTTACCTCTGTGATAAAAGATCTCTATCTCTCCAGTCCCCCGGCTTTCGGGAAGATGCTGTATATAATAGTCACTTCCGGGCTTGCAACTTCGATAATATACCTGGTGTATACGATTATGACACTCGGGAAATATTACAGGAGGATAGAAAACTATTACTCGGACATGGAGAGGATGAGACTTGACTGGCTGATGAAGATAACCACTCTTTCCTTTTTTGTTATAACAGTATGGTTCTGTGAATTCGGATTGACATATTTTAACATAATTCCCAGGACTCATTTTATCGCTCTTTTCATAATTATAATGATCATCATCATAATTTTCATCACATCTTATTACCTGATTAACCAGCCTGAGATATTCAGAAAGAATATTGAAATGGAGCACGCGGTTGATGATGCTGCCGGTTCCGCCGCATCTGAAAAGTACGCCAGGCAGAGTATTGATGACAGGATGCAGGATGAATACCTTGCAAGGCTGAACCGGTTTATGGATGAAAGTAAACCATATCTTGATGAGAATATCACGATCAAGGATCTTGCGGAGGAGCTGAATATCCCTCCCCATCATCTCTCCATTGTAATAAACAACCGACTTTCAAAGAATTTTTATACATTCATCAATGAATACAGGGTAAGAGAAGCAGTATCAATTCTTGATGATCCTGAAAATTGCGACGCGAATATTATAGCAATTGCATTCAGATCCGGTTTTAATTCAAAATCGACGTTCAACTCCGTCTTTAAAAAAATTACAGGGCTTACCCCTTCCGAATACAGGAGCAGGGTTCATTTAAAGTCTGATCTCGCAAGTTAGGACACTTTTTTTGATTTTTTCAGTCCAGGCTTATAAGTAAGGCCGACCAATTCATACATTTTATGTATAATCCCGGTTATTAATGTGAACATGGATAATCTCTTTCAAGCACCATGTCGGAACTACATGCCGATATATTCCGGATTTTATTTATCCAGTTGATTACCGTATGATGACGGCAATATACCCAGAACTTCACATATATACGGCGGGTCTAACAAAAAGGGACTGGTAAACAGAATAGTTTAACATGATACGTTGAAGTTCAGTATCCTGCAGACTTTATTGCTCTTAAGATATCTTGTACTTTGAAATTTTATCCGGATTCTGTTCCTGGCTATTGTCACAGTGTGTGAGTTCTCAGTGTCTTAGCTTGCAAGGATGTACCTGCATTTATAAATTCAGCAGTACAAGCTTGTAAGCTCGGTTGAAGTAATGATTATTTAAAGGATATATTCAGTTTAAGTTTAAACAAGTATTTGAGGTTAATAAATGAGATTCAAAATTCTTGCATCTGTAGTTCTTCTGTCGTTTATAGCCGCTTCCGTTTATCCGGAGGAAACAGGCCGGGTAATAAAAACCATTTCATATGATGAATATATTGCCGGAATTGAAAAGTCACTCCCGGAGCTTAAAAGTAATGAGATGGATATCCTCTCTGCCGAAAACAGGATCAAAAGTGCGAAATCCGGCAGCGATATTTCCCTTAATGCGGGTGGAACAGCCTATTCAAATAAGGCATATTCAGGGCTGAACAAGGGTGACGCGGAGGGATATAATTATTACGCAGGATTAGGCAAAACCTTTACATCAACAGGTACCCGGGTCAGTGGCCAGTATAACT
>CAZVFJ010000365.1:0-2921 GCA_964625825.1 uncultured Leptospirales bacterium | reverse complement strand
GGAGGAGAGGTTACAAAGAGTCCTGTTATTGATCAGCAACCTAACAGATAAAATAAAAATATTAATTGTATGAAAAAGATATCATTCACAATATTATTGATTTCTCTTATTCTAACAACTTCCTGCAGTATGTTTGAGCTAGACAATTTTGATGCTCCTTCAGAAACATTACAAGGTGAAATTGTTGATGTAGCAACCGGAAACCCTGTTCTCACCGATCAAGGAAGTGAAGGAATAAGAGTACGACTTACTGAGCTCAGCTGGGGAGATAATGCTACACATAACCCCGATTTCTTTGCTATGCCCGACGGTACTTTCCGTAACACCAAACTCTTTAAGGGTCATTATAATGTAAGAATAGATGGACCATTTATTCCATTATTAAGAGAAGATGACAGAGGGGTGCCTGTTGCAAACGAAACTAAAGATGTGGATATAGAAGGAGTTACAGAAGTTAAATTTGAAGTGCAGCCATTTCTCAACGTAGAATGGGTTGAAGAACCTGTTGTAAGAAATGGAAAAGTGCAGGCAAAAGTAAGAGTAACCCGTGGTGTTTCTGAGAATGATTTCAGAGAAAAAATTGAACCAATGGGCGGATACAGCAATAGTTTTCTTAATGTAACCGATATTCAGCTTTTTGTAAGCTATTCCTCAACTGTTGGGTATAGAGCACGTGATGAGAGATGGTCAAATTCAATTGAGTTTTCAGGTGCCTCCTTCAACAACCAGTTGGGAGAAACTATCACAATTGAATCAAATGGAACAATCCCTGCGGGGAGGAAAGTTTATATTCGGGCTGCTTCTCGTATAAATTACGATACGCCGAGAGGAAGTGGAACCAGGCGTTGGAATTATAATGAACCAAAAGAGGTCATGATTCCAAGAAATTAATTAATTTAGGAGTTCAAAGATGTTTCAATAGAAAAACTTTGAACTCCTTTTTTTGTTTTTAAAATGAAAGATTTTAATTTAAACATGAAATGTCATGAAAAAATTATTGTTATTAATACTTTTTGTTGCAACAATTCAACTAAATGCACAAGATCATTCTGAAGTAAGGACAACATTTCAAACATCTAAAGAGTGGAGACCCACAATTGACGTGAGAGCCGATGCTGTAATGGTTTATGGTGTCAATGGAAACCCTTCTGACAGAGACAGGGGTGTTCCTTTTGAAGAGCGTATAAAATCATGGCACGACAAAGGATACAAAACACATTACATGACTGGTATAGCTTGGGGAGAATATCAGGATTACTTTACAGGAGAATGGGATGGAGAGATGCATCTTGATGAAGGTCAGGTCCAGCAAAATGGTGATACTATATGGCATGGATATATGGTGCCTTATATTGTTCCTACAGCCAACTTTTTAAAGTATTTAAAAGAAATGCATGTTAAACGGGCTATCGACGCAGGGATAGAATCTATTTTCATGGAGGAACCTGAGTTTTGGGCACGTGCAGGATATAGCGAAGCCTTTAAACAGGAATGGAAAGATTATTACGGCTTCGAGTGGAGACCGCAGCATGAGTCGCCCGAAAACACATATCTCTCAAATAAGCTCAAATACTTCCTTTATTATAGAGCAGTTGATGAGGTATTTACATTTGCAAAAGAGTATGGTAAAAGTAAAGGGATGGATGTAAAATGTTATATTCCCACTCACTCACTTGTAAATTACTCTCAGTGGAGAATTGTTAGTCCTGAAGCAAGTCTGGCATCATTGCCATCTGTTGATGGATATATCGCTCAGGTTTGGACAGGAACCTCCCGTGAACCCAATTTTTTTAATGGTGTTGAGAGAGAAAGAGTCTTTGAAACTGCCTTTCTTGAGTATGGTTCTATGGAGTCAATGACTGCTCCCACCGGTAGAGAGATGTTTTTCTTAACTGACCCTATCGAAGACAGGCAGCACGACTGGGAAGATTATAAAAGAAATTATGAGGCAACTTTCGCAGCACAACTACTTTATCCCGGAATCGATAAATTTGAAGTAATGCCCTGGCCTGAACGCATCTATGAAGGGTTTTACAGAACTAGTCCCGATAGTGATAATAGAGAGAGAATTCCTCGTCACTATTCCACCCAAATGCAGGTAATGATTAATACTCTTAATCATATGCCTAAAACCGACAATAGAGTAAGCGGATCTCATGGAGTTGGAGTCCTTATGTCAAACTCATTAATGTTTCAAAGCTTTCCCGTTCATGATGGTTATGAAGATCCACAACTGTCTAATTTTTACGGACAAGCTCTTCCTCTTTTAAAACGTGGGGTACCGGTATCAACTGTTCATATCGAAAATCTGCCTTATCCCGAAACATTAAAGGATATCAAAGTGCTAGTTGCATCATATTCCGGCATGAAACCAATGGAAGAGGAGTCGCATTTACATCTTGCACAATGGGTTAAAGATGGGGGTGTATTGATATACAGTGCAAGAGACAACGACCCTTTTCAAACCGTTCAGGAGTGGTGGAACAGCAAAGGAAATAAATATGAATCACCATCTCAGCATCTTTTTGAAAAAATGTCAATAAATGAACCTTTCTCTGAGGGAGAATATGCAGTTGGAAAAGGTAAACTATTTATACTACGTAATGATCCTAAGGAGTTTATTCTCAATACTGGTGGAGATGCTAAGTTTATTGATATAGTTACTAACCTCTACAATGAAGTTTCAGATAGTGATATAACATTCAAGAATAACTTCAATTTAGTGAGAGGTCCATACCGGATAATTTCAGTAGTAGATGAATCAGTAAATAACTTACCCTACAAAGCAACAGGCAATTTTATTGATCTTTTTGACCCGGAAATACCGGTATTGAAAGAGAAAGTAATAAACCCCGGTAGTCAGGCGCTTCTTTATAACTTAGGCCATATTGAGAAGGGTGATGTACCACAAGTAGTTGCCA
>CAZVFJ010000364.1:0-2945 GCA_964625825.1 uncultured Leptospirales bacterium | reverse complement strand
GGCTATATGTAGCAGAATGTTTTGCTTGCCCGGGACCAATCCTCAAGCGCATTCGACCAAGAGCTCAGGGTCGTGCATTTAGGATAAATAAGAAAACCTCGCATGTTACCCTCGTGCTAAGGGAAAAAGAATAAGCGAAGGAGGAGGTATTTTATGGGCCAGAAAGTAAATCCACACGGTTTGCGTGTGGGCGTAATTAAAGATTGGGATTCACGTTGGTTTGCAAAAGATAAAGATTTTGGCGATACCCTTGTTGAAGATTACAATCTTCGCAAAATGCTAAAGAAGAGACTTTACGCAGCCGGCATACCAAAAATTGAAATTGAACGCACAGTATCTAAGGTTCGTATCCACATCCACTGCTCGAAGCCGGGTATGGTTATCGGCAAAGGTGGATCAGAGATTGAAAAGATACGTTTGCAGTGCGAAAAATTCTTGAATAAACCTGTTGCTGTTAACATTGTTGAAGTTAAATCTCCGGATTTAAATGCTCAATTAGTCGCAGAGGGTATTGCACAGCAGCTTGAAAAGAGAATTTCTTTCCGCCGTGCTATGAAGCAAGCAATCGGACGTGCAATGAAGTTTGGCGCAAGAGGTATAAAAACTCAAGTATCAGGTCGTTTGGGTGGAGCAGAAATTGCAAGATCTGAGAGATATCATGAAGGAACTATCCCACTACAAACTCTAAGGGCAGATATAGACTATGGCTTTGCTGAAGCAGCCACGACCTATGGACGCATCGGGGTTAAAGTATGGCTATATAAAGGAGAGGTTTTGGGTGAAGTTCCCCGCAAACCACGCAAGGAAGGGGGCAATAAATAATGTTGTTACCAAAGCGTGTTAAATACCGCAAAGTCCACAGAGGCCGTATGACCGGCAAAGCAACAAGAGGTAACAAAGTTGTTTACGGAGATTTTGGTCTTCAAGCTCTTGAGCCAGCGTGGATAACATCCAACCAAATTGAATCCGCCCGTGTCGCGATGACACGTTATTGCAAAAGGTTCGGTAAAGTTTGGATAAAAATATTTCCGGATAAACCAGTTACGGAAAAACCAGCCGAAACTCGAATGGGATCAGGTAAAGGTTCACCGGAATATTGGGTTGCGGTAGTAAAGCCGGGTAGGATAATGTTTGAAATTGCAGGAGTACCTGAAGAAACTGCAAAAGAAGCAATGAGACTAGCGGCAAATAAGTTGCCGATTAAATGTAAGTTTGTTAAAAAGGAAGAAAAGGATGGTGAGCAATAATGAAGGCCTCAGAAATAAGAGAATTAACTCAAGAAGAGCTTCAAACCAAGCTCAAAGACCTTAAAGCCGAACTTTTCAACCTGCGTTTTCAGCTTGCAATTAATCAACTCGAGAACCCAATGCGTATAAGTGCTGTTAAGAAAGATATTGCAAGGGTAAAAACAATCCTGCGTCAAAACGAACTAAATAACAGTGCGAAGGCGTAGCGGGAAGGAGGATGCAGCGTGAGCGAAAGAAACATGAGAAAAACAGCAATCGGTAAGGTTGTTAGCGATAAGATGGATAAGACCATAGTTGTCGCGATTGAAACCAGAATTAAGCATAAGGTTTACAGCAAAATCATAAAGCATACGATAAGACTGAAAGCGCATGATGAAAAAAACGAATGTGGAATAGGCGATCGTGTGCGTATTATGGAGACCCGTCCTTTGTCTAAAGACAAGAGATGGCGTTTGGTAGAGATTATAGAGAAAGCAAAATAAACATTAGGAGGCAGTTTATGGGTTTAAAAGTTTTAGGGGGTTTATCTGAAGAGGATAAAGTTTATAAGGCTTGTATATAATTCATAAACGAGTTAAAATGGCAGAACAAAGTTTTAAACTTTAAAGCCTTTGTCTTCTAATTTTCAAAAGGAGGAACGCACTGTGATACAGCAGCAGACCTACCTCAAAGTTGCCGATAACACCGGAGCGAAGGAGCTTATGTGTATTCGTGTTTTAGGAGGAACCGGCAGGAGGTATGCCAACATTGGCGATGTTGTGGTTGCTTCAGTAAAGAAAGCAGCACCCGGCGGCGTTGTCAAGAAGGGCGAAGTAGTTAAAGCGGTAATCGTACGTTCAGCGAAAGGCGTGCGCCGTGATGACGGCACATATATTCGTTTTGACGAAAATGCGGCCGTAATTATAAAAGAGGATAAAAATCCTAAGGGCACTCGTATATTCGGACCCGTGGCAAGGGAGTTGCGCGAGAAGGATTACCTGAAAATATTGAGTCTAGCTCCCGAGACACTTTAATTGGAGGTGTTCACTGTGATAAAAAAAGTTCATGTAAAAACGGGTGACACCGTAATTGTGCTTAATGGTAAAGAGCGTGGCAAGAAGGGCAAGGTATTAGCCGTGAGCCCAAAAGAGGGTAAGGTTATCATTGAGGGAGTTAACATTGTATCAAAGCATGTTAAACCCAAGAAGATGGGTGACCAAGGCGGCATTATCAAAGGTGAAGGTGCAATGTATGCCTGTAAGGTACAGATAGTATGTCCTCGTTGCAATAAGCCTACTCGTGTTGCGCATAAATTTTATGAAGACGGCACAAAGGGACGCGTTTGCAAAAAATGCGGCGAGTCACTGTAAGGAGGATATTAAATGGCAAGACTAAAAGAATTTTACAAGCAGGATGTTGCCCCGCAGCTTATGAAAAAGTTTTCATATAAAAGCGTAATGCAGATTCCAAAGCTTGAAAAAATTGTTATTAATGTCGGTGCCGGTGAAGCAAGGGATAATTCCAAGGTAATAGATGCCATAATGGGAGATATCTCAGCTATCACAGGACAAAGACCGATAGTTTGCAAGGCGAAAAAGTCAGTTGCAAACTTCAAGGTTCGTGAAGGTATGAATATAGGCGTTAAAGTTACTTTAAGAGGTAGCAGGATGTATGAATTTCTAGATAGGTTATTCAATGTTGCACTCCCAAGAGTTAGGG
>CAZVFJ010000363.1:0-2952 GCA_964625825.1 uncultured Leptospirales bacterium | reverse complement strand
CACCGATGGTCACGGCTGCGTCGGAGGGGTTGCGCAGGGTGAAGACCCGCTCCTGCGCCTGGTTGGCAGAAAAACGCCCCAGAGAAACCGCCAACGGCAGCACCTCAAGAGCCCGGAGCGAAAGCGCCGAGGAGAGCGGGAAGGCGAAGCAGAAAAGGATGGGCAAGAAGCGGTGCATGGTTTTACGGTTTGATATAGTGAAGCGTTCTAAGGTGATAGGGACTCAGCAAACTGGCATCGTCTGTCGGTTATGGATGATGGTGCGAGTTGTCGGTGCCAAGGAATGAAGAAATACGAAAACAGAGTGGTATCTATAGACCATGCAAGTCCTTGGTTGAGGATGCATATCAGGGGATTGGTTTCTTCCTGATGGCCATAGGAAGGCTATTTGAACCGAAATTTCGTTCTTTATTGCGAGGAGAAGTACATTTTCACACATCATGCAAGAAGATAGATCATAAAATTTTCTTATTTAGAATTGATAGTAGGAATTGAAATATAATTTACAAGAATGACAAACATAATAAATTGATTCATACCCCCCTCCTTCATAAATATTTAAGTGCAACATTCGTTTTTCACACTGCGGACATTTTGGGGACCATAGTGATATATAAACAAATACAATAACACACGAAGTAATATAAAATAAAATATAAAATAAAAATGGAATATATACCCAAATACCATAACTAAAAACTTTATCTAAAATAAGAGCTAAAATCAAAAGTATTGGAATGACTATGAGAGATAATTTTATATATGAATTAATAATAAAGACTTTTTCACTTTGACTTTTACCCAAATCATTACAATAATCATAGCCGTTTAGTTCGATTTTAGTATTCATCTCTATAATACCATGAGTTTTTTAAAGTTTACAACCATATCAATGACTCTTCCTAAGTCGTGAAACTTACCATCTCCTCATATGAAGACAGATTTAAACCAAACGGGGTATCCACTTGACGCAAGTGACCACAACATGTAGTGTATTGAGGTATGAAAAACTCGACGTTTCCAGTGGCCGGAAAAGACTACTCCCGTACGTATCAGGAATTCCTCAAGTGGTTTTCTGACGATTCGGCGTGCCGCCGTTACCTGGCTCACTGCAGGTGGTCCACTGGCTTTGAATGTCCCCGTTGCGGTGCGGGAGATGAACCTTGGACTGTTAGATTGTAGCAGAGACCGCCCACTATATATAGCGGGCACTTGCGTTAAATGGATACCCCGTTAAACCAAAAGTTTTTGTGATTGCTTTGTTTTCCCTAATATCAGCTAAATTCCTAGTTCTACTGTTACTATTTTCCAAGTGATATCCAATAGACCTTGTGTTTTGGAAGTTTCATTCTCGCACCAATTCCTTATTTTGATAGCATTTCAGTACAAATATCATATCTATAAAACAGGGTATTTACCTTAAAAAATCCCCAATAATGATTCAGATCCGTCAATATTTCTATCCATACATTCACATTTCTTTGGTAATCCAATACTAAAATTAATCTGCGCAATCCTAAATGGCATAGAAAAAGGTAATGGAATCTCTCCACTAGTCCCGGCTTCAAAACCCACCCACACTCCCAAGGTCTTACGTTGTGCTTTCACGTTTAGACTGCCATAGAGCGATAAATCCCCTGTCAGCATATCCCATTTTCCACCAGCCTCAGCAACTCCAATCACGCGAAATTGTTTCGATTGATACCCTAAACGAGCTTGGAGCTGTAACCGTGCAATTGCTTTATCAACACTGCAATTTACAGAAGATGTCCCCCGGGGGCATTGGCATACAATACTGACGTTGCCCCCGATGCCAACGCGTCCTTCTTGATGCACATCTTTTTTTTCCAAAAAAACACCTAAAATGGTTCCCATTGGTGGATTGAGAATAACTTCAGATAAATAAAAACGAACACCTCCTGTAACACCAACAGAAAAACTCCCATTTCCACCACCTAAATTAACTTTTGAAGATATAGAAACATACCCTCTTAATCCGACACTGAATCTTTTATCTATAGCAAAGTTAACAGACCACAATCCCTTATGATCAATAAAATCAACTGGATTATTATCCAAAAATATATATAAATTTTTACCTCCGTTTTCTCCTATTGGATCATAAGATATCCAGCGACCAAAGCTAGGGAAATAATACCGAAAATTATAATACAAAAGTTCGGTTTCACGATCATAATATTCACTACTAAATCGAAATAAATTATTTTCAGAATGGCTGCCATACACCATAGTTGATTGTCCAAAAATATTGTATTCGTAATGGGCTGATATATTTGCACTATTATCTGTTAACTCAACTATGTTTTTGTTTGCATCTGTGTGATAGTAAAAACTTCCTTCGATAGTGTTCATTATCAATGGAAAATCTAATCCAACATCTTCTGGTTGCCAACAATAACTTTTGTAGATTTCAGGAACATCGTTTAACTCTTCAACCTGTTTGAAATCATCATATAAGAACTGCAAGTGATCCTGAAGTATCTTCTCCTGATATACCCTCTTTTCGATGCGACGCCCTAGATAATCATACGCAAACGTCAATTTCATATCACCCTTGCTTGTCTCAATCAAACGATTTTCACCGTCCCAGATTTGCGTCCAGCCATCGCGAATCAACACATTACCGTCTGTGTCGTATAGTATATTGTCGGTATTGATCGCCGTGTACTGGTTCAGAACATTGTTTGTGTAGTTAAAAACGTCTCCGACTTTGTTGGCGGACACGCGGTTGCCGATGGGGTCGTAGGCGTAAGCGTAGGTGTAACTGGGCACATTGTCGGAAAGGGCGCCGGTGACTTCCGAGCGGTCGTTGTAGCTGTAGGTGATAGTGTCGGGCGTCGGGTGGGCTGAACCGGCGCGGGACATGGAGGTTCGGCGGCCGATGGCGTCATTGACGTAGCCGTAGGTGGAAATCGCGCCATTCTGCACCTG
>CAZVFJ010000362.1:0-2955 GCA_964625825.1 uncultured Leptospirales bacterium | reverse complement strand
GGGCAAACAGTGGGTAGTACCCAAAAGAGCAGTTGTGCTACTAACCGGACGGCCAGTGGTTTTTACCGTTGTTAATTGAAAAGCCATTTGGAACTATGTGCAAACAGGATTGGAAAATACCATCGAATACACCATCACCGGCGAAACATTAAAAGAAGGTGATCAAATCATAGTAAGTGGAAACATTAATCTGGCGCACGAGTCACCGGTAGTAATAACTGAAAACACATTAGATTAAATAAAAAAATCAGAAAGGAGGTGGTGGAAAAATTTCGAAATAAATATGTAACTGGAGGTCTAACTATTGAAATGATAAACATAGCATTATAATATTAATTTAAAAAAACAAAAAATTATGAAGAATCAAGTATTTATTAGTGTATTATTTTTCGCTCTTTTTATAGTTATAGGATTTGGAGTGAACAAAAAAATGAGTAATGATATAAGTGTAAGTGAACTGATGTTGAAAAACATCGAAGCTTTGGCACAAGATGAGAATCCAAGTGAAAAGATATATAGATATGTTGTAACAAATAATGATTGTTTGGTTTATGTAGGTGGAGCATATGCCAAAGGGAAGGAAGTTACTTGTTGGCCAGGAGATGAACACCCTGTGTGTGTTGTATGCAAATTATAGATCATTCCTTAAATCAATGAAAAGGAGAACTTTTTCTCCTTTTCGCTTCTAATTAAATTTTTATGACTTATGAGAAGATTTACTTATACAATATGTGTTTTTTTTGCTTTTTTATCGTGTAATGAAAATGAGCGTAATGACAATACGAAAGCTGAAATAACTATAGACATCAGCGATTCTTATCAAATTAACATAAGCGATTTTATTTACGATGTTGATACAATTCGACTAGAAACCACTAATGAGGCAATAATGTCTAGTATTTCGAATATGCACATTATGGGAAATAAATTTTATGTTCTTACCAATAACTTTTCTTCAATAAAAATATTTGATTATAATGGAAAATATTTATCCCAAGTAGATGATAAAGGAAGTGGACCAAAAGAATATATTAGTATTTCTAGTTTTGAAATCGATGAGATTGGAAATAAAATAATTATTGCCGATTCATTTTCTCGTAGAATATTTATCTATGATGAACATGGAAAACAACTAGAGGTAATTCAATTAGACTTCGAGCCTATTAAAATACTACCATATAAAAATGGATTTGTAAATATCTATTCAGGACCTAGAAATATCTATCAAAATCCGGAGATGGAAGAAAAATATATTCATTTTCTTGATAAAAATGGAAAATTTATTTTTTCGGCGATTAATATTATTACACCTAATAGAATAGATGTTAGCTCTACTTTTCAAACAGATATTCTTGAAAGTGGAGAAATTTTTTTTCAGCCTGTTTTATCTGATATAGTTTATAAAATCACGGATAATTATAATGTTACTGCGTTTTATTCATTTTCAAATTCATCTCCACATAAGTTTTTAACTTTTAATGAAAAGAAAAAATTTACATTTAATTACAATAAGAATGATTTTGAAAAAAAGGAAACCCAAGGATATCTATTAACATGGGGAGAAGTTCAGAATTTAACAGATTATATTTTCTTTGCATTTACAGGATGGAATAAAGTGAAATATGTGTATTACTCTAAAAATACAGGTAAGACTTTGTTTATTGACCCAAATACAGTAAGCGGAGACAAAAATCTTAAAGAAATTTATTTGTCTTATCCAAAAGCCGTAAAAGGGAATAGATTTTATGTGGTAATAAATCCTGCGATGGTTGAAGTTGTTAGAAGCGAATTACCTCCTGGGATAGTCAAAACTTTTTTCAATAAAACTGATATAGATACAAATCCAACATTAATATCATTTTCAATTAGAATTCCCTAATATTAATTGAGATAGAAATATGAAATCAAAGAAATGAGATTATACTGAAGGGATTTATTTAATGAATTTATTTTATCACATATTTTGATTATTAAAAATCTAAATATCTCAAAATATACTTATTATCAACGAAACTTAGATATTTTTTTTAAAATGTATTATTTCTAATGTATATGTACTAAACATATAAAAGAACTGCAAAGTGAAATATGAAAATGGTCAACCAATCTGTTAATTAGAATATAAATTGCACATTTCTGCTATGCGCTATAAGTCAACTGCTAATTAAACAGCGTTAAGATTCTAACTGCTAATTAGGTAAATGCTAATAAAGATATGATCAAATTTCTCCTCCAGCGTCCCATCGCTGTCCTCATGGTATTTTTAGCGTGCGTGATAATCGGTATCATTACCTATTCCACGCTGCCCGTTTCGCTCTTGCCTGACATTGCCATTCCCGAAATAACCGTGCAGGTAACGGGCGACAACATGTCGGCCCGCGAACTGGAAAACACCGTGGTGAAGCCCGCGCGCCGGCAGTTGATGCAGACCGGCAAACTGCGCGACATACGCAGCGAAACCCGCGACGGGTCAGCCCTTGTGCGCCTCAAATTTGATTACGGTACCAATACCGATCTGGCGTTTATTGAAGTGAACGAGAAAATTGACGCCGCGATGAACAGCTTTCCGCGCGATTTCCGCCGCCCACGCGTTATCAAAGCCAGCGCAACCGATATCCCCGTGTTCTACCTGAATCTCACGCTGAAAGACGACAAACCCTATTCTCCCACCGATGAACAAAAGTTCCTTGACCTGTCCGACTTTGCCGACAACGTGGTGAAACGCCGCATCGAGCAACTGCCCGAAGTGGCCATGGCCGATATGACGGGACTGATGTACCGGCATCTGCAGATCGTACCCGATCTCAACAGGCTGGAATCTGCCTCGATAAGTCTGAACGATATAGAAAACGTGCTGGCAGCCAACAATATTGAACCGGGAAGCATGACCGTGCGCGACGGCTACTACGAATACAACATCAAATTCTCCTCGCTTCTGCGCACGCCCGAAGATGT
>CAZVFJ010000361.1:1145-2957 GCA_964625825.1 uncultured Leptospirales bacterium | reverse complement strand
CTTGAATCACTGGAAGATGTAAATATTGCACTTCGTGATATTGGATTGGCAGAGAATGAACTTTCTGCCATTGATAATCAGATGCACAAAGAAATCTCTGATATTAAAACAAGTGCGGCTAAAAAGGGAGAGCCTTTACGGAAGTTTATTGCTGAGACCTCCGCAAAGATTCAAGCATTCTCTGATTACAATAAATCAGACCTGTTTAAGGATAAAAAGTCCTGTGAGCTGTCATTTGGTATTTTCGGATACCGGAAGTCAACAAGCATATCGGTAAAAAAAACAACCCTTGATCTCTTACACCGATTTGGATTTGAGCGTTTTATACGAATCAAGGAAGAGCCGGATAAAGAAAAGATGGCAGAACTTTCAGATGAAGACCTTGAACAGGTTGATGCATCGCGTAAAGTTAAGGATGACTTTTTCTGTGAATCAAAGCATGAAGAGGTAAACAAGGAACTTTTAAAAAATGCTGTGTGATGTTTTTCACGCGTTCACACAGCATTTAAAAGTAGTTCAATAACAGGCAGAAACCAGCGGGGTGCAACCCGCTGGCAAGCGCGGTGATGCGCTTAAAGAATAATCTGATTCCACCTGATCTTGTACAAGACTCATATAGTATCGGTTTATTATGCCAAAAGGTTTAGCCTTATTTTATAAAAAAAGGATAAACAAAAAATGAAAACACCAATCACTTACTACGGCGGAAAACAACAGCTTTCCGGTAAAATTATTTCCCTAATTCCAGAACATGATATTTATGTAGAGCCTTTCATTGGGGGCGGTGCAGTATTTTTCAGAAAGGAACCTTCAAAAGTTGAAATCATCAATGACATCAACGGTGAATTAATAAACTTCTATGAGGTTCTTCAGCGTGATTTTACAGCGCTGGAACGGGAAATAGTAATAAGCCTTCACAGTAGAAAGCTTCATAAACATGCACGGGCTATACATGACACACCTGAGTTATTCGACAGGATAAAAAGGGCATGGGCTGTATGGATGCTTGCAAATGAATCTTTCGGGGCTGGTTGGGATGCAGGTTGGGGTTATGACCGGTCAGGTCAAACATCTCAAAAGATTGCAAATAAAAGAAGTACTTTCACGGAAGAACTCGGTATAAGAATGCAGAATGTACAAATTGAATGTTACGATGCATTAAAAATAATACGAAGTCGTGATGATCCTAAAGCTTTTTTTTATTGTGACCCTCCATACCCTGACACTGATCAAGGTCATTATGACGGCTATTCGTCTGAGGACTTTAGAGAACTCCTTCTTACTCTTGAAAAGTTAGAAGGTAAATTCTTATTAAGTTCTTTTAGGCATAGATACCTGAATGAATTCACAGAAAAGAATAAGTGGTATCAAATTGAACTTCGAATGGCAAAACCAATGAGCGCACAAACAAAACGCAGTGTCGAAAAAATAGAAGTTCTTACTTCTAATTATCCAATAGAACTGAGGGAATAAATGAATATTAAAGCCATACATTATGAAAGACGAACGTGTTCAACCTGTGCGGTACGTAATACTTGCTTATTTACCATTAATCATAGTTCAAGAACTGGTTGTCATTTCCACAAAAGAGACAATGCCTTTGAACGGTTAATCGGAAAAGATTCTGGATTGTCCAGATCAGCATAGCACGGGTTTTATCTGGAACCATAGAAATTTAGTTAGGTCGATTCTCGCGGTATAAGCGCAAGCGCCTATACCGACATCGAACGGGAGGAAAAGAATGTTTGATAAACTTCGCTTGCGATTTAAGAAAGAGCATTTTTTCTGTGATCGTGCAAACGGGAAAGATTA
>CAZVFJ010000361.1:0-1135 GCA_964625825.1 uncultured Leptospirales bacterium | reverse complement strand
GTAGTCAGTGTTTTGCCAATGTATGTTCTGGAGCTTACGGCATTGATTTGCAGTTATCCGCCGTAGCATCTAACACAGATTTCAACCTGACTCAGCCTGTGGCTTTGCAGGTTAAATCATAGTTAGATGTCTATTCCGCAGGTCAATCCCTGCGGAATTTTTCAACAACTAAGAGAGGATTATTATGTACGGATCATTAACGATAGATCAATTAAAAGATGAGAAGCGTAAATTAGAAAAGGAAATTACAATTAATTTTCCTTCTCATTTACTTAATGATTTTATAAAAAAAACAGGTATTATCCCGAAGGGGTTAGAATTTCATTTTGTTGATACTCGGATGGTAACCGATTCTCCTGGAGAAATAAAGCAAAGGCTTTCAGGACTTGCTATATGTCTTCCATCTATAACGATTTAGCAGAGGTGTAAATTGCAAGAAGTAACATCAGAAAAGGAAACTGCCTTCGAGACAGAGTATAAAGCGTTACTGCAAAAGTATAACGTAGAATTGGTTGTATCACCTTGGGGTGATGAATGCGGAAGATATATAGATGTTTCATTTGTCGAGCTCGGGAAATACCGTAACATAAACTACCACCCTGATTGTAAAAAAGAGCCATACAGGTATTGTGGCATGGGTGGCTAAAAACTGATTTAAAGTACAGGAGGGAATGAATGAAAATAGAGATGGAAACAGCAATGATTAATACTCATGTCTTAAATACTAATCATGGTATTCTTCTTCGTACATCTGATCTTCTTGGTAGAAACGTTCAATGGCATAGTAAAGACGAAGTAACAGGTGACTATATACTCATAAATGAGGATAAGGTGTTCGAAGCCGCTTATCAAAAATATGGACGTCATCATTACAAGTATCGCATTGGAAGTTATGACATTTCAAAATTACCTCAAGGATCATTAGTATGAATAATCCAGCACAAGCAAAGTGGATTAAAACAATTCATGTTGCTAAAAGAACATTGCAAATTCCAGATGAACAATACCGGGCTATTTTGTTTGGGGCAGCTAATGTAAATCATGCAAATGAAATCACTACATGGGATCAATATAATGCGGTTTTAACTGTATTTAAAAAGCATGGTTTTGCTGTTAGAAAAAGTGTTAAAAAACA
>CAZVFJ010000360.1:0-2961 GCA_964625825.1 uncultured Leptospirales bacterium | reverse complement strand
CGTTTCCGCCAGCCGCTACTAATCAGGCTGCCTATACCACTGAAAAAAAGAAGAGCTCCGAGAGTGACAATAACTGAATATGTAGGTATCCCGATAAATCTCTGCATAAACTGCATCAGGACAATTTCAACCAGCATATATCCGAATCCCACCGAGATGAAAAAAAGCGAATGATTAAAAAGAGCCAGTTTATGTGATGAATATTTAATGATTATCAGGGTCAAAACCGGTATAAAAATTATCAAAGAAAGTAGCCCGACAAATTTAAGAATTCTTTTTACTTCTTTCTTCTCTTTATACACATTGAAAGGGAATGGCTTATTATCCCTGACAGGTGTTATATCCATTTTATAACAATAATTTGTCTTATCAAGAATTTGCATAAACCTGGTTTTATCAGTTTCTGAAATATTCTTCTTAAGCACATAGCGGCCATTTCTATAATTATAAACCGTGCTTACAAAATCAAAACCTTTATTAATCTCATATCTGGGATAATTATTATAAAGTGATTCAACGAATGCCCTGTCAACAGGCTGTTCAATATATCTGAGGATATCCTTTTCGAAATCATCACTCCAATAGTAATTCGGGAGTTGAACCGGTTCTGACGGGATATTCCCTGCTATAATATCACTCACAAATCCAGGAATATTTTCCCCCGGAAATGATAGTATATTTCTTTCAGAAACAAGCGGAGACGGCTTTGTATCCAGCTGATACTGAAGAAATTTCATAATCTTCGTTGTTTCATCAGGTGTAAAAGCTACGCGTTTTATTACAATTGAACGTACGCCGGGATTATCATAGTTCCAGTAATCCCATTTGTAAACAAGTATATGATCAGCCGGATTTTTAATCCCTGATTCGCGAAGAGCAGTAACAATTGTATTCATAAACTTGAAGAAAGCCCATTCTGACCTGACACTCCAGAGAACCTCCTCGTAAACAAGAAGCCCCCGGTCTGTCAATTTAGCAAGCATCTCCTGAATCCCTTCAACAGAATGAAGATATTCAGGAGCCAGGGTACACACCGCTCCGTGTTCGGCATGATTGTTCATGTGGGTAATCATATCATAAGTCTCATCAGTGGCTTTAAGATAAGCGCGCCCCTCAGTTCTGTAAATTATAGTATCTTTATAAGCATGTCCGGATTTCTCATAATAGTAACCGGACATCATTGTTTTATGAATAACAGGATTAAATTCAACACCTGTTATACGGGTATTCCCCGGAAGTCTTTTTAAAGAATTTACTATACCGTCAGCGGAGGCACCCATAATAAAAACATTGGCATTCTCAAGATAATTCGGGAACCTGATATCATATGCCGATCCCGGGTCGCCGTAAAAAACCCTGTCATAAAAAGCTCCGTTATTAATATAGAGGAATTCGGTGTCTGTTTTGGTTATATATTCAACTCTTCCGATGAGGTTATCTTCTGAAAACAGGAAGGTGTATTTATCAAGCTTATCAGTATATATCTTCAGGTTCTTTTCGGAAGCACGAAGAGGCCTGTAATTAACGCTTAAATCCATTACAAAGGGGTAATACTTTGTTTTATTGATAACATTCCGCGCCATTATTTCCTTGTATGGCTCATCAGTAAAAAGCACCATCTTCCCCGGAATAATATCAGCATTATAGACTTCATCAAGAATCTCTTTATCAATAGGGCTTGTTATAAACGGCAGAACTTTCTTATTATAATCGTCCAGGCTGATTTCGCGTGGAATGTTTAAGTTCATGTCTACAAACCAGAGAATTACTCCTGCTGCCGCAAGAGTCAGGAGCACTCCGGAGATCTTAAAAAATAAATTTTTCACAACCAGAATCTGGATCATTATAAAGAATAGGGGAAGAAGTGAAAGTATAAGAAGGGTATTCTCCGACTTGAACATGGATACTGCAATTATAGGATAGATGACTCCTGCCGCGGAAGCCGTAAGGTCAACAAAATATATCTTATGAGAATTTGCTCTCGAAAAAACAGAAGATACTATCAATGATCCGAAAAAAAATGGAACAATCAGGAGCCATGGAAAATTGAAATTATCGAGTCTGACAATATTATAATATGAAAGTCCTATCGAAAAAAAGAATATTAATGAAGATATAAGGAGCACTGCACTTCTATTAAACCTCAGAAGATAGAAACTTACAAGCCCCCCTAAAGCTATACCGAACATTGCGATTGAAATGATGGTAGTCGCGTGAAGATAATTCGAGACAATCATCAGCAGATGAAAGAGGATTGTTTCAAGAGAAATGATGCAGAAAGGGAATATTAGTACTGCAAAAAAATTTACAAAAGCCTCCCTCGATACCCGGAAACTCGGCATAAAGATACAATCCTCCAGCGGATTAAAATAAATATATCTAGTAAAAAAAATTTAGGAATCTATCCTTAATTAAAGAAAATTTTCTGAGAGAAAGTTCATTTCCAATTATTCTTCTGAACATTAACCATTATTATTGACATAAATTATGAAGGCTGTTTAATTATGTCAGCATCTATCACCGGCATGTTTTAAATCAACATCTTTTTGCATCTTTATAATCTCTTTAAAACATGCAGAGAGAAGAAAATTTTATTCCGGATTTAGAGTCTAATTGCTGTTATAAGTCATAACTAGTATTGACTAAACCTGATAACAATAAAACAGGAATTATAACATATGGAAAAAGAACTTGTTAAAAAGCTGGCCACTCTTCTTAAGAACAGAAGGCTTGAACGGGAATTTCGTATAATGGAAGTTTGTGGGACACATACCGCTGAATTTTTTAAAACTGGAGTTAAGGATCTTTTTCCTGAAGAATTAAAACTCATTGATGGCCCGGGATGCCCTGTGTGCGTTACTCCAAATGCTTTTCTGGATCTTGCCATAACAATAGCAAAAGATTATAAAGTAATCCTTACTACGTTCGGAGACATGATAAAAGTTCCTTCATCATACAGCT
>CAZVFJ010000359.1:0-2969 GCA_964625825.1 uncultured Leptospirales bacterium | reverse complement strand
TCGCTGTATTCTGAAAGGAGGAAAAGCGAAAGAGCCGCGTTAAATCCTGCCGTGCCGTATATCATCGCTTCCTTCAGGGTTATTCCATCCGGTTTTAATAATTTTATGAAGATAGGAAGCATAAGATCGGGTTTGATTATAAAAAATTTAGGAATAAATGCTCTTTTTTTGTGTTTATTCTGAATGTTACAAAAAAATTATATATATTTATGCCAGATTAACAATAGTTACGGAGGTAAAATATGGTTTCTGGCGGTATTGCTTTATTGTTACTGCTTGTTGCGGTTATAATTATAGTTTACGCAACAGGCAGAGCAAAGATAAATGCTTTTGTTGTTCTTGTCATGATTGCTTTCATCTATGGTCTTTCTATCGGGATGCCTGCCATGGATGTAATACAGGCAATAAAAGCAGGCTTTGGAGGTACCCTTTCGAGTATAGGTATTGTAATCATTGCAGGTACCATCATGGGGTATATCCTTGAAAAGACCGGTGCTGCTCTTTCCATGACACGGGCAATTTTAAAACTCGTGGGTAAGGACCAGGCTCCTCTTGCAATGAACATCGCAGGGTACATTACATCAATTCCTGTTTTCTGTGACTCCGGTTATGTAATCCTTACACCTCTCAATAAGGCTCTTTCAAATGAAACAGGGAAGTCTATGGCTATAATGGCTGTTGCTCTTTCAACAGGTTTATACGCGACTCATACAATGGTTCCCCCTACACCGGGTCCGATTGCCGCAGCAGGTTTTCTCAATGCGGATCTGGGGACTGTTATATTTTTTGGTCTCATTGCCTCTATCCCTTCAGCGCTTTCAGGGTGGTTCTGGGCAAATTATATCGGGAAGAAATATGATATAAAGCCTGAAGTTGAAGAAAGCTATACTCACCTCATTGAAAAATACGGAAAGCTCCCGAGCACATTTATGTCGTTTCTCCCTCTTGCGCTCCCGATCATCCTTATTCTTCTCAAATCGATAGCTTCATTCCCGACCCTGCCGTTCGGAGCGAAGGATAGCACAACCTACATAGTGATGAATTTTATAGGTGACCCTGTAACAGCCCTTATGATAGGTGTTATTGTGAGTTTATTCCTTGTGAAAAAAAGTGAACTCGGCGAAGCTGTCAATACATGGATGGGACACGGTATTAAGGATGCTGCGATTATTCTTGCCATAACGGGTGCAGGTGGCGCATTCGGTAAAGTGCTCCAGGGTTCTCCAATGGTTGAGTTTATCAAGGTGAATATGAGTGGATTGAACCTCGGTATATTCCTCCCGTTCATCATTTCTGCCGCACTCAAGTCCGCGCAGGGTTCATCAACTGTTGCTATTATTACAACAGCGTCAATACTGGCCCCTCTCCTTGGAACCCTTGGCCTTCATCCGGCTCTCACGGTAGTTGTCATAGGTGCGGGTTCAATGGTTGTTTCACACGCTAATGACTCATACTTCTGGGTTGTATCACAGTTTTCAAATATGCCTGTTAACACCGCATACAAGATTTATACAAGCGCCACTGCTATTGAGGGTACTGTCGCCTTTGTTGTATGTTTTATAATCAGTCTGTTTGTATAAAAAAAATACTATAATCCCCCCCTTTTTTTAAGGGGGGACTGCGGGGGGAATTTAATGTTCAAAGATTTCAGAAAATGGTTATACGGAAGATTGGCTCTCAATTATATGACAGCAGGAAAACCGGAGAAGGCAGAAAAATGGTACAGGCGGCTTGAGATAATAGAACCTGATAGTATTTCTGTTCTTCACAACCTGGGAGTTATCTATATTTCTCTCAAAAAATATAAAGACGCGGAGAAGTACCTGCTGCATGAAATTAAACTTTTCGGCGAGTCAGAAATAAGGCTCAGGGTCCTTGGCGATTTATATTATGTGAGCGGGAATAGGGAAAAGGCCGGTCGGATTTATGGTAAAGCCCTTTCACTGGTTCAGGATGACACTGGAGATAAAAGTACAGCAAAATTCCTCAGGAGGAGGATTAAACATTGTAGTGAAAATGTATCTTATCAAAAAGCTCTTGAAGGAATGAAATTGTACGAAGAGGGTCTGGCACTATACTCAAAGGGTGATTATAATGAGGCCCTTAAAAGTTACAACAGGGCTGTGCGATGTGATAATTCAAGCTATATGGCTCTTAACGCGGCAGGGACTCTTTTAATGAACAACATTAAAGATTATGAACAGGCAAGGATTTTTTTCAGGAAAGCGCTTGAACTCGCGGATATACCTCTTGTAAAAAATAATCTGGCCCTGGCTGAACATATGATGAAAGATAAGGGGAAAAATTTATGAATAACCTGAAAGCTCCGGAGATACTTGAATCAGTATTCATGGCGGGACTTAAGAGGGTAGATCCTTTATTAATGATGAAAAATCAGCTCGCACTTAAGGGTGATGAGTTTATAATAGATACAGGTACTGAAAAACATTCAATTGACCTCGGGAAAGTTAAGAAAATACTTGTTACCGGAATGGGCAAGGCATCAGCCAGGATGGCTCTCGGCCTCGAGGGAATTCTTGGGGACAGGATTGAATCCGGGATTATTGCTGTAAAATATGAATATACTGAAAAGCTTAAAAAGATAAGGCTTATGGAGGCCGGGCATCCGGTTCCTGACCAGGGTTCGATCAATGCGGCAAATGAGATTATCGCGTTTGCCGGAGGAGCCGGTAAAGATGACCTCGTTATTAATCTTGTATCCGGAGGCGGGTCTGCTGTAATGAGTTCCCCGTATTCAGTGAGTGGCGGATTCTCAATAACTCTTGAGGAAAAACAGTCTGTTTCGAAACTCCTTCTCGCATGCGGAGCGGAGATTCATGAGATTAACTGCATCAGAAAGCATCTGTCCAATGTGAAGGGGGGGAGGCTGGCGGAGATTATTTATCCGGCGCGATGTGTCAGCCTGATTCTTTCTGATGTTGTGGGTGATAACCTTGATGCTATTGCCT
>CAZVFJ010000358.1:1732-2975 GCA_964625825.1 uncultured Leptospirales bacterium | reverse complement strand
GTTTACCCATTTGCCTTCAGGCGTAATATCCCATCTGGTGTAAAAATTTATCGGGGAATCTGTTTTGTCTATACGATAACCTTCAGGGTGATAACCTTTTTTAATATCAGATGCGTTAAATGTTTTATCCATTATTTTCTCCACGATTAAATATATGGTCTGGTTGTTTTCTACTGCATAAAAGGCGGACACGATTGAACAACGTTTTTAAAAATAATCCGCCCCATTGTTTGAGAGCCGCAAAAAAAACTGCTATTATTCCGGTTGTGCCTATTCCCACCGGACATACAGTACTGCCGCAGACAGGACAAACGCTGTTTATAGAAAGGGCTCCGGCAAAGATAGACCACCACCCCGCGAAGCGGAATGCTCCGGTTGAAATCATTCTTTTAATAAACGAAAAATTTCCGGATTCATTATTTTCAGTTCCGTTTTCAGGCATATTCAGGCATTCATTACATTTACACTCATGGCGGGAATGAATCTCCGCCATGAGTCTGTTTTCAATATTCATCAGAAATTATTTTTCCCTTGGGAAAGGCCATGCCATTACACCGCCCTCCATAACCTTGACATTAGTCCAGCCGCGGCCTTCGAGAACCCGCGCAGCCTCATATCCACGAAGAGAAATTTTACAATAGCAGATAATCTCTGCATTTTTGTCCTCCGGAAGTTCATTCAGACGGGTCCTGAGAGCTCCGAGAGGAATAAGGTGTTCTCCGATTCCAAGTCTCATTTGTTCGAATTCATCAGGGCCGCGACTGTCAAGAATGAATGGTTTCTCCCCGGCATCCAGTTTCTTCTTAACGTCAGCACATGATATCCCTTTCATGCGGCCTTTAAGCTTGTTCTGAATTATATGAGCGCCGGCAATAGAGTGATCTATTGCAAGAGAGAATGGCGGTGCATAAGGAAGGTCCGCATTGATCATATCATCAACAGTGAGGTTACCTTTTATTGCCATAGCCCAAATTGCGATCTGCTTACTCACGTCGCCAGGCCCTACACACTGTGCACCGAGTATCTTGCCGCCCTTTCTGTCAACAACCAGCTTTGTTACAAGGAGAAGCCCTGTCATAAAACCCGGTTTGTCAGGGCTGGCGTTTATTACAGTTTCAATATCGTTATAGCCGGCAGCCCGGGCGGCTTTTTCAGAAAGGCCTGTAGAACCGGCCGCAAAATCAAACACCTTGCATATTCCAGTCTGGATAGTCCCGGGGAATGTTGCGTTGTTGCCGGCAGC
>CAZVFJ010000358.1:0-1714 GCA_964625825.1 uncultured Leptospirales bacterium | reverse complement strand
TGGACCTTTTTCCCGGTAATGATATTCAGGGTTTCTATACAGTCTCCCGCGGCGTATATATTAGGATCGGATGTCTGCATATATTCATTTACAATAATCCCCCCTGTCGCGCCGATGAGCAGCCCTGCATCTTTTGCAAGAGCTGAATTCGGATTTACACCGATTGCCACGACTGCAAGTTCGCAGGGAAGCTCAGTCCCGTTCTGAAGTTTTACACCTGTAAGCTTTCCGTTCTCACCGAGAAATTCTGCGACACCGTTTTCTGTTATAACATTTGCCTGTTTGCTTCGGACATGGTTTTCTACAAGTTTTGCAAGTTCCCAGTCAAGGAATGTTAAGAGTTGGGGGAGCATTTCAATGACTGTAATTTCAATACCTGCAAGCTGAAGGGCCTCACATGTCTCAATACCAATCAGCCCGCCACCTATGACTACGGCTTTTTTGATATTCTTTTCATCACGTATTTTTCGCAGGTAATCAGCGTCCTGCATTGACTGAAGTGTCGTAATGCCGTCAAGATCAGCCCCCGGGACGGGAATTTTTTTCGGTGAAGAACCGGCAGTAATTATAAGCCTGTCATATGGGAGTGTTTCTTCAGCCCCGGTTTTCAGGTTTTTAACTGTAAGGGTTTTGGCTTCCCTGTTAATTTTAGTGGCTTCTGTCTCTGTTTTTGCAACAATACCCTTGGCGTTAAGATAAAACTTAGGGTCACGCACAACCCCTGTTGGTGTACAGAGAAGCATGTTCCGGTCATCAAAAACTCCTCCTACATAATACGGATAACCGCATGATGCCATTGAAAGGTCCGGAGCTTTCTGGATAATTGTAATGTCCGCGTTTTCGTCAAGGCGGCGGGCCTTTGCTGCGGCTTTAGGTCCGGCAGCGGAGCCTCCTATAACGAGTATTTTTTTTTGTTCCTGCATGGTTTACTCCTTTATATTTTTAAATTTACGGCCAGGGCAACGGGCCCTGCTTCCCGAACGGACTTTATAAAAATATGAAATTTCAGATTATCCTTAACGGTAAGTTTGCTGATATTTCATAAGTAATTCTAATGTGACAGGTTAAATCTCCTCAGATAAAATTTCTGGTTGTTAAACTCGCTCTCAATAAGTTTATTCTCATTGATTAACTGTTCCACTATACTCCAGTCGGCGCCTGCTCCGGAGAGAAAAGCCATCATACTGTCACCTCTCATGGGGTGTACGGATGTGATGCTCAGTATATCATTAATGATGTCACCCGTATGAGAGAATTCATTCCCCTCATGCCCGGTTATACACTGAACCTGCAATCCATGTTCGCTGAATATTCCGTATGCATTTGTTACTATTTGTTCATCAGGGGGAATCGCGCTTTTTTCCGCAGGCGGCCTGATGGGGATCGAGAGATAAACTTCACGGGGATTCAGCTTTTTAATAAAAGAAGCTGTTTCAGAAATTACATCTTCCCCTGTATTAATTCTGTTAACCAGCATTGTTTCTGTTGCAAGATTTCCGCAGTAACCCCGGGCAAATCGGGTAATACCCTCCTGAATAATCTTTAAATCGAGAGACCTGTGCGGCCTGTTTATTTTTCTCCATGTATTTTCATTTATTGCATCTACTTTCAGAGAAACCCAATCCGCCTCCATAAGGTCATCTCTCACTTTTTCATCAAATAACAGTGATGAATTGGTGATAACGGCGACCTTTATCCCGGTTTTTTTCAGGAG
>CAZVFJ010000357.1:0-2981 GCA_964625825.1 uncultured Leptospirales bacterium | reverse complement strand
AGGGAGGGCTCTCTCCATAGTGAATACAACAACAGCACCTGAAGCCGCAACAAAATCGATCCCGTGAGGGACAAGGCGCGGCATCGGCCCTGCAAATGCCCCCATAAATCCCGGGAAAAGTACACCGGTACAGTTCGGGCCTATGAGTGTTCCGTTAACGCCGTTAACTATATCAATTAACCTTTTTTCCATCGCAACGCCTTCAGCCCCGGTTTCGCTGAATCCTGCCGAAAGGACAATGAAAGCTTTTGTCTTTTTCCTGTCCGCAAGTAGTTCCGCTGTTTTAACTGTCAGGGCAGGAGGAACGGCAAAAATGGCACATTCCGTATCCGGGAGAGATTCCGCGTCATGAAATGAGGCTGCACCCTTGATGCTCTGTTCTTTTAGATTTAATACGTTGATTGCTCCGTTAAAACCGCCATCAATTATATTTTTAAGAATTGTACCGCCGGGTTTAGAGAGGTCATTTGAACCTCCAACAATGACAATGCTTCGTGGGTTGATAAGCTCATTTGAAATCATGAAATAATCATTAATAGTAGTATAGTACGGAAACTGGAAATTGGCCGGCAGATTGAGATATTTTTTTAATCATCATACTTTTGTCCCCGGATCTGATTCTTCAAACTCCTTGATGAGCTTGTATTCATCCATTTTGTTAAACTCTATAATATTCCGTAAATGAATGTATGAATCAATATCCATCTGCGTAAATTTTACCGCAATGCCATGAGGTTCTTTGCGTATCACTTCACAATTCATGTTAAGGGTCAGTTCGGATGAGGAGCCTGAAAGATAAACAGTAAGATTAGCTTCTGCATTTTCAGGGATCAAGTCAGTCGTATTGATCAGCATACCGCTTATGCTGAGGTTCTCCACATTTCCATTTATGGTATGGCCATGGAAGTCAAGAGAAGCGCTCACATGAAATATTATTCTTGGTTTGTTTCTGTCTTCCAAAGTAGACCTCCCCTCAGATTGAACATAGCTTAATTTATCAAAATATTTTATTCCTATATGGTAACGCCTTACTGATACTTTGAAATTAAGTCTTATAAGATATAAAAGTATAATTATTAGTAGAAATATCAAATATTAGCGGTAATAATTTTTAATTTAACATGGAGAAGGGATTTCTTTATTTAAGAATCACTGAAAAATTTTTATCAAAGATAAAATTATACCTATACATTGATGTAGTGTGAAAGAATTCATTTAAATGACGGATTATATTTTTAAAAAAGTAAGGGACAAGTCGGGATTTTATTTACATTATTTATGGCATAGTATAAATTATTCGAATAAAATCAGAAAAGCATTAATGGGGGGAGTTGATGGCATACCGCAGAGTAATAGCAGTCGGAGCGTCAGAGGACAGGCTCGAAAAATTAATAGATGAGAGGCTTAAACCCGGCGCAGATAAGGAACTTATTGATAAAAGAATATGGGATCTATTCGGTGAGGAGTGGTGTGTTATGTTCACCGACCTTTCGGGATTTTCTCGGGGAGTGGCAAAGTTCGGGATTATACATTTTCTTCAGACGATTTATGAATCAGAAAGGCTGCTTATACCTGTAATTGAGGATCACGATGGAATACTTCTGAAAAGTGAAGGAGACAGCCTTCTTGTAATATTCAGAAATGTAGTGAAGGGAATCCAGAGCTGCCGGAAAATGCATCAGGTATTGAAAGAATATAACATGGAGAAACCTGATGAAGAACAGATACTTCTATGCATTGGTCTTGGATACGGGAGGATGCTCCGAATCGGTGATCAGGATGTTTTTGGAGCTGAGGTCAACGCAGCAAGTAAGCTCGGTGAGGATATGGCCGAAGCATGGGAGATACTTGTCACAAAAGCTGTTAAGGAGAGGGCGGAGGGTTTTCCCGGTCTGAAATTTGAGCTTCTTGATGAAGTCCCTCCCGGAACAGATGCCGCTTACAGAATTACATTTCATGAGTAGATAAAAATGGAGGGGTTTGTTCCCCTCCATTTCGTTAGATGGTAATGTCAAGATTATCCCCCATGCCGGGGTTCATAACCTTTTCAGCAACATCAGCCTTCATGAGTTTCTCTTCAATCCCGAACTTTGCGTTTGTGATTGTTTTAAGAAGATTACCCATGTCTTCAATACTTTTAGCTGTATTAGCTCCTATAGATGTAACATCCATATAAGCCTCCTGTACGCATAAAGCGTTATTATATTATCGGTATAAAAGAGTAAAAAAATAAGCAATATTAGAGAGCTATTAATAAAAAAATATTCTTAAAATTATATTTTTCCGGTTAATTATATTAATAGTTTGTAAAATAATAGATAAATTTTATTAATATCTTTGATTTTCATATTCATTTTAAACAAATAAATAGGTAATTATTTCTGAACATTTATTTAAGGATAAAAAATAAAATATGAATCTTGTTGATTTCGTTTACGAATCTAATAATTCAAAAAACGGTGAAGAACTGGTAACTGCTTTCCTTAAATTCTTAAGTGGATTCGGCATCGACCGTTTTATGCTGGTTGAAATATCGCATTGTTCCACTTCGGAAAAAGAGGAAAATCTCGGGATACTGGTAAACTATCCTGAGGAATGGTTAAACCACTATAAAGATAATCACTATGTAGAGTATGACCCCGTTTATCAGAAGGCTTTCAGTGCCATAGCTCCAATTACCTGGGATAATATTCAGAAGGAGGGTATATCCCGGGAGGCTCAGCGGGTGATGGATGAAGCAAAAGAGTTTAAGCTCTGTTGCGGTATAGGGGTATCTATTTTTCACCCGTCAGGAAGGATAACAGGTATAGGATTTGCCGGCTCTGAGAAGGACATCAGGTGTGATAAAGAAGCCCTCAGTCTGATTCATCTGGCGTCACATCAGCTTGTTATGGTATATTCAGATATGTCTGATATTAAGAAACCCGCTCAAAAAGAGATTCATATAACTGAACGTGAGCGTGAGGTTTTACTATGGATTG
>CAZVFJ010000356.1:0-2988 GCA_964625825.1 uncultured Leptospirales bacterium | reverse complement strand
ATTAATTTTTTTCAATTAATTAAAATAAAAAAGGGCTGCCTTTTTAGACAGCCCCCGGGAACTGATTATTATAGAATATAGACAACCATCTTCTCTGTTATTTAATCATACCTTCTGCAAGTTTCACAGCTTCATCAATGGCCTTCTGAATATTGGAAGCATCTTTTCCACCGGCCTGCGCCATATCTTTGCGTCCGCCGCCCCCACCGCCAACAAGAACAACAGTATCCTTAATCAATTTTCCGCAGTCGATCCCCTTATCAACAGCAGGCTTTGTCGCAGCATAAAGCAGCATAGCCTTACCGGCTGCGGCAGAACCAAGACATATCACAGAGTTCTGCTCTCTCTCCCTTAATGAATCAGATAAGCTTCTCAATCCATCAACATCAAGGTCACTGAAAACTTTTGAGATTATCTTAATTCCATTCACTTCTTTTGCTGAAGCAATAAATGAATCAACATCAGAAACAGCTGCCGCTTTTTTAAACTTATCGAGTTCCTTCTCGGTTGCCTTGCTTCTAGCAACAATCTCATCTATTTTTTTAATAAGTCCTGTCTCAGGAATATTGATAGATTCAGTCAGGGTCGAAATAATCTCTCTCTGCTCATTAAACCTGTCTAGAAGTCCTTTAAGGGTTACAGCCTCAATCCTTCTGATCCCCGCTCCGGGTGAACTTTCTTTCATAATCTTAAAGAGACCAATTTTGCCTGTATTACTTACATGAGTTCCGCCGCAAAGCTCCATACTAAAGCCAGGAACTGTAAGTACTCGTACTGTCTCCTCATATTTTTCATCAAAAACAGCCATAGCGCCTAGTTTCACAGCATCTTTGATGTTCATAATATCAGTAGTAACATCAATTCCCTCCCAGATCTTCTCATTAACCAGAGATTCAACCCGGGCAATTTCACTATCACTGAGAGCATTGAAATGTGAGAAGTCAAACCTCAACTTCTCAGGGTCAACAATGGAACCTGCCTGCTTCACATGGCTGCCAAGAGTCTGCCGCAACGCAGCCTGTAGCAGGTGCGTTGCGGTGTGATTCGCGCGAATCAGGTTGCGGTTCACGCGGTTAATCTTTGCTTCTACTTTATCTCCCTCTCTGAACGAACCTCTAACAACGGTTCCTATATGTATATGTGTTTTATTATGCTTCTTTGTGTCCTCAACGCTGAAAACAGAATTTCCACAGATAATCTCGCCAATATCACCAACCTGGCCACCAGACTCACCGTAGAAAGGTGTGCGGTTAAGGACAATGAGGCCCCTGTCCCCTTCCAGAAGTGCTCCGCTCCTGGAAGTCTCTTTATAAAGAAGAACTATATTCGCATCAGTAGAATCCATATCATACCCGAGAAACTCCGTGTTCCCTGCTGCTGAAATAATTTCATCAAAAACAGACTCAAATCCGAGGTCTGTACCTTTCCAACTCTGCTTTCCGCGATCTCTTTGCTTCTGCATTTCAGAATTAAAACCAATTGTGTCAACCTTCAATCCTTTCTCAGTTGCCATTTCTGTGGTCATCTCAAGAGGGAATCCGAATGTATCATAAAGTACAAATGCATCTGAGCCTGTAACAACTCCTGAACCATTTTTCTTGGCTGACCTTACAATCTCTTCAAGCCTGTCCATTCCGTTCTCAATTGTTTCGAGAAACCTTTTCTCCTCCGCCTCTATTACACTCTTTACATTTGTTACTGTTTCGGTAATTTCCGGGTAGAACTCACCCATAGTTGCTACAATGGGATCAACTACTTTGTAAACAAAAGGTTCTTTCAGGCCGAGCAGCCTGCTGAAGCGTAGAGCCCTTCGGAGTATTCGTCTGAGAACATACCCTCGTCCATCATTTGATGGATAAATACCGTCAGACATAGCAAATGTGAGAGTCCTTCCATGTTCAACAATTACTTTTATCGGAAGCATATTAGGACCTTCATACTTCTTCCCCGACTCGCGGCTTACAAATTCTATAAGAGACTTAAGCTCATCAGTTTCAAAAACAGAGTCAACACCCTGGACAAGTGTTGCAAGCCTCTCAAGGCCCATACCTGTGTCAATACCAGTGCGTGGAAGGGGCTGGAGGTTGCCGTTTTCATCCTGGTTAAACTGATTGAAGACAAGGTTCCAGTACTCCATATACCTATCACATTCACACCCCGGTTTGCAATCCGCTTTCCCGCAGCCGAACTCCTCGCCACGATCAAAATAGAGCTCTGAGCAGGGACCGCACGCCCCTGTATCACCAGCAGGCCCCCAGAAGTTATCAGCCTTACCGAGACGAACAATCTTATCAGCAGGAATACCGATCCTCTTATTCCATATTTCAAACGCCTCATCATCATTTTCATAGATACTTGCCCAAATCTTCTCTTTAGGAAACCCGATAACGTTTGTGGAGTAGTCCCAGGCAAAATCAATAGCCTCTTCTTTGAAATAGTCTCCAAAAGAAAAATTACCAAGCATCTCAAATAGAGTAAGATGCCTCTTTGTGCGGCCTACCTGTTCAAGATCGCTTGTGCGAAGGCATTTCTGTATCGAAGCAGCCCGTGTGTACTCAAGATCAACAGTACCGGCAAACATCGGTTTGAACTGAACCATTCCCGCTGTGGTAAAAAGCAGTGTGGGGTCATCCTTTGGAACGAGTGAACTTGAAGGGACAATTTTATGACCATGTGCCTTAAAAAAATCTATGTATGAATTACGTAAATCTCTTACCTTGTGCATTTAAATACCTTTTAATCCGGATTTTTTAGTTTTATATCTTCAGCCTGGACTTTTTATTTTACCTTTAACACCCGTTTTACAGGCTTAATATCTTTGCAGGCGCAAAACTTCAATAAATGCAATTTTTCAGGAATATAAGGATTTTTTTCAAGAATTAATTTAACTGGAGGGATTTAAAGGTAAACAGGGGGATATGTGTACACAGCAATTTACTAACGATCTTTAATAAAAAAATCCCCCTGAAATCAGGGGGATTTTTTTAT
>CAZVFJ010000355.1:0-3001 GCA_964625825.1 uncultured Leptospirales bacterium | reverse complement strand
CTCCTTCATGATCCCGACAGACGTAATTTTATTTCTGCGCTGAACATAATAAAAGATGAAATTTCCAGGGCAAAAAAAGGGAAAAACCGGATTGAATTTATTTTCTACTACTCAGGCCACTCCGATAGCGAAGCAATACTAATAGGCAGAGAGAAAATTCTATACAGGGAATTAAAAAATGATATCCGTTCATTACAGGCTGACGTAAGGATCGCGATTCTCGACTCATGTTCATCTGGTGCATTCACGAGAATTAAGGGCGGGAAATTCAAAGCGCCGTTTCTCCTGGATTCCTCTTTCAATATGAAAGGGGATGCCTTCATGACTTCAAGCTCCTCTGATGAAGCCTCACAGGAATCTGAAGCGATTAAAGGTTCATTCTTCACATATTATCTGGTTTCGGGCCTGAGAGGATCGGCGGACATGATAAAAGACGGGCGGATAACCCTTAACGAGGCCTACCAGTATGCATATAATGAAACACTGGCGCGCACAGAAAAAACATCAGGAGGGCCCCAGCATCCCAATTATGATATACAGATGACAGGTACAGGAGACGTAATTATAACTGATATAAGGAAAAGTAACTGCGGGCTTATTCTGGATAAAAATCTCTCGGGCCGTATATATATACGAAACAACGACAGGGTGCTCGTTGCCGAGACATATAAATCCTACGGCACTGAACTTGAAATTGCCCTTGAAAAAGGGAATTATACTATCACACGCCATACAGGTAACAACCTGTATGAAACAGAGATAAAAATAAAACCGGAGCAGAAACTTACAATAGGCACAGAGCAGTTCCGGACATCAATCACTGAATATGCAATGCTTAGAGGGGATATTAAAACTCCTCCCGACAAAAAACCGGAAAAAAATATAATCCTGGATACTGATAAAATGACACACGGGTGGTATGCCGGTATTGCAAACCAGTATACAAAGGTAGGCAGCCAGTGGGCTGACTTCATGGGAATCCGCGGCGGATGGATTATTAATCATTCCTTTGTACTGGGTCTTTCGGGATACGCTCTTTTATACCCCACAGACAGGGAGGAGTTTACAGGAAAACCCTATGAAGGTGAATTTAAAGAAGTTACGTTAGGCTACGGCGGAGTAATGTTTGAGTATTTTTTTTGGCCGGATGAACTTTTCACTCTGGCCCCGGCCCTGACAATCGGAGGAGGAGCATACGGTTATGACAATCCTGATGACGATGGGGATGATGACAGCGAGGAGGATTATGCCCGCACATTTTTTGTAATTATGCCCGAGTTATATTTATACGCGAATATCACCGAATATATAAGAATAGGCCTGGGGATATCATACAGGCATTCCGCAGGGATCAACAGCTTTGATTTGACAGATGAAGATTTCAGAAACGTGTCTCTAAACATTGTTATCACTGGCGGATGGTTCTGATAAAATTAAGTTCATAACAAGTTTACCCGGCCCCGATTTATATTATATTAGTACCATCCGTAATTCCGGGGAAATTTCCTGGCGGTATTTATTTTTACTGTTCCCGGCATGAGATGGCGATACATCTTCCAGCTGCCGGAATATAATCAAAACCAGAGGTGATATTCATGGCTGAACCTTCATACAGGGAGATAGAAAATAAAATCATCATTTACACAAAAGGGCGGTTATGCGAAACTCAGGATGAGCTTCTGCAGAGCGAACTTTTTAACAGGATTTTGAACAGGTTCATTGATGAACTATCTAAACAGAAATCGCGCCTCCTTGATATATTTGAAGGTGAGATTACCCCGGAAAAAAGAGATATACTGCGCATAACACTGAAAGATCTCTCACATATGGATGGAAGTTATATACCCAAAATTGTGAATGGGTCAGAACAATTTTTCAGACATCCGCATCTACTGAATGAATTCGTCGAACAGCTCTATAACTACTGGAGAAACTTTGAAAGATATATTATATGTGATTCAGAGGGGGATACACTTGACCGCAGGCCCTATCGGACTTTTAACCAGACAGTAGAAACCCTTGCTGAACTTGTCATGGGAACATACCGTGACATACAGGAGAATATAACAGGTACGCACCCGAGAATTTACAGGCAGCTCCCTGCCGGAGCAAGGATAGGCGCTATCGGAATACCCAAGAATATTCCCTACCCCGCTGGAAGTTTAAGAAAGCTCCGTGATGTTCTGATGATAAGGCAGATACTGCTTAATCCTCCTGTTATTCTCAACCCGAAGAGCAACAAGAGGAGCGGTACATTCAAAAAGATTAATGAAAATCCCATGGATCTTTTTGACATCAACAGCGCAGAGTGGCTATGCTATCCTGCCAAAGTTGGAGAGCTCATTATACTCATTTACACTCACGAAACATTTTACGACCTTGCCTTCTCTCTCTGCAACCTCTTTGAACTTGCCGGAGATGAGGATCTGGATAAAAAGCCTGACGCTGTTTATCTCTACGGTGTCCCTGGGGATACTCTTTACAGGTTTGATGACGTACCTGCCGTCTTTTACGATGACGAAAAAAACGGAATGATGATAGCGGCCTGCCCCAACAGGGATATCTTTGGATACTTCGGTTTTCTTAAAAAGATGGTGCTCACAATGCACAATGCTATTATGATCAAGAGGGAGAGGCTCCCATTCCATGGAGCGCTTGTCAGGGTCATGCTGAAAAACGGAAGAAATTCCACGATCCTTCTCATAGGGGATACCGGCGCGGGAAAATCCGAAACCCTCGAGGCCTTGAGAAATATGGGCCATGAATATCTGCGCGACATGATAATCATTGCGGATGATATGGGCTCGCTTGAACTGCTTGATAACGGGGATATTATCGCTTATGGAACAGAGATAGGGGCATTCCTCAGAATTGATGACCTGAATCCCGGTTATGCTTTTGGCGATATCCTTCGCGCTCATCGTCTGACCATCCGCGTCAAGGCCTGTGGCATTGACGAAGTGTGCGCCGAGCTCCATGACCTGCGCTTTCTTGTTCATCA
>CAZVFJ010000354.1:0-3005 GCA_964625825.1 uncultured Leptospirales bacterium | reverse complement strand
GGAATCATTGGACTGCCCCAGACAGGGAAAAAAAGCCTTTATGAACTTCTGACAGGTTCAAAACCTTCAGAAACAGGTGAAAAGATAACAGCAGGAGTAGCGGACATAAGGGATGAAAGGTTCGACCGCCTTGTGAAGATGTACGAGCCGAAGAAGGAAGTTCCCGCAAGGATCAACCTCCAGCTTCTCCCTAAAATTGAGAGCGATTCTATACGTGACGGGAAGATATTTACCGATATTTCAAAGATGGATGCCCTCTGCCATGTCGTGAGGGCTTTTGAAGATGACTCTGTTTATCACGCAAACGGTTCAGTTGATCCTGTACGCGACATCGAAATGATCAACTCAGAGCTCATAATGCATGACCTGATATTTATTGAAAAAAGATTTGAAAGGATAGAGGCAGCAAGGAAAAGAAAAAATGAAGCTAAACTCGATGTCGAAGAGGAACTTCTAAACAGGATGAAAACTCATCTTGAGCAGGATAAGCACCTCCGCTCCTTCATTCTTACAGATGAAGAGAAAAAGCTTCTCTCCGGATACCCATTCATAACTGAAAAAGAAATTCTTATTGTCCTTAATGTGGGGGATAATACCATACGCGACACAACGCTGCTCAATAAAATAAAAAAATTGCTCGCTCCACTCTCAATTGAAGTAATGCAGGTTTCAGCAAAACTTGAGGCTGAAATCTCCGCCCTTGAAAGTGAAGAGGAGAGAAATGAATTTATGGCAGACGCCGGGATAATTGAACCGGCGCTTAACGTGCTCTCTCTCCTTGCCATGAAAACACTGGGCCTTATTTCTTTCTTCACAGTTGGGAAGGATGAGGTGAGGCAGTGGCAGATACGGTCAGGCTCATCTGCTCCCGACGCAGCAGGCGCAATACACTCCGACATACAGAGGGGATTTATCCGCGCGGAGGTAATGAAATATACTGACCTGATCACTCTCGGCAGCGAAGAAGAACTCAAGAAAGCAGGAAAATTTCATGTAATGGGAAAGGATTACACTGTTGAGGATGGTGATATAATAAACTTCAGGTTCAACGTATAAATCATTTTATTAACAGGATTAGAAGGGGGGTTATAGCACTTTACGAAATGATTAGTACAGAATAATCCATATGTCATATCCGCGCAGGCGGATATCCACTTCTTTTATATGCTTCAGATTTCTCACAAGTGGACTTCCGACGGTCGCCCACGGTCGTTTATCCCCGCAAAGGCGGGGACGGGAATGACAAAGAATGACCTAATTCAAACGTAAATGCTGAAATATTATGAAAACAGCACTTTAAAAAATATTAATCTTTTTCAAACTGGCACAAATTTTTTTCGTTGACATAAATAGTGATAAAATGTTTATTGATTCTCGTCTTGAATATTTCAGGACAAAAAGGGGTTGTAGCTCAGTTGGTTAGAGTACCTGCCTGTCACGCAGGGTGCCGCGAGTTCGAGTCTCGTCAACCCCGAATACAGCCTGTCAGAAATGACAGGCTTTTTTATTTATATGCATGCAATATACATCCGCAATATTAATCATTTTGAATTGTCCCACCCGCTCCGCTGGAGACATAGAGTTCATGGAGTTTCTTTAAAATAATTTTTAAATATTTTTTCTCTGTGTACTCCGTAACTCAGTGGTTAATGCCTGTTTATACCCCTTTCTGTATCCGAGCCTTTGCAGGAGACAATTATGAATTGATAATATGCAAAAATACGATTATTTAGAAAAAAGGCCCTTCCCGGATTGTTAGGAAAAGTGAAAACGATTCCTGTCCATCCCCCTAAATCTACCCCAGGAGCTCACTTCTGCCCACATCTTTTAACGGACAATAAAATCGGCTGAGCCCCCGGCGGAATGAACTTTTTCCCCTGGGAAATGCTTACCCGCCGCCCCCTGAGGGGGCTATTTAACTCATTCTATACTTTTTTTGACTTATTTATATTATTTTAGTATTAAAAAAGTGTAAATATAAACAGTAATTTATAAAGTCCCCTTTTGGATTTAGGGGGCAAGGTCAGCCGGAATAAATTTATTCAGCACGCAAAGAATAAATGTGGGTAAAGTGAGCCCCCTAGCTTTGAGGGTGCGGGGGCTATCCCAACAATTCGGAATGAGCTAGAAAAAAGAATTTAAATTTTTTCATAAAATATATTATATCGATTCAAACTGAAAAATATATGCAGGCGGGGAATTTATGGACGAAAAATTTGTAAGCAGGCAGAATATTAATTTTCTTCTTTTTGAAGTATTCAAGACAGAAAAACTTTCACAGTATGAATACTTCAGTGAATTCAATAAAGATACACTGGATATGGTTCTGAGAACCGCATACGTTATGTCAGAGAGGATGATGCGTCCGTACCTGCGTGAGATGGATAAAAATCCGCCGGTTTATAAGGATGGACAGGTCCATGTTCATCCCGCCGTCAAGGACTTCATCACAAAATGCGGGGAGATAGGTTTTATCGCTGCCCCCTTCCCTGCCATAGATGGAGGCCAGCAGCTTCCGCGCACAATCGTTGCTGCAACCAGCTATATGTTTTCTGCCGCCAATTACTCCCTGAGCGTTTACCCTGGACTCACCTCCGGGGCTGCGAACCTCATATTAAATTTCGGTTCAAAAGAACTGAAAGGATACTACCTCCCGAAGATGTTTTCAGGGGAATGGCAGGGGACAATGGCCCTAACCGAACCAGAGGCAGGGAGTTCACTATCAGATGTGAAGACCAGGGCTATCCGCACAGGGCAGGGATATTTTAATATAAAGGGGCAGAAAATATTTATCTCTGCCGGTACACATGACGCGGTAGATAATGTTATTCACCTTATGCTCGCGAAAGTTGAAGGGGCTCCCGCGGGAGTTAAAGGTATCTCTCTTTTTGTCGTGCCGAAATTAAGGGGGAATGGAAGAGGAGGGCTTGAACCTAACGATCTTTTCTGCGGAGGGATAGAACATAAACTCGGCTACAGGGGTTCCCCTATCACACAGCTTCATA
>CAZVFJ010000353.1:1190-3028 GCA_964625825.1 uncultured Leptospirales bacterium | reverse complement strand
GAAAAGAAAATGTACGGGAACAAAACAAAAGAAAACGGCGGTTTCTATCTTTCAGGTAGAGGCGCAGACGGCAAAAAATTCAAAAAAGTTCTCGATATCAAAACACTTCAGCACGTTGATTATGACACAAAAGCTACATATCCAGTTGTTGAGGCTGCAAAAGAATTTAAAACAACTGCTGAAAAACAGAAATACCTCTTCAAAAACAACGATTTCGCCAAGAAACTTATGTCTTCAATGGTTGTATATTCAGCTAACAGAATTCCTGAAATTACTGACACAATCGTTGATCTTGACAACGGTATGAAATGGGGCTATGCATGGGAATTCGGTCCTTTCGAAATATGGGACAACCTCGGACTTAAAGATTCTCTCCCTGAAATTGAAAAAGCAGGATTCACAATTCCGGCCAATGTTAAAAGAATGGTTGAGAAAGGCGGAGCAACATTCTACAAAATTCAGAACGGAATAAAACAGTATTGGGATTTCGCATCTGACAGCTACAAAGATGTTCCTTACAGCCCGAAGATGGTATTCCTTTCAAACATCAAAGCTGATAAATCTAAAGTTGTTCTCGGGAACACAGATTGTTCACTTGTTGATATCGGAGACGATGTATACTGCTTCGAATTCCATACAAAAATGAATGCCCTCGGCGACAAAATTATCGACATGGTACCTAAGGCTATTGAATACGTTCGACAGAACGGTGCTGGTATGGTAATAGGTAATGAAGCAGGCGGAATGCCACCGGCATTCAGTGCAGGCGGAGACCTCAAATACATGCTTTCACTTGCAAAAGCTAAAGATTTCAAAGGAATCAATGATTTTATCGCTGGTACTCACAGCTGCATGAAGTCGATAAAATACGCTCCATACCCGGTAGTTGCTGCTCCATTCGGAATGGCTCTCGGCGGAGGATGTGAAATTTGTCTATGGTCAGACAAGATCGTTGCACACAACGAACTTTATATGGCTCTCGTAGAGGTTGGTGCTGGCCTTATTCCTGCCGGCGGCGGTTGCTATCAGATGTGGAAAAGAATAAGCGAATCTTCTGTTGTTCCTCAGACTGACTGGCTCGCAATATTCCTCGATGCATTCCAGAAAATTGCTATGCCAATGCCTTCAGGTTCTGCACAGGAAGCCAGAGTTAAAGGATTCCTCAGGCCACAGGACAGAATAGTATTCAACAGGGATTATCTCATTGGAGAAGCCAAGAAAGAAGTTATCAAGATGGCTGAAGATGGATATACAGCTCCAGTTCCTATGCCAGTAAAAGTTTTCGGCCAGGATGCTATGGGTGCTCTTGATGCAAACATTCCTGATATGCTTGCCGGATACAAAATTGCTCCTTATATAGCAACAGTTGTAAGAAGAGTAGGTTATGTAATTTCCGGTGGTACAGCATACAAAGGAGAAGCTATCTCTGAAGATGCAATGCTCACACTCGAAAGAGAACAGTTTGTTGAGTGCTGGAAACAGGAAGGCTCACAGAAGATGGCTGAACATATGGCTACCAAAGGTAAACCATTATTCATCTAAGATTCATAAACTTTTAAATTTGCACAAATCCGGAAATATATCTATGATATATTTCCGGTTAAAAAATTTCTAGGAGGTTCAGGTATATGAGAGAAGCATATATCGTTGAAGCAACAAGAACACCAGGATGTAGAAGAGGAAAAGGGCTCCTTGCACAGACAAGGCCGGAAGATCTCCTCGTAACAACACTCAAAGCTACTATGGAAAGATCAAAAGTTCCATACGAAGCAGTTGAGGACATTATGTGCGGTTGTGCATTCCCGGAAGCAGAACAGGGGATTAACATCGGACGTATT
>CAZVFJ010000353.1:733-1180 GCA_964625825.1 uncultured Leptospirales bacterium | reverse complement strand
CTTATGGCTGGTTTCCCAATCACAGCATGCGGTGCTACAGTAAACAGGTTCTGTTCATCAGGACTTGAAGCTATAGCTATTTCAGCTATGAAAGTTATGTCAGGATTCCATGAAGTTACCATGGGCGCAGGCGTTGAGTCTATGTCAATAGTTCCTATGGGCGGAAACCTTCCAAGGCCTCACCCGGAATGGGCAGCAAAAGACTATACAGTTTATATGTCAATGGGTATAACAGCTGAGAACGTTGCAAGAAGATACAACATCACCCGTGAAATGCAGGATGATATTGCAGTTCATTCACACCTCAAGGCTGCTGACGCTCATGCAAAAGGTCTTTTCAAAGAAATCGCTCCTGTTGATGCATACAAATTTGTTGCACAGCCAGACGGATCTTACAAAAAAGTAAGCTACAAAGTCGACTATGATGACGGCGTAATAGCTCAACCG
>CAZVFJ010000353.1:0-723 GCA_964625825.1 uncultured Leptospirales bacterium | reverse complement strand
TTACTGAGATAGCTCCTGTTAACGCATATAAATTTGTAAAACAGGCTGATGGCTCATATAAAAAAGACTATTATAAAGTAGACTATGATGATGGTGTAAGGGCAGATGCCAGCCTTGAAAACATGGCTAAACTCAGAGGAGCTTTCTCTGCTCCTATTCCTAATGTACCAAACTCAGGTTCAGTTACAGCTGCCAACTCTTCACAGACAACTGACGGTGCAGCATCAAACCTTATCATGAGCAAAGAAGCATGTGATAAATATGGTGTAAAACCTAAAGTTAAACTTGTTGGTTATGTTGTTGCAGGTTGCAGACCTGACGAAATGGGTGTTGGACCGAAATATGCTATTCCGCTACTTTTCAAGAAAACCGGAATGACAATGGACAAAATTATAAAAGATGGCTTAATTGAGCTTAACGAAGCTTTCGCATCACAGTCAATACATTGTGCGCGTGAACTCGGTATTGCTGATAATAAATACTGGGAATTCGGCAGCAAAGAAGCTTTCATTAATGTAACAGGTGGAGCTATTGCTCTTGGACACCCACTGGGATGTACAGGATCAAAAATATTCGCTACACTCGTAAGCAACATGCAGAGACTCGGCAAGAAATATGGTGTTGAGTCTATGTGTATTGGTGGTGGTATGGGTGCGGCTGCACTTTTCGAACTTTGCGACTAAGTAAATTTCGAAACACTTTTAAAAGCCGGTTGAAAGACCG
>CAZVFJ010000352.1:0-3039 GCA_964625825.1 uncultured Leptospirales bacterium | reverse complement strand
AACTTCCAAGAACCATAAGGGACCTCGACGGGAATATAATGGAGTCCGATTTTATTTCAGAATTTTATGTCGGAAATGATTTTACTCCACCGGTTGTTGTCTCTTCAATCCCGGCATACAGCACGGTTGCCATTGAAGGTATAACTGTTAACCAGAATATTGTTTTGAATTTTTCAAAGTCTATGAATAGGGAGAGTGTTGAGCAGGAGTTCAGTATTTCGCCGGATGTATACGGCTATTTTGTATGGTCTGAAAATTTACCGGGAGTTGTTAACAGCAGGCTGGCCTATACTCTTACAGGCAACATGGAATACGGGAAACTTTACACTGTAAAATTATCGGGGTCAGCAGAGGACAGTTCAGGGAATTCCCTCGGGGATAATTATGTGGTGAATTTTATAACAGGAAATGATTTTACTCCACCCGTCGTGGTGAGTATGTATGACTGGACTCTTCCCGGTGCGGGATGGGATTTATCAGCCCCTGTACATGGCATCTCGCGTAATGTTGTAATAGGGATCACCTTTTCTAAAGGTATGGACAGGCAGAGTGTTGAAAAGGCTTTTTCTGTTACACCATCCATAGCAGGGGTGTATGAGTGGAGCAGTGATTTTATATGCTGTTTCAGGCCGTTAGAACCACTTGATTCTGAGACAAAATATCAAATAGCAGTTGAAACAACAGCAAAGGATAAAAACCAGTTGAAAATGAGTTCACGCTATAGTGTTGAGATTGTTACTGATAATCCGGATTCACTCTACGTGAAATGCGGGACAATAAGCGGGTCAAATAATAACGTCGATTTTACTCCTATCCCTGATACATGGCCTGGAATAATTGATATGGGGAGCGGGACACCGGTTAACCGGGAGTATTACTTACTGGTTGAATTCATTTCTGATGAATTATCCTCAACTGCCGCTGAAATGGATAAATATTCGATCTTTGATAATGTGATGATAGAAACCTTCAAAGGAACAACCGGCGAGGATGAACTCCCTTGCTCAGCTTATATTGCATATATAGAATGGTTGGGAGACAGTAGCGCAAAGATTAATATCGCGGGGATGACTAACAGAAATTCAGGGCAGGTTCCAGCATTATACCGGCTTACAATTGCCGGGGGTGAGAATGGTGTTAAAGATGTAAGAGGTAATTACATGAGGGATGACTTTGTTATTGAATTCAGGGAGGCCGCTCTGTGAAAAAAATCAGCATTTTATTTATTACTGCTCTCATCGTTTTTTCGGGTTGCTATCAGGATGATATGTTTGAACAGCCGTCGGTTGTAAGTGTTACTCCTGAAAGAGATAGCATTACAATACTCCCTGACACAAGAGTTATCGTGGTATTCAGTAAATCGATGGATACAGTTAAAACAAACGGGGAGTTCTCTCTCAGCTCAGGAAGCGGGAGTATCGACGGGTATTATTCATGGGATAGTGCCGGAAGGACTCTATCTTTTACACCAAAAACAAATCTTTCAATGGCTGAAAAATATACAATAAGAATAACAGAAGGTGCGGAAGACAGAGAGGGCAATGACCTTGATGGCGGGTTCCTCTCAACATTTTATACAGGGGGAGATCTGGAACAGCCTCGTGTGGTTTCATATGTTCCTGCGGCAAACAGTATAGGGAATACTCAAAACACTAAAGTGAGTATAACATTTTCTGAACCGGTTTTACTCAGCAGTGTCTATGGGGGGATTAGAATATCTCCTTCAGTTGAAGGATTTTTTAATGAGAATTCAGATTCAACTGTTATAACCTTTACTCCCCGTTACGGTTTCAGTTTTGGAGTTACATATACTGTGAATATAACAAACAGCATAAAAGATGAAGCTGGCAATAGTCTCTGTACAGAGGCAGTTTTCAGATTTACCGTGGGGGATGATTTCACAAAACCGACACTCTCTGCGTACCAGAACCTTACTCCCCCCCTGATCCTGGATGAGAGTATGATAGTAACAGGCGCTGAAAAAGATGGAGTCATTACACTCGATTTCAGCGAAGAGATCCTTGCCGATAACCTTGAAAGTGCGGTTAGTATTTCTCCCTTTGTCCCATTTTATATAAGCAGTTCAATTATTACAGAGAGTGGACTTACTTTTACAAGAGGAGTAATTAATTTTACAGAAAACCTTTCCTGTGAAGAGACATATACTCTGAAAATTACCTCAACAGTGAGAGACCGTGAAGAAAATTCACTTGATCATGATTACAGATTTGTATTTAGAACTGATGGGCCCGGATCTTTAAGCCCGGTCATTACCTCTATAGGAGATATCCGGGAAGATAACAGTATCGTTGAGTGGCCAATGGGTATGATACCGGTGCTCGACCTGGGTAAAAGCGGATCAACAGGGCTATACGATGATATAGGTCTGGGCATCTCAGCAGCTATTAATCCATCGACTCTTGAAATACATCTGGAAACAGTTACAGGTCAGGGCTCTACTCCCGCGATTGTAAATATTGACTGGCCGGGTACAGTGACTACTAGGTTTACAAGATTGAAATTCGGGCTTTACCAGGTCCTTGAGGGAAATACTTATAAGATAATAATTAAAGGCGGAGAGAGCGGTCTGACAGACATAAACGGGAATTATATGAAAGAGGATTTTATTCAGATTATAAGATTCTAGCACTTTATAATCAGATTGATCGAAGGTATGGCGATCAAAGATTTTTTCACAGGAACATGATCATTTTTCTCTGATAGATTTACTGAAAATCAAAAAAAATAGTTGATTTGTTGCAGCCATTTATAAAAAATTGTCTATAAAAATAATTTATAACTTTTTTATGAGGATATTTTTTTCATTAACATTTGTCATTATATGTCTGCTTCCCTTTGGAAAAGCCGTAGCGGGCGAGGTGTCTTCTTCTTTTTTTGATAATTTTAAGTTCACATCAAACGAGGAATTCAGAGCTTCGTGGGAATCAGATGAGAAAGCCCGTATTATGGGGGACTCTGTTCTTAAAGATTTCAGGAGCGGTGATGATTCTGGCTTTAAGCTTAATGCTCTTTGCTCTG
>CAZVFJ010000351.1:0-3057 GCA_964625825.1 uncultured Leptospirales bacterium | reverse complement strand
TATGGTTTCCTGAAAGATCCCCCCGCCCTTGCGGGCACCCCCCTTGGGAAGGGGATTAAAGTAAACTTTCCCCTGCTGCCTTCCCGGACGAAAATGCCCACTGTATATTATATCCCCCGGTGTCTCCGTCAACATCTATGACTTCGCCTGCAAAGAATAAGCCTTTTATAATTTTTGATTCCATTGTCCGGCGGTCAATTTCGTCGCGGCTCACTCCACCTGCTGTTGCCATTGCGACGCGGAAGTTCCCTTTCTCTTTGATAGTGAAGGGAAATGAATTTATAAGCTCAAATATTCTGTTTCTCTCTGTTTTTGAAATCCCGGCGCATTTTTTTAAGGGGTCAACTCCGGCACGAATAAGGAGTGCATCTCCAAGCCTTTCAGGAATGTCAAATCTGTTCAGTATATTCCGCACGGCTTTTTTACCCTCAGCTTTCAGTGTGTCAGAAAAAAGATTTTCAGATTCCTGAGGAGTCATAGAAGTTATTGAGATGGTGATCTGATCGCCGTTCCCGGCATGCCTGCTCATGTCGAGTATCCCCGGACCGGAGAGGCCTTTGGGAGTGAAGAGGACATCGCCGCTCCCGGACCATTTTTTTAATCCATCACGAAGGAGCGTGATTCTGCTACCCTTCACTGAAATTCCTGAAAGATCTGCAAGGGCATAATCCTTTATATAAAGAGGTGTAAGAGCCGGAGTTATCTCTGTAACAATGTGGCCGAGTTTTTTGGCAAGCCTGAATCCGTCACCGGATGATCCTGTTGCAGGGTAGGAGCTCCCTCCTGTTGCTATGACAAAATTTTTGCTAATGTAATTAACTCCACCCGCTCTGATTGCAAACTCAGACCCATTATGTGATACAGATTCAACAGGTGAACTGTATTTTATCTCTACAGAATTTTTTTTACAGAGGTTGAGGAGGAGAGTCAGTATATCCCGTGCCTTCATGCTGGCAGGAAAAATTTTTCCATCCTCCCGCGTTATGGCCGCTATTCCGTGAGACTCAAAAAATTCAACCAGCTGTGTGTTTGTAAAGGCGGAGAGGGCGGACTTTACAAAATTTTTTGCTGCGCCGTAATGTTTAAGGAATTCAGCGGTGCTCCCGGTATGAGTGAAGTTGCACTGACCAGAACCTGAAAGAAGGAGCTTCTTCCCCGCTTCTGAGTTTTTTTCAAGTACGAGGACCTTTCTCCCTGAAGAGGAGGCCTGTATTGCACAGAAAAGCCCCGCCGGGCCTGAACCTGTTATTATTGTATCAAATCTGTTATTCATATTGAAGTTAAATACAAATGCAAAGGCCGATTATTTCAACAGGACCATGACTCCGGTTATAAAAGCGGTGACCATGGTAAGCCCGAGGCCGGTAAACCACATCATCATTGTGAATCGCTTATCAACCTGTTCAAACCGTTTGTCGATTTGTTCGAATCGTTTATCGATCTGTTCAAACCGTTTATCAACCTGTTCGAATCGTTTATCGATCTGTTCAAACCGTTTCTCAATCTGTTCGAATCTTTTATCAACCTGTTCAAACTGCTTACTGTTAAAATTAAGAGTCTGAAGTATAAGTTCTCTCTGATTTTTCAGTTCCTCTTCAACGCGGACAATTCTTTCGCGTATTTCGATTTCAAAATCACGGGAATATGATTTTGTTCTTCCTCCTCCGCGGATAGCCGGGTATTTTTCTACAAGGTAATCCCCTATCTGTTCAAGGTGTTCTTTTGTGAGTTTTGCAGCCATTGATTTCATTCCTGTCTCCTGAGAAGATTATAATTATTGTGCCTGTTGTCAAGCAATGTTAAAAATTATTACGATATGAGACAGGCCGCATAAAAAATTTTTTGCGGATATTCTGTGGAATAGTATGGATTTATTTTGTTGTAATTATTCGTAGAATCATTTATATTTAATCAAATTTATAACCGGAGGGTGTTATGAAACCTTCAATTCGTTTTGTGTCAGGGATTTTTATCCTGCTGCTGATTTTACCTGCTGCCGCATCCGCGATGAGTGTGAAATTTTTCCTGGGGCAGGTTTCACTTGTAAGGAGCGGAAAAACTGTACCTGTTACAGTGGGGGATATAGTCGGGAGCGGCGATGTTATTAAAACAGGAAAGAGTTCAATAGTTGAGCTTGCGGTAAACGAAAACAGCACAATTACTGTTCAGGGTAATTCCATTGTCCAAATAGGGAGCAAAAACATTAAGGATTCAGATGGAATTTCAATTGTTTCCGGAGAGGTTAAAGGAAAATTCGGGAAGCTAAAAAAAGGTGAGTATAAAATCGGGAGCCCGACCACTGTTTGCGGAGTGCGCGGAACCGAGTTTGATGTTGCTGTAAGTAAAGGCGGGGATACCTATGTTGTGCTTGATGAAGGAAATCTCGCAGTTCGTAATCCATATGGAAAGGTCGACCTCGAAAGTGGTTCTTCTCTTGAAGCTGATGTATCGGAGGAGCCGGTATCCGGAGAGAGTAAAGTGAAGAGCTCCAGCTGGAAGGATATGCGGGATGATAACATTGAAAATGACCTCGATGAAAGGGCTGAAAAATATGAGCGTTACATGGATAAGTTCGAGGGTGACACCGCTGATGACGCTGAGGAGATTTCATCTCTGAGATCGGAGACAAAAAAAGTTAAAACTAAAGAAGAGCTGGAAAAATCGGCTGAGAAAATTATAAATTCAGATTCAGAGCTCGAGGACAGCATGTTGATGAATGAAGCATCTATTTCAAACATGAATAATCTTGCTGATGAATATAAGGGTAGCGATGCTGCCGGGCGTTTCAGGAGCGCAGTTAAAAAAGGTAATGCTGTTTTAAATCAGCAGATAAAAAACCGTGAAGCAATTGAAAAAGTTAAGGCTGAATATAAAGAAGCATATGATAAAATTATGAAAAAATTCCAGAATGATAAAACCGATATATTCAGGAACCTTGATGAATTCAAAAAGAAGCAGAGGGAAGGCCAGTAGTAGTTGTTTATACCCCTCTCCCTGAGGAGAGGGGTGGCCGTCAGGCCGGGGTGAGGTTTCTTACCGTATAATCTTTCGGCTGAA